>NZ_JBICTE010000048.1:0-7917 GCF_043197485.1 Micromonospora sp. NPDC049102 | reverse complement strand
CGGGCGAGGATCGCAACTCGGTGTCCCCAACGTGACCCGGCTGATCGCGCACGCCGCTGCGCCCGGTCCCCGGACCGGGCGAGGATCGCAACGGGAGGGTCGACCCGACACACTTTCCAGCCGGCCCTAGCTGCGCCCGGTCCCCGGACCGGGCGAGGATCGCAACCGGCCGGTGGGCGGCTGCGCGATGGCGTTGCCACAGCTGCGCCCGGTCCCCGGACCGGGCGAGGATCGCAACCCGGTACCTCACCACCGGCTGCCATCACGGCCTGTCGCTGCGCCCGGTCCCCGGACCGGGCGAGGATCGCAACAGAAGGACCAGGTTTTAGGAGGACCAGAGGGAGAAGAGCTGCGCCCGGTCCCCGGACCGGGCGAGGATCGCAACGCCGTCCGCGATTCCCCACGCGGTCACCTTCGGCGCGGGCTGCGCCCGGTCCCCGGACCGGGCGAGGATCGCAACTCCAACGCCTGCTCGACCTCGGTGGCTGCCATGCGCAGCTGCGCCCGGTCCCCGGACCGGGCGAGGATCGCAACCTTCTGAAGGTCGGCGGGCTCTTCGGCAAGGGTGGCGGCTGCGCCCGGTCCCCGGACCGGGCGAGGATCGCAACGAGGCCTGATCGCCGTTGGGCCGCAGGTTGTAGCGAGTGCTGCGCCCGGTCCCCGGACCGGGCGAGGATCGCAACTCGACCAGGGCGAGCTCGACGGTGGCCAGCCGGGCAGAGCTGCGCCCGGTCCCCGGACCGGGCGAGGATCGCAACGCGCCCGACGTGCCCGGTGTCGGCCCTCGGGTGCGGGGCTGCGCCCGGTCCCCGGACCGGGCGAGGATCGCAACCCCTGGACGCGGCGGCGACCTCGCTGGTCCCGATCGTGCTGCGCCCGGTCCCCGGACCGGGCGAGGATCGCAACGCGCGGCGCGTCTGCGCCCACGCCGCGACCGGGTCGAGGGCTGCGCCCGGTCCCCGGACAAGGCGAGGATCGCAACCGATCATGGGCAGCGGTTCGGTAACGTGCTGGCTTTGGCTGCGCCCGGTCCCCGGACCGGGCGAGGATCGCAACCAGACCTGGTTGACGGCGGTCGTGCCGGCGAGCACGAGCTGCGCCCGGTCCCCGGACCGGGCGAGGATCGCAACTTGCTCAGGTCCAGCGAGCCGGTAGCGACCTTCCACAGCTGCGCCCGGTCCCCGGACCGGGCGAGGATCGCAACCGGTGAATCGACATGTGGATATGCCACAGGTGGGAGGGCTGCGCCCGGTCCCCGGACCGGGTGAGGATCGCAACCTCAGCTCGGTCGCCGAGCTGGACCCCGACGCCGCCGAGCTGCGCCCGGTCCCCGGACCGGGCGAGGATCGCAACCAGGCCGACCCGAAGTCGTCCGAGGAGTACAACCAGGGGCTGCGCCCGGTCCCCGGACCGGGCGAGGATCGCAACATCTCGGCGGTCAACCGGCTCGACCCCTGGCAGGTGGAGGCTGCGCCCGGTCCCCGGACCGGGCGAGGATCGCAACCGGTTGTGCGCCGCGTGAGCGGCTGAGCCGGTCGCCAGCTGCGCCCGGTCCCCGGACCGGGCGAGGATCGCAACGCGGGCCTGGAGCTCGTCGACGCCGAGGAGCCGGTCGCCAGCTGCCCCCGGTCCCCGGACCGGGCGAGGATCGCAACCTCGCCTTGTTCACCCGCCCGACGACGGGGCATGTGGCTGCGCCCGGTCCCCGGACCGGGCGAGGATCGCAACCAGTTCTTCCCACCGCCGCTGATCGCCACCATGGCTGCTGCGCCCGGTCCCCGGACCGGGCGAGGATCGCAACCACTGCGCCACCACGTCGGCGAGGCTGGTGCCCGCGCTGCGCCCGGTCCCCGGACCGGGCGAGGATCGCAACGTGGACGGTGTGCCGGGTGGCGAGGTCGCCGGGCCAGCGCTGCGCCCGGTCCCCGGACCGGGCGAGGATCGCAACCGCTACAGGACCGAGGGCTATTACTGGGCGCGCTGGCTGCGCCCGCTCCCCGGACCGGGCGAGGATCGCAACGCGAGCCCGTTGCGGATCATCTGCCCGGCCGCCCGGGGCTGCGGCCGGTCCCCGGACCGGGCGAGGATCGCAACCGGGCCGTGACCAGGGCACTCAGTGCCGCTGGCGAGGGCTGCGCCCGGTCCCCGGACCGGGCGAGGATCGCAACACCGCTCCTGTCGCCCACCATGCGCCACCTGGCGGCTAGGTGCGCCCGGTTCTCGGACCGGGCGGGGATCGCAAATCGTGCCCGCCGTAACCTGAGTGCCGAGACAGCGGACGCTGCGCCCGGTTCTCGGACCGGGCGAGGATCGCAACCAGCCAGGGGACTCGAACCCTGAGCCGTTGCCGAGCAGGTGCGCCCGGCCCCCAGACCGGGCGAGGATCGCGAGGAGGCTTGGCTTACGGCCTATCGAGTGGCGAAACGCTGCGCCCAATTCTCGGAACGGGCGAGGATCGCAACTCAATTGCGCGCTCGTCGTCGGTCATCGCGCGGTGGTGGCTGCGCCCGGTTCTCGGACCGGGCGAGGATCGCAACGTGTTGTCGTAGGGGACGTGGAGGCCGGTAGCGGTGACGGTGCGCCTGGTTCTCGGACCGGGCGAGGATCGCAACCACGACGAGCACGACGCTGACAAGGCGCTGCGCCCGGTCCCCGGACCGGGCGAGGATCGCAACAAGCGGGCCGGCATCGTGCTGCACGAAATCGCACACAGATGCGTCCGGTCCCCGGGCCGGGCGAGGATCGCAACGCCCGTGGGGCCCGAGGTGGGTATGGCGCAGGGCTACGACTGCGCCCGGTCCCTGGGCCGGGCGAGGATCGCAATTCCAGCTCGAAGAGGCCGAGCACACAGCGAGGAAGAGCGCTGCGCCCGGTTCTCGGACCAGGCGCAGCAGCCCTGGCCGGCATCTGACAAAGGCGTGATGCAGGTTGGGGTCGGGCTCCAACCGTTGTAACGCTGCGTAGTGGCCCGTGCGGGTTGGTCGCCCCCGTAGGCGGCGCAGTTTCGCTCGGGGACTCAAACCAGTTTCGGTCGGTGTTGCACCTTGCTGGTCGTTGAGAAGGCGCTAGGTAGCGCATGGTGAGCGAATTTCTGCACGACGGACCTATGCGGGCTCTGGGGAAATCCTGGGGAGCGCGCCGGATGGCACAGTTTTCGCAGCTCAGAGGCCATGTCCTCGTTGTTCACCCAGATCTACGAGGGAACGAACCAGGTGCAGCGGATCGTCATGGCGAGGCAGCTCCTGAAGGATTGACCGCGGCCTGCCCCCGCAGCTCCGAGCTGATGGGGGCCTACCGGTTCCCGCGCACCGGGCTGCCGTCGAGAAGCTCGCAGAAGGTTCTCGCGAACAGGTAGGCGTCGCCGGGCCACCGTGCAGAAACGTAGTTGCCGTCCTGCACGACGAAGGCGGGGGTGTCATCGGTGGCCGTACCGCGCCGGTTGAGGACCCGTTGTCCACGTTCGAGCTGCCCAGGCGAGTTCAGCGCGGCCCGTACCTCGTCTTCGACATATGCGGGGTAGGTGCGGTAGTAACGTCCGAGTTTCCACGCGGTCAGGAGATATGCGGCGCGCTCCTGATATTTCAGCAGGCAGGTCGTACGTCGGTCCGCCAGGACACTCCGTCCGGTTGCCAGGTCTGTCGTCCGGGCCAGGACCAGTACGCCATGGCAGATCGCCCCGACCGGGCGGCCGAGCGCCCAGAACTGGGCGACTTTGTCCGCCAGAATCTCGGAGCCCAGATATTGCCGCATGCCGGGGGCGTGGCCGCCGGGCAGGATGAGCCCGTCGTAGTCGGCCGGGTTCAGGTCGGCCCAGGCCACCGTGTTCCGGAAATCGGGGCTCTGGACGAGCTGATGGTAGAAGTGTTTCGGTTCGTCGGCCGCGCCGAGTCGGCCCAGAATCACGCCGGTGAGCAGTCGCGGATCGGCGGCCGGGACTACCCCGGTGGCTTCGGTCGCGAATTGGATCTGGTGCCCGGCAGCGGTCAGAACCTGCCACGGCACGGCGACTTCCGTCACGTCGAAGTCGTTGTCGGGCAGTGGCATGAGAATGCGCATGAGGGCGGCCCCCAACCAGGGTTGCAGGAATCAAGCCGAGGGTATCGGCCAATGCCACCGTCCACCGTCGAGGGTGAATCTGCCCGATGGCGACGGGGTACCCGGGAGCGGTTTCACGGGTACCCCGTCGGTGCTCAGACCTGCGGTACGGGCTCGACGGCCACCTCGTCGCCGTTCTGGCGCGTCCTCGGGGCCAGCTTCTCGTCGCCCTCGTCGACGAAGTAGTCGCCGGGACTGGTGCCGTCCGTGCCGTCGGGCACCCGGCCGGCCTTCAGCGCGAGGGTCGCCAGCGCCGCGACCACCAGGTTGACCAGTACGGCGACGATACCGACGTAGATCGTCTTCGGGGTGTCGAAGCCGAACTTCTCCAGCGGGAAAGCGGACCCACCGAAGTGCGCGCGCTTCGTCGCCGGGTTCGCGATCTGGTAGAGCATCCAGACGCCCAGCCCCATGCCGGCCACCCAGCCGGCGATGAGCGCGCCCCGGTGGAACCAGCGGGTGTAGAGGCCCAGAGCCACGGCCGGCAGCGTCTGCAGGATGATCACGCCGCCGATGAGCTGAAGGTCGATCGAGAACTGCGGGTCGAGGAACACGATGCAGGCCACCGCGCCGACCTTCACCACCAGCGAGGCGACCTTGGAGACCTTCGCCTCCTGTGCCGCCGAGGCGTCCTTCTTCAGGTACTCCTTGTAGATGTTGCGGGTGAACAGGTTCGCCGCCGCGATCGACATGATCGCCGCCGGCACCAGCGCGCCGATGCCGATCGCGGCGTACGCGACTCCGGCGAACCAGCCCGGGAAGGTGTGGTCGAACAGCAGCGGTACGACCGTGTTGCTGTCGACCGTGCCCTCCTTCGCGCCGGGCAGCGGCTTCACCCCGGCTGCGATGGCCATGTAGCCGAGCAGCGCGATGAGTCCGAGCAGCAGGGTGTACGCGGGCAGCGCCGACATGTTCCGCTTGATCACGGCACGGCTGCGGCTGGCCAGGACGCCCGTCTGGGTGTGCGGGTACAGGAAGAGCGCGAGTGCCGAGCCCAGCGCCAGCGTCACGTACTGGAGTTGGTTGTTCTGGTTCAGCAGGATGCCGTCACCCGGTGCGGGCGTCGCCTTGAACTTCGCGTCCGCCGCGTCGAAGATCTCGCCCCAACCGCCCAGCTTGTACGGCACGTAGATCACCGCCACCAGGATCACGATGTAGATCAGGCTGTCCTTGACGAACGCGATCAGCGCCGGCGCACGCAGCCCGGACTGGTAGGTGTACGCGGCGAGGATGGCGAACGCGATGATGATCGGCAGGTGCCGGGCGATGGTGCTGTCCCCGGTGACCCCCATCGTCTTGAGGACCGCCTCGATGCCGACCAGTTGCAGGGCGATGTACGGCATTGTCGCGGCGATACCGGTGATCGCGATGATCAACGCCAGCGTCGGTGAGCCGAAGCGGGTCCGGACGAAGTCCGCGGGCGTCACGAAGCCGTGCTGGCGCGACACCGACCAGAGTCGGAGCAGTACCAGGAAGACCATCGGGTAGACGATGATCGTGTACGGCACGGCGAAGAAACCGGCCGCCCCGGCCCCGAATATCAGTGCCGGAACCGCCACGAAGGTGTAGGCCGTGTAGACGTCGCCGCCGACGAGGAACCAGGTGATCCAGCCGCCGAAGGTGCGACCTCCCAGGCCCCACTCGTCGAGGTGCGCCATGTCCTTCGGTGCCCGCCACCGCGCCGCGAGGAAGCCCATCGCGCTGACCAGCAGGAACAGCACCGTGAAGACGATGATCTCAGTCAGGTGGTCCCGCCACATCACGAACTCACCGCCCGGTCCTTGGTCATCCGGTAGACCACGCTGGTCGTGGCCACGCCGAGCACGATGAAGGCCAGTTGCACCCAGTAGTAGGCGGGGAAGCCGAACAGGCGCGGCGAGTCCATGTTGAACAGCGCGGGGGTCAGCGGCACCACGATCGGGAGGATCAGGAGCCAGTTCCAGGGGCTGCGATCGGTCGCTGCGCGCGGCGGTGGCGCGTCGCCTGGCGGCTCGGCTGTCACGGGGGGTTCACTCATGACTGCATTCCGTTTCGTCAAAGCGTGGCCTCGGTACCCGCCACGCGACAATGGGTATTCGGGGAGCGTGGAGGTTTATGCCGCACGCCGGGAGGGAGCTTAAACAGCTCACGATCGGTGTCGTCGGAACTGTCATTCTGGTCACTCCGCCGCCGCTGTCCGGGGAGGGGTGTCGAATATGTTGTTCATGCTGGTCGCGGGCATGATTGCCGACTGAGAGGAAAAATTCATAAAGAGCCTGTCCACTATTCTGCAAGTCATTGCACCGACGCATCACGGGCCTGCCGCGGTCGAATTGGCCGGGCCTGCTTCCCGGGAACGTGGGCCGAGGACACCGACGCCAGCGCGGGAATCTTGATCCACCTCCGTGACGTTGCAGGGCGAGGAAGTCAGCCCACCCCGCCTCGTCAATCTCTCGATGACGGCGCGTCAGCACCGGAGAGAGATCAAGATGGAAAAGACCGCCCCCGAGCAGGACGCGCTGCCCGGCGACCTGATGACCAACCGCCAGCGGATGCAGCTCGTGCTCGTGCTGGGCGCGTTGATCGCCATCGGTCCGCTGACCATCGACATGTATCTGCCGGCGCTGCCCGCCATCACCACCGGCCTGCAGACCACCGAGACGGCCGTGCAGTTGACGCTGACCGGCACACTGCTGGGCCTCGCGCTGGGCCAGTTGCTGATCGGGCCGGTCTCCGACGTGGTCGGGCGACGCCTGCCGCTGCTCGCCGGACTGGCCACGCACATCGTGGCCTCGGTGCTGTGCGTCTTCGCCCCCAACATCGCCGTGCTCGGCGTACTGCGTGTCCTGCAGGGCCTGGGCGTCGCCGCCGCCACCGTGGTCGCCACCGCCGTCGTCCGGGACCTGTTCAGCGGCGCGTCGTTCGCGCGGATCTTCTCCCGGTTGATGCTGGTCATGGGGCTGGCGCCGGTCCTCGCGCCGACGCTGGGCAGTGGCCTGCTGCGCTGGACCGAGTGGCGGGGCGTGTTCGCGGCGTTGGCCGTGCTGGGCGCGGCGCTGATCGTCGTGGCGGCGTTGAAGCTGCCGGAGACCCTGGACGTGTCGCGCCGTCGGCACGGCGGGGTGGCGGCGACCCTGCGTGACTACCGGGGGCTGGTCAACGACCGGGCGTTCGTCGGTCTGGTGCTGGTCGCCGGGCTGGCCATGGCGTCGCTGTTCGCGTACGTCGCCGGGTCGTCCTTCGTCCTGCAGGACCAGTACGGCCTCGACGAGCAGCAGTTCGGCCTGGCCTTCGGTGCCGGGGCCGTGGGCCTGATCGGGGCCACCCAGTTCAACGTCCGCCTGCTGCGGCGCTACACCCCACAGCAGATCCTCGTCGGCGCCCTGGTCATGGGGACGACCGCCGGTCTGCTGCTGGTGCTGTTCGCGGCCACCGGTCTCGGTGGTCTGGGCACGCTGCTCGCGTCCCTGTGGCTGGTGCTGGCCGCCGCGGGTCTGGCCCTGCCGAACGCGCCGGCGCTGGCCATGAGCCGGCACAGCGAGGCCGCCGGCACAGCAGCGGCACTGCTCGGTGCCGTCCAGTTCGGCGTCGGCGCGCTGTCGGCGCCCCTGGCCGGCCTGTTCGGGACGGGCAGCGTACCGATGGCGCTCGTCATCGCGGGCGGCATGGCCGCGGCGCTGGCGGTCATGATCCTGGTCGTGCCTCGCGCCACCCTCGGCGCGGTCGATGCGGACCTGGCCGTCGCCGTGCACTAGACGAGTAAGTCCTAACGACCCTGGGTGGTGGAGATAGACGAAGGGTGTTGAGGATCAGTTTTGTGACGACCGACCTCAACACCCTTCT
>NZ_JBICTE010000047.1:0-40042 GCF_043197485.1 Micromonospora sp. NPDC049102 | reverse complement strand
CCAGCCGGGGACGCATGCCCGTCAGAGGTGAAGAATCCTGTCGTAGTCTTCGTCGTACCAGCCGTCGGTGTTGTGCTTCTGGATGGTCCCCGCGATGCGCGTCAGCAGAAGTACGTCGCCGTTGAGGGTCAGGGCGGCGTCCTCGGCCCTGCCGGTGAGGATCCTGGCCACGGTCGCCAGCATGTGGGCCTTGCCCGTGTCGACCAGAGTGTCCTTGCGCATGTAGAAGCTGACGTCGACGTAGGTCTCCGGCTCCCATTCCCACAGAGCGCCACCGTCGTCCTCGGCACTACAGTAGCCGTGCCTTCCGCCAGTGATGTCCACGACGTACCCGCAATCGTCGTTCAGGTCGGCGCTGAGCATCCTGCCGCCGGACGCCGTGGACGTCTCGACCGCTCCGGGAGCAGCAAGTTCCGCCACCTGCTCCAGTGGAATGTCGCCCGCCAGCGTCAACCGGTACTCGACAGCCATCTGCACCCCTTCATCAGTCTCGCCGGATGATCTGAATAATCGCACCGTCGCGCGTTACCGCCGCCAGTTCCTTCAACCCTGCTACGGGCCAGTCGTCGAACTGCTTGCGCAGGGCGGCGACGTCGCCCCGCCAGTCGTGGAGGTTCAACATCACGCGTTGGGTCTGCTCCGCGTCGACCTTCCTGGACACCGCGCTCCAGACGGCGCGGGCCGGCACAGGAGCAGTGGGCGCGTAGCAGTCGAAGACATGCCCCTCGATGAGGAAGTCGGGTGCCTTTTCCGGCCTCCCAGAATCCCCGGTTTCGAGTCGCGCGTCCGCGACCTCCTGCCTCGTGGGGTTCTGGTGAACCCGGTACCCCTTGCCGGCGACCCTGTCGGCACACTCGTTCTCCAACTCCAGGGCACGCCGCTCCCGCGGCTTCTCGTTCGCGGAAATCCGGGTTCGACGTCCGGTAGGCGACCCGCCGACGACGCCGGTGGGACGCCTGGTCCACGGGTTTGACGCGTCAGTATCCGTAGAGACAGTTCCGCCCAGGGTGGGGGTCGTCGGGGATGGGCTGCCGGTGGTAGCAGGGGCGGGGCTGGCCGGTGGATGACCGCCAGCCCCCGTCAGTTTCCCGACGACCCCAACTGCCGGGCCTGCGCGATCGCCCCTTCGACGGCCTGCCGGGCCCCGCCGGTGCGCGCAACGACCAGCACCAGGACCTGCTTGATGGCCTCCAACGCCTGCAACAGCGGCCCAGGCTGCCCGCCCTGCAGGACCACGGCGACGAGTTGCTGCGCCTCACCGACTCCGGTGATGACCCCGGCCGCCGCCTCACGAGCAGCGTCCACCGCGCTCAGCACGGGCGCCAACCCGGCGATCGTCTCCTGCGGGGTGGCCTCGTTCGGCACCGCCGCGGTCGCCTTCGTCGCCTCACCGATCGAACCGGCAAGACTTCCCAGGCCGCCCTGGATGCCCGTGATCGCGTTACGCACCCGCGCCACACCCGCCGCCACGGCGACGAAGCCCGCACCCGCGGCCCGCAACGCCACCTCCTGCGCCTGACTGTCCGCGGCGGCTGCCAACCCCTGCGCGCGTTCGACCCCGGTCATCAACGCGCGGAGTTCACCGGTGATCGTCTCGATCTGCGACACGTGGCCGGCACCCCAATCGATGAGAGCGAAAGTGCTGGACAGCTGAACCTACCGGGCTCCTTGTGAGGCCACCAGACATCGGCGAGGCGGTCGGCACCGCACAGCCACCGCGATGCGAGTAGTCGCACGAGCGGCTTCCGGTCCAGATTCCAACTCGTGGGGTGGGGTCTGTGGCTGTCGTGTCCGGCTGTCGACGTGTCAGCATCGACGGAACGGCGGTGCGGGTGTTCGCGTCGGGAGGATCGGTGGGTAATCGCAAGCGCAGTGGCCGCCGGCAGCGGCGGGAGCCGATCCGCCGGATGATCCCGCCCACCCGCGTGCCCGGCAGCCGGCGCCCTCACCGCCCGGACGAGACGGCGCTGATGCCGAAATTTGAGTACAGCCCAATGTTCGGACCGCTCGTCGACGCGCCGGTGGAGATGGTGCCGCTGCTCGCGGTCCTAGCCGTTCTACACCAGGCGCAGAGCGGCATGCCGGTGGGCACCTGTGTCCCGACGAGTCATCAGGTCAGTGGGGCGCTGCGGCACCTTGGCTTCGAGGCCGAGGCGGTCGCCGCGTACGCCTCGCTGTACCGGGTGAACGACACGTTTACCGAGGTGTCCGAGGTCGGCGTGTGGAAACGACCGCCGGTCGTCCATGCCGATGGCACCACGAATGGCCACATGGTTGTTTGGACGCCGTCGTTCGCGCAGCTCGTGGACGCCACCCTGGTGCAGGACCCGCTTCTGCTGGCCGCCGCCCAGGTTGATCCGGTCTACTCGACGCCGGTGTTCGTCGAGGTTCCCACCGACCGGAGGGAGTTCTTCGCGGCTCGGCCCGTCGCCTGGCTCGACGATCACCTGTACGCGTCCTGGGTCCTGCTGCCGGAGTGGACCCGGCTGATGGACCCGGTTCTGGCAGGGGAGGCCAGCACGGTCGTGGAAGTCGGCGCACTCGGTCTGGCCACCGATGCGCTCCGCCTCATCGCGGCCGTCGCGGAGGAGCGGGATCTGAGCGCGATGCTGGTCCAGTGCCCGCGGCTCGGGGCGCTGCTCCGAGGTGAACACCAGCTACCGGAGTTGCCAGTCGAGCCACCGCCGCATCTTGCTTCAGGGGTGTAGAACGTTCCGACCGGCCTGCATCCGCACCCGGGTCTCGCGGTCGCCTCACAACGCATGGCGGGATATTGGTATGACGGCATTGCCAATGATCAGGCAATGCCGCTGGCGCACTTCGGTCCCATAGCCGCGCATTGCCACCTCGCGATGTACACCCGATCACGAAAAAAGTTTGGCCAGGAGAGCACCCTGGCCAGCCTGCAGGATATGCGCAGCCTTCAACGGTATCCAGAAACACTCGAGGTGGGTGGGTTCCTGGGTACCGTCGTGGTCTTCCTGACTAGCCCACCGCTCGGGCGCCGGCCCTACGAGTTCCAACTGAAAGACGTGACGGTACTGAATCTCGAACCGGAGCGGTGTGATGTCGTACTCAACCTCCCCCAGCTTGCGGACAACGCGAAAGCCCATCAGCCCGGTCTCCTCGCGGGCCTCGCGCAGCGCTGCGTCCTCCGGCGCCTCACCTACACGAACGGTGCCGCCGGGCACCTCGACGCCCACCTGCTCATAGCTGTAGTCGGTGTGACGGAAGACGAGCAACCGCCCCTCTCGCACCACGTAGCAGAGAACCTTATCCACCACGACCTTCGCCACCATAGGATCTCCCGTATTGGCATTAGCAAAACAAGGGCAGCCCGCGGAAATTGCGCCCTAGCCGCACGGCTCCCGACAATCGGCAACAGGGTGTAACTCATGGACAGGCTATTGGACTCCTATGGATACACCAGGCGCGCAGGCCACGAGTCCATCGGCGATGAATATCGCCTATCCCGCCAACGGTGCGGGGCGGGCATTGGTCGACCATGACATCGCCGTGGGCGCCATTCCCGTCAGCGGACGATGACGAGGTTGGCCATGTCTACCACCGGCCGGTAGCCAAGCGCGGCGTAGATTTTGTTCGAGGTCGGGTTTGCTTGATCGGTGTTCAGGCACACCCGCGCACCGTCGGCCTGGATCCGCCGGGAAACCTCGGCAACCGCGTTGCTGGCCCATCCACGCCCGCGCTGGGCTGGGCTGGTGGCGTGTACACCGGGCCGATGCGCGCGACCCCGAACGATGGGGGGTTGGCACCGGTTAGGTGCACTCGCTCTCCAGTCCCCTCGACCCAGAACCACAGATGCCCGGCCCGCAGCCGGCGCAGCAATTCCGCACGGTCGGGCAGCTCATGTGCGCTGGTACCGCGTCGGCGGCCCGCCTGTTCGTCAGCGTCGCCCACGAACTCGCCGAACCACTTCATGACCAGCTCGACGTCCTTCTCGACCGCTAGCTCCAGGCTGCCAGGCACTGCCGCCGGATGAGCCAGCTCGCCGAGCTCGTGCAGCCGCGTGTGCTGGTTGACCTGGACCCTGCCCCCGCCGAGCCGGGTCAACTCGGCGGCGCACAGCGCAACGGCAGGAACGGCCCCGTTGACCGCAAGGACCTCCTCCCCGCGCTCGTGCAGAGCGTAGGCCAAGGCCACGGCTGCCTCGTCGGGCATCGGCAGCAGGAACGGCGGATAGGGTGCGAACGGCGCTGCTCGCATACCGGCACCGACGACCGTGCCGGATACACCCCTAACCACCAACCACCAATTGCGGTCGGGCTGCGCGATTCCATCGGATTGCTGCGCCAGCAGCCGGTGCGCGACGGTGGTCACGGCCGTGCTGACTACCGGGTCGGCGGCCAGATGGTCGCCAGCTACCGCGAGGAACTCGGTCGGGGTCGTGCAGAACTGCAGGCGCGGCGCGGCTACCGAGGTTGCGCTCATCTGCGCAACCTAACCGTCGCCACGGGCCATGGGCACGGGGTTTTCTGCGTCATGAAGGGGACACGCCCCTCCTTGCTCAACCGATGTACGGCGTTGCCCGTTCGTTGAGGGCGTGGTCGATACGCAGCCGCATCGAGGGGTGGATGTCCAAGTGGTTGAGCTGGGCGGGGTTCACCCAGCGGACCTGACGCGACTCGCTGGAGGTCGTCAGTTCCCCGCCGACGGGTCGGGCCGTGAAGCAGATCGAGAACTGCTGGCGTACTTCACCATCGTCGTAGGCCATCACGTGGTGGGGGTTGCTGTAAATCCCGACCAGGCCGATGACCTCCACCTCGATGCCGGTCTCCTCGCGCACCTCCCGCACCACCGTGTCGGAGATCGACTCGCCGATGTCGTGGCCACCGCCGGGTAGCGCCCACAGGTTGTTGTCGGTGCGTTGGATCATCAACAGCTCACCGCGTTGGTTACGCACTGCCGCCACAACCGACGGCACCACGCTGTTGGCAACTGGCGCACTGGGGTCGTTGAAGTAGTCACGGCGCGCCATCCGTCATCTCCCGTCGAATGCGGCTACCAGCGTATCTATACCTAGTGAGCTCCGCCTACAGCCGACGGGTGGTGTCCGTCGTGGACCGACTTACCGCACAATCATCTTCCGAACGCCGTACGCGTCCCACCATGAGGGCCGGTGTTCGCGTAGTTCTCCCGCGTCTCGTGTCAGGAGGAGCCAGTTGCCGTTGAGCACGAGTGCGGCATCCTCCTGCCGGCTGGCGAGAACACGGCTGACGGCTGACACCATGGTGGGGACCACGTTCTCGGGTGGGTCGTTCTTGCGCAGGTCGAAGGCGATGTTGGTGTACGTGTCGGGTTCCCATTCCCATTGGGTGCCGTCGTCGTCTTCGGCGTCGAAGTAGCCGTTGCTGCCCGCGTAGATGGTGACCGTATAACCGAGTTCCTCTCTGAGGTCGGCGCTGAGGAGCCGGGGGTAGTTGGGCTGTGTCGACTCCTCGACGTCGTGCGGGGCGACGAGGGGAGCGAGGTCTTCCAGGGGGATGTCGCCGGCCAGGGTCAGTCGGTACTCGATGCCCACGTGCTGCCTGCCTTCTCAGTCTCGTCGGACGATCTGAATGATCGCACCACTTCGGGTTACCGCTGCCAGTTCCTTGAGCTGCGGGACCGGCCAGTGGTCGAACTGCTTCTGCAGGGCGGTGATGTCGCCGCGCCAGTCCTGCAGGTTCAGCACCACCCGTTGGGTCTGCTGTCTCGCCACCTTCTGCGACACCTCCGTCCACACCCCGCGTACCGCCTTGCCGGGGGTGGGCGCGTAGCAGTCGAAGACGTGGCCCTCGATGAGGTAGTCGGGTTCCTTGTCGGGCTTGCCCACGTCGCCGGTGCTCTGGCGCGCGTCAGCGATCTCCCGCCGCGTCGGGTTCTGGTGCACGCGGTAGCCGTCGTGAGCGAGGGTGTCGGCGCACTCGTTCTCCAACTCCAGTGAACGCCGTACCGCGTCGTCCTCGCGCGGTGGGATCCTGGTCTGTGGTCCGGTTGGTGAACCGCCGGGAACGCCTGTGGGCGGCCTCCTCCAGCGGGTGAAGGCCGACCCGAGAAGGTCGGGGTCCTCCCTGGCGGGTGTGGTTGCGGTTGTACTGCCGTGGGTGTCGGGGGAAGGGCTGGCCGGGGAGAGTCCGCCAGCCCCCGTCAGTTTCCCGCTGATCCCAGCTGTCGTGCTTCGGCTGCTGCCGCGTCGACGAACTGCCGGGCGGTGCCGGTACGCTGAACGATGAGCACCATGGCCTGCTTGACGCCGTCCAGGGCCTGCAACAGGGGTCCCGGCTGCCCACCGAGTAGGACGGCCGTGACGAGTTGTTGCGCCTCGCCGACCTGACTGATCACTGCGGTCGCCGCGTCGCGGGCGCCGTCGACCGCGCTCTGCACCGGCGCGAGCCCGGAGATCGTCTCCTGCGGTGTGCCTTGGCGGGGCACCGCCGCGGTGGCCTGCGCCGCCTGCCCGATCGACGCGGAGAGGCGGCCCAGACCAGCCTGAATTTCACCGATCGCGCTGCTGACTCGGACCATGCCGGCAGCCACTGCGGCGAAGCCAGCGCCCGCGGCACGAACTCCGACCTCCTGCGCCTGGGTGCCGGCTGCGGCGGTGAGGCCGCGAGCTCTGTCGACGCCGGCTGTCAGGGCACGCAGTTCGGCGTCAACCTTCTCGATGCTCGACACGTGGAGCGGGTCTCCAATCGGCGACGATGTTGCTTGATCACTTACCCGTGGTGCGATCGTGTCGTGGCCAGCCTGTGGTCGTCGTTGGACCTTGTCTACGCCGTGGTGGCCGCGGGTTTGCGGGACCGTTCGGCCTTACGGCGGAGTTGGGTGTAGACGCCGGTGAGGCCCATCGCCTTGCGGGCCTCGAACACCGTCTGCTGCACCACGCGACGGGTACGTTCCGTGCCCGCCACGATCAGCTCGTCCACCAGGCCCTTGTCGGTCTCGTAGCGGGCGCGTCGTTCGCGCATGGGGTCGAGGAACGCGTTCAGCGCGGTGGCGAGCTTCTCCTTGACCTCGACGTCGCCGACCTTGCCCTCGCGGTAGCGGCCCTTGAGGTCGTCAACCTCGGCCCGGTTGGGGTTGAACACGTCGTGGTACTGAAACACCGGGTTGCCTTCAACCGTGCCGGGCACGTCCGCGCGGATCCGGTTCGGGTCGGTGTACATGCCCATGACCTTGCGACGCACCTCGGCCGACTCGTCGGAGAGGGCGATGGCGTTGCCCAGGCTCTTGCTCATCTTGGCCCGGCCGTCGGTGCCGACCAGGGTGGACGTCTCGGCACTGACCAGCTCGGGGACGGGGAAGACCTCGCCGTAGAGGTGGTTGAAACGGCGGGCAATCTCCCTGGTGACCTCGACGTGCGCGGCATTGTCCTTACCGACGGGCACCACGTGGGCCTTGACGCAGAGGATGTCGGCGGCCTGCAACACCGGGTAACCAAGCAGGCCGTACGGCATCTCCTCCTTCCCGGCGTCACGGGCCATGTCCTTGAGCGAGGGCACCCGCTCCAGGCGCGGCACAGTGACCAGATTCTGGAAGAGGGTGTTGAGGTCCCCGACCTCCTGGATCGCCGACTGGAGGTAGAAGGTGGCGGCGTCCGGGTCGATCCCGGCGGCGAGGGAGTCGATCACCATGTCCCGCGCGTTCTGGGTCGCCCTCGCGATGTCGTCGCCGGTGTTCTTGGTGGTCAGCATGTGCAGGTCGGCGATAATGAAGAAGCTCTCGTACCTCCGGTGCAGCTTCACCCGGTTGGCGATGCTGCCGACGTAGTGGCCAAGGTGCAGTTTCCCGGTGGGGCGGTCACCGGTGAGCATCCGCTGAGCGGTCATGACGATGGGGCCTTTCACAGCGTGACGGGTCGACGAAGGTCGCGTACCGACGGGGGGCGATGGTCGCCACGTCGGTCAGAAGAGCTGGATCATCGCCGGAAGTCGCCATCGTGAGCCGTCACGGAACCGCAGCCCGCAGGCCCGGAGCAGAGCGAGGACCTGGCCACGCCGATGCCCGAGATCGGTGCGAGGACACCTCACGGCCGGATGGGTGTGGTCAGCCCTGGCACCGAATGTGACGTGCGCCTTGAACGGCGACCGGCGCACCACCGTGTCGTCGCGCTCCTGAACGAGCCGCGGCGTCAGCGGGAACGGGTGTGCCATGGACTCACCGTAGACCTCTCCGGTGATCAGCATCGTTCCGTCTTGATCGTCGAGGCGCTCCCGAAAGCCGGTCGAGATGTCACGGAGGGAGAACAGCGGACCGTGGTTCCTGGTCGAAAGTCAGCGAAGATGATCATCACGATGGCGACTTTTCGATCATGCTTCTCGCGGCCACGAGCGCACTTGGTACGCGGGCGGCAAGCCGCTCGGCCTGCTCGATGTCGGTTGCGCCTGTCCGGCGGTAGTCGTCGTAGTGGCGCAGGAGCGATTTAAACTCGTCGTCGGACCCGCCGCGCAGAGCCTCGACCACGTCAGGAAGCCACAGGCCAACCTCTGGCGCTCGGCTTGCGACGAGCAGCCGACCCGCACTCGACAGGACAGACAACACCCGGCGTGCGGCATCCTCGCGTTCCGATTCTGCGCGACGTCTCTCGGCCAGACGGGCGACGGCGAACTCATGCAGTAAGGCAAGGTCATCAGCGAGGTCGGCTTGTTCTGGAGCGGTGGCGAGGGTAGGGGCGGCACCTGCGATCACGGCGGTGTCGAGCCCTACGCGGCGCAGCACCATCCGCATCTTCATGTCGTAGAGCGGACCGAGGCGACCAGCATCGCCCCCGTGGCTGTCGGCGAGGTGCAGTTGCGCGCGAGAACCGTGGCGTCGGGCCGCTTCACTGACGATCTCGTGCAGCGACGTGGCAGCGGCCGACGTGGGGGGCAGGTTCCATGCGATCAAGTCAACACCGCTCCAGCCCTCCACGAAGTCTCCCCGCGCGGCGGATCCGCACATGCCCACCCCGGCATCCGGATGCCCGGCGATGACGGCCTCGGCCTCTGCCGCCACCTGGTCGACCAGATAACTGAGCTTCCGACTGAACGGCAGAGGATGAGCGGCACGCCAGGTGATGACGGCAACGGCGCGATCCAGCACCTGCTGGAACTGGGGGTGGCTGGCGGCCTGCCGGGCCGCGGAAGCCTCGATCCAGCGGGCCCGGACGAAGCCTTCCTCCCGGGCCGGCGTCGTGACGGTGGTGGATGTCGTGAAGAGGAACCAGTCGACGACCTTTGCCGCTGGCATGCCGTCGTTGTCGGTGAACGTGTAGGCCTCCCGCCCGAGATACGCGCTGTAGCGTGTACTGGTGAGGCCAGCCTCCTCGGCTACCTCCCTCCTGGCTGCCTGAAGTGGCGCCTCGCCCGGCTCCAGCCGGCCTTTCGGGGCGACGGTCTGTCGTTCACCGGTCTTGCGGACCTGATCGAGGAGCAGGATTCGTGGAGAGCTGAGGTCGTCGGTCACGACAACGGCACCGGCGGAGGCAGATCGACGAGTCATGGCTGGACGCCTCCTGAGGATGTCTGCGGGGCCTGGAACGCGTCGCGGAGACGAGCCCTGGAAGGTGATGATGTCGGCAGCGTCGGCGACCCGATGATCGGTCGCCCGACTTCAGGTCGACGCGTGGCACTGCAGACAGGCCCGCTAACTTCGGTCATCTCTGCATCTGCGAACAGGTGCCGGGTGTCGTTGTGACTGGTCAAGGTCCATCGCCAACCAGCGGAGGGTCGGGTCCAGGAGAGCGGTTGCTGCACCCAGGTCGTGACGCTCGCGTGGTACGCCGCGACAGCCGCGGTGGCCCGACCGGCGATGGGCACGGCCAGGAAGTGGTGGAAGGCGGCATCGATGGTTTCGCCGTGGCCGACGATGAGGACACGCTCACCTACATGCAGGGCCGTGATCTCACCGATGGCGACGCTGGACCGATGCAGGTAGTCCCGCCAGGTTTCGCCGCCGGCTGCGAGCGGACGGTCCGCATCGAGAGCAGGGATGTCCCCGTACTCGGCGACGACGTCGGTCCACGGCCGGCCGTCGGCGGTACCGTAGTCCTGCTCGGCGAGGTCTGCGACGGTCTCGGCGTCCAAGCTGAGGTACGCGCCGATGATCGCGGCGCTTTCCTGGGCTCGGCGCAGCGGCGTGGTGTAGATGGCGTGAATTGGGCGCTCGTGGTGCTCTTGACCGAGTCGTTGGGCTAGTCGTTCGATCTGGCGTCGGCCGCGGTCGGTGAGTCCGCGACACCCTTGCGGGCCTCCGACGATCTGTTCGCGGTTGCAGTGGGCCTCGCCATGGCGGGCGATGATCAGTTCAGCGGGAAGTGTCATGTTCGCTGGTCCCGTTCTCAGCGTCTGATGAGGGTGTCGTAGAACCGAAGGCACTGGGCGGCGTGGTGGACGGCGCTGAAGCGGCGGGCGTGGCACCGGGCAGCGCTGGCCAGGGTCTTGCGGTGTTGCACATCGTGGATCAAGCGATCGATCGCGTCGGCCAACGAGTGGGGATTCGCGGGCTCCATGACCATTCCGGCGTCGCCGATCAGTTCGGCCATGTTGACAACGTCCGTTGCGAGGACGGGCACACCGTGGGCGAGGTAGTCGGCGATGGCACCGCTGCCCTGGAAGGTCGGCTGGCCGCGGTAGGGGAAGATTCCGAAGTCCGTCGCCGTGACGAGCGCCAACCGGGCGGCGGCGTCGAGGTACGTCGGCACGATACGCAGCTGTGTTGATCCGTGCGTGGTGCCCTTGACCTCGGCGGCGAGATCCAGTCCTGCCTGTGATGGGTCGTTCCAAAGCGGGCCGGCTACGATCATGCGGCCGGGTTCTTTCGTCCGCTTACATGCGGCGATGAGGTTCTCGGTGTCTTTCCAGGGGGCTGCGTAGCCGTAGAGGCTGCCAAGCGGCCGGGGGTCCGAGGGTTCCAGGGCTGCGGCAAGATCCTTCGGGTATCTCGGCGAGGTGCCCGATGGGATGGTGGTTGGCAGCCAGGAGACAAGGCGTGGTGCGTCGGGCCCGGCGAGGGTCTCGAGGCGCTCGGCTCCGTAGGCGCCGAAGCATACGAAGGCGTCCATCCCGGCGACTCCCCTGTTCACCGCCTCGCGCAGGTCCGGCTCGGGGACGTGGTCGGTGAACAGGGTCCAGTCGAGGCTGTGTAGGTGGTAGACGGCCGGAGGTCGGCGGGCCGGCCACAACTGAGGTAGCAGTTGTTCGACGTCGAGGTTCCCGAAGTGGACAGAGAGCAGATCGTAGGCGTTCACGTCGACGTCGGCGAGCATGCCCTCGGCCTCCTGGCGGACGCGCTCGACCGTCCAGAATCGGTCCTGCTCCTTGTCGTAGGGCACGCCCGACGATCCGAGGCGGTCGACCTGCACGCCGAGGAATCGCAGCGCGGCGGTGAAGACGTCGAGGTAGGGCGGGATGCTTCCGCCGGTGTGGTGTGGGCCGATCAGCAGGATTCGCACGGCTCACCTGCCGACGAGCGCTCGGTAGAGCCGAAGGCTTTCGGCCGCGTTGGCTGCCCAGTCGAAGTGGTCGGGAAGGCGGCCGGCCGGGCGTTCGGCCTGGGTCAGGATGTCCTCGAGGTGATCGAGGTCGCGGTATGTGTAACCGCCACTGGCGGCGAGCAGCTCGGGCGCGGTGCCGAGGTGCTCTGGCAGCAGGACCGGGGTGCCACAGGCGAGCGCTTCGGCGATGGCGAGGCCGAAGCCTTCCCAGCGCGACGTGGATAGCAGCCAGTCCGCCGCGCGGTAAAGGCCCGGAAGGTCGGTGTCGTCCAGATCTTGGAGGACGGTGAGTTCACTGCTGGCTGAGGTGACCGGCGCGAACGTTGGTGAGTGGCCGAGCAGCACGGAGATGGAGGCAATGTCCCGAAGCCGGGTCGCGGTGGTCTCGAGCACGTCCCAGCCCTTCATCGGCGTGATCTTCCCGACCCAGACGAGCCGGAGGCGTCCTGCCGGATCGGGCGACCACGGCGAAACTTTCTCTCCGGCCGCGAGGAGGTCGGGTATCGGTCTGCGGCCTGCGATGTGGCCGTCGGCCCGGAGGTCGATGTGGAAGCCGCTGGCGGGTGTGGTTGGCCTCCCAGGATGGAATCGTTCGCGGTCGACTCCGTTGGCCACCGCGAGTGGCAGAGGAATGCCGTACTCCGTCGCGAGATCCCGCGCCGCGTACTGGCTGACGGCGATCACCTGGTCGGCGGCCTGGACGAGTTGGTGTTCGTCGCGAGCGAGGTCGCCGGCGCCGAGGCGGGCGGCGCTGAACTCGCCGCGTACGAGGACGGGGGCCCGGTCCTCGCAAGGTCTGGCGAGATACCGCAGGGTCTCCGCCTCCCAGGTGGAACAGTCGACGACATCGGGCCTGACCGCGTCGAGGGCGTCGGCGACGGCATCGCGGTGCTGAACCAGGTCTTCGGTACGGGGAAGCGAGACGACGGTGACATCCTTCGCCTGCAAAGGATGGGGTGACTCCTGCGTGATCATGGTTACCGATGCGCCCAGTTCGGCCAGCTGCCGGGCCAGGGAGCGGTAGAGGGTGCAGATGCCGCCGCGGCTCACTTCGTGGAGGTCCCGGTGGACCAGGGCTACGTGGATCATGCTGACCTCGCCGCGGCGAGCCGTTGTAGGCGGGTACTGACCGAGGTCCAGGCGGCCTCGATGATCGGCAGACACCGCGTCCGGGCCGGGTCGTCCTCGGGCAGTTCGTGGTGCAGGCGCAGCTCGCGGGTCAGGACCACAGCGAGGTTGAGCGCGAATGCGGCCTCGATGCCCGTCTCACTCACGATCGCCTCGATACGCTCGCGGATCACTGGCGTACTCGCGCCGACCTGGGTGTGGAGCATCGCAAGGTCGAAGCCAGGAAGGAACAGCCCGGTGAACTCCCAGTCGACCAGCACCGCGGTGGTCTCGGCCTCGTCATCGCCGTCGGGCCGGCCGGCATTGAGAAGGATGTTGCTGGCCAGCGGGTCGCCGTGATTGAGCTGTGCCGGCACGTCGCAGCGGGCCAGCAGACTGTCCAGAGCCTCTCGCTGGCCCTCAGTGAGGTATCCCTTGGCCTGGTACCGAGCCACGCGCTCGGAGTAGTCGAAGGTCGGCGAGAGCCGGGCGGCGGGGTAGGTCCACTCGTTCAACGTGGTGATGCAGTCCAGGACGGCATCGACCTCCCGGGTATCGAGCTCTCGCTGGGGGTAGCGTTCGACCGCGAGGGGCGATGCGTCGACCCATTCCAGGACCAGCAGCCGGTCACGGTCGGTATGGAGCAGCCGAGGAACGCGGACCGGCGGGGTGGTGTCACCGAAGACCTCGTACACGTCCAGTTCGTGCCGCCACCTGGCCGCCCAGAACGGATCTGGGTCGATCAGATATTTCACCGCTGCCGGTTCGCCGCGGAACGAGCCTCGCGCCAGCAGGGTCTTGTCCGTGCGCCGTAGCACCGTGTCGATGGTCAGCCCGATCGTGGCTGCTGAGCCAGGCAGATCAGGCGGCGTGTGCGACATCGGCGGTCTCCTTAATCGAGTCGATGATCCGCTGGCGAAGGCCGGTCTCGGAGCGCTCCCCGTGCCAGACCGCGGCGATCTCTGCGACGCAGCGTTGAAAGTACTGGTCGCTGAGCGCATGACCGGCCGCCAGGCTCGCCAACGAGTGCCAGTACATGACGGCGATGTACAGCCGGAAGTGCTGCGCCTTGGGCGTGCGGGCCGGCCAGCGACACCACATCTGTTCGGTGAGGGTCCCGAAGTGGGCGAGGGCATGCCCATCGCCGACGGTCGCGCCGACCATGCTGGCCTCGCTCGCGATGCGGTGGTAGACGACGGTGGGCTCCGGGACGTGCACGAACCGGTAACGATGCTCGCGGGCCAGACGCAGCCACATGTCCCAGTCCTCAAGCGCGGGAAGGTCAGGGTCGAACCGGGCCGACTCCGGTGGGCGCCGAAGCACTGCGGTATGGACCGGCATGAAGTTGGCCACCGACAGCAGGTCCAGATCGAACGAGAATGTCGTGGGGGTGCTGAATGCCGGCGGGTTCGTGGGGTCGACGCGCGCTTCCTGGACGACGCACACCGTGTACGCGAGGTCGGCACCCCCCGTGCTCAGCGCTGCGAGGGCTGTACCGAGGTGGCTGGGCAGGAAGATGTCGTCGTCGTCGAGGAAGGCGAGGTAATCACCTCGTGCGACCTGAATGCCGACGTTGCGCGCTGCAGGAAGACCACCGTTCCGGTCCAGATCGATGAGGCGGACGACGAGGCCCTGCTCGCGGGCTGCGTTCGCGACCGTGCTCACGTCGCATCCGCCGTCATTGATGACGACTACCTCGACGGAGCCGGGTACGGCGCGCTGGGCGGCGACGCTGGCCAGGGCATGCCGCAGCGGGCCGGGTCGGTTGTATGTGGGGATTACGACGGTGACGAGGGGTTTCATGCCAGTCTCCGATTGGCGGCGAACTCCAGGATCGGGGCCGGATCACCGCGGTGAGTCCAGCGAACGACTGTCGACCGCTCGGCCAGGGCGGTGACGATGCGGCGGGCGTCAGCGAGGTACTCATCCCGGCCGCGCTCGGCCCGCGGAAGGTACCGCTGGTTGAGCGTCGGATCGAACATCCAATCGGTACGCACGTGAGCGAAAAGCTCCGTTACGGGATCCGCGACGGGTTCGGGTTCGCCAGCGTCGCCCGGCGAGTAGCTCGCCAAAACGATCAACGTCGTAGCCGGGGAGCAGCCGGGGCCGAGGTCTACCGTGATCGGGTTGTCGTGACCCAGACGGCGGTACGTGTAGAGCACGCGCCGATCGAGCGGATAGACCTCGGATCTCGGTGACGCACGATATGCATCGACGTCGAGCCCGTCACGATCCCACGGCTCCGGCAATGCGCCTTCGAGGTCCAGATACGTGCCGATTTTGAGCGGAATCAGCGTGGGAAGCGATGTCAACGTGAGGGTGCCCGAGGCATCAGGCCCGTACATGATCAGGTGGTCGTTGGACACATACCGCATCCCGTGCCGGAGAGCGGCCTTCAGAGCGAGGGTGGTCTTGCCGCTTCCCTTGTTGCCGACAACAACGATCCTGAGGGCATCATCAACGACCGCGGAGGCGTGCAACATCGTGTACCGCCGCTGCTCGCAGTGGTCGACCAGGACTTCCCGTACACACTTCCGGGCAGTGATCGAGAGACTCTCGGCGGCTTCGGCACGCAGATGGACCTTGTGGTCAGAGCGGTCTATCCGCCAGGAGACGCCCCACTGGTTGGTGCTCGCATCGGGTTCTGGCAAGCCAACCTGAGCGTCGACCGTCCAGACGTGGCCCGGCCAGGCGGCGCTGGTCACGGTGTAGAACTCGCCAAGATAGTCGAGGACCGATTTTTCATTCGAGGTCACCCGCACCTCGACCGGCCCGACCGCGAATCGACGCGTGTACCTCACGATGCCTCCTTGATCGAATCGCGCCGCCGCGCGGCCCGGACGGTGATCCGGACGCCTTCCGCGAGCGGGGTCGTCGGGTGCCAGCCGAGCAGGTCCCTCGCCCGCGAGATGTCCAGCGCCATGCGCCGCACCTCACCTGGCAGCGGATCGGCATGCCGTGGAGTTCCGGTGCCGGCTGCCTGAGCGACCCACCCAGCGATCTCACCGACGGTTGTCTCGACGCCCGAGGCGATGTTGATCAACCCGAGGCCGCCGGTGGTGCAGGCGGCGGTCACCGCCTCGGCAACGTCGGCGACGAACACGAAGTCTCGCGTTTGGTGGCCGTCGCCAAAGATTGCCAAGTCCGCGCCCGCCACCGCGGCCTGCGCCATCAGGCCGACGACGCCGCACGACGGGCCAACTTGGCGTGGCCCGTAGACGTTGCCCAGTACGAGCGCCGTGTAGTCGACGCTTCGATGATCTCGATACCAGTCGAGGTACTTCAGTGCCGTCGCCTTGCTCAGCCCGTACGGACTGGTCGGCGCCATCGGCGCGGTCTCCCCAACAGGCAGGGCACCGCCGTCCACCGTGCCGTAGATCGCGCTGGTGGCTGCGTACACGACGAGCCCTGTCCCTGCCGCTGCGCACGCATCCAGGACGTTCACCGTTCCGCGGATGTTGATGTCCGCATCAACGAGCGGCGACCGTGTCGAGGCTGGCAGGTTCGACTGCGCGGCGAGATGGACGACGATCTCCGGCAGCCACAGCCGTATAGCGTCGGCGGCCTCGGCCGACCGCACGTCACAGATCCGAATGTCCCCATCGGTTAGGCCGGCGCCGAGGCTGTTGTGCAGGTTGTCGAGCCGGCCCGTCGAAAGGTCGTCGATGACCTTGACGCTCGCGCCCTCAGCGAGCAACCGGGCGACCACGTGGCTGCCGATAAAGCCGGCGCCACCGGTCACGACGATCGTCGACTCGTTCAGCCCACCACCTGCGCCAAGCCGCAGAACGGGATCAACCATGCGCCCTCCTCAACTCCTTCGGTTCGCGTCACCTCGCCCCCGGTAGGTCCGGTTGGTCGGCCACGTTTGGAGTTTGGGCTTGTCGACAACATCAGGAAATTGACGCGACCCGTGGTCTGAGTCCACGGGCCTCGAACAACAAATCGGTGGGACCAGGTCACGCGAACTTCCATCGACATCCACTACCCTCTGGTCATCGCAGATCGACGACCAGTGGGGGGCGGGGTGGCTCGGCGCAAGACGTTCGACGTCACCGGCGTCTCGCTCCTGTTCTGGCGGCGCGATGACGTGCGGCTCGCGCTGGCCCGTCGTGAGATCGGGACCCTATTCAAGATCTATCTCGAAGCACACCCGGACTGCACCCAGACCCAACTCGCGCTCCTGACCAGCCACGACCGGTCCGACGTATCGAACTTCATTCGAGGAACGCGTGGCCCGCGCGTTACTGACATCGACGTGCTCGCCCGCGTCGCCGATGGGCTCCTCATGCCCGACGAATCCCGCGTGATGCTCGGCCTCGCCCCGGTCGATGTGGCCATCTCCGCGTTCACCGCACCGAAGCAGCGCGGTACCCCGATTGGCGACAAGGCCGCGGTGACAACCGGGTGGTTCCGGCCCACGCGATCCGAACAACCACTTCGCATCTCGATCTGCGGAAGCCGATCACCAGACGCGGACGACAAGGCAATCGAAGACTGCATCATCGCCGTGAGCCGATGGCTCATGAACCGCCACTTCGACGTCGACCATGGACCGCGAGGCGTCGGCATCGAGATCATGACCTACATCGCCAATCACTACCGCCCACCCAGCCTCGGTGCGGCGGTCGGCGTCTTCGGCCATCCGAACGTCGTCCGCAACGCCGACTACGTCCTCGTGTTCGGTGGCGGCCAGGGCACGCTGGACGAGATAGACCTTGCCATCTCCATGGAAAAGAAGATCATCCCTTACGGCGCCACGGGCGGAGCGGCCCGCAGCGCGCTCGACCGGATGCGGATCAATCTACGATTGCGCGAGTGGATCACGCAGGACCTATTCGACTCGCTGGACTCATGCGCCATCGCTGACGAGTTCATAGACCTCGTCGAGCGGATCATCGCCACAGACCGTAGGAGTGACATCCGTGAGTGACCGACCGTACGTCCTGCTCAAGTGCGCCATGTCCCTCGACGGCTACATCGACACGGCCGGCCCCACGCGACTCATCCTCTCCAACGAGCAGGACCTCGACCGGGTCGACGCGGTGCGGGCCGCCTGCGACGCGATCCTCGTCGGAGCCAACACCATCCGCCGAGACAACCCCCGGCTCATGGTGCGGTCCGAAGCCCGCCGCGAAGCCCGCACCGCCGCCGGAATTCCGGCCACGCCGGTCAAGGTCACGGTGAGCCGCGGGGGCGACCTCGATCCCACCGCGGCGTTCTTCACCAACGGCGACATCGAAAAGATCGTGTACTGCGAGACCAGCGCGATCGACAAACAGCGACACAACCTCGGATCCGTGGCGACGGTCGTTGACGGCGGCGACCCGCTCTCATTCCCGCGCGTATTGGCCGACCTCGCCGAGCGCGGCATCGGTCGGCTCCTGGTCGAAGGCGGCAGCAGCGTGCATACCGCACTGCTGGCGGCCGATCTCGCCGACGAGCTGCACCTTGTCGTGGCGCCCTTCTTCGTTGGCGAGGCCGACGCTCCTCGGTTCGTGAACCCGGGGTCATTCTCATGGACATCAACAAGCCGGGCCCGCCTTGCCGAGGTACGACAGGTCGGAGACGTCGTGTTCCATCGCTACGCCCTCTCCGACCGCTTCGCGTCGATCGGCTGAGTGCCATCCGTCGAGTGCGTCTCGCCGCCGTTGACTCCGGCTGATTACGTCAGAGCCGGGCAGCTTCCCGCGCTTGTCAATCGCCGGACCGACGTGTTGGGTCGAGGGCGTAGGCGAGTATGGGCGGGCGGGTGGAGCGGCCGTCGGCCAGACGGCTGCAGGCGTGGCGCTGTCCAGCAGCCCGGGTCTGAACGGGCATCACGGAGGCGTCGGCTCGCTGCGGTGGGCGGCGAGTACGGACCCGACAATGATCGCCGCGAGCCCGAGGATCGCAGCCATGCTGATCTGCTCGCGTAGGAAGGCCACGCCGAAGGCGACGGCGAAGGCGGGTGAGAGATAGAAGGCGAGCGCGGCGCGGGCAGGTCCGATCTGGGTGATGAGCTTGTAGAAGAGCGCGAGTGTCGCGCCCGTGCAGGCGATCCCGAGCACGAGCAGGGCCGCTGTCGCTTCCAAGCCGGGCAATCTGGTTGGAACCGTCGCCGAGGCGGGCACGGCCACGGCCACGGTGGTGACGAGCATGGCGGAGGTGGCGACACCGAGGGGCGGAGCCTCGGCGTACCTGCGATGTATCAGCATCGCGCCTGCGGCATAGCAGACCGCCGCGACGAGGATGAGCGCGCCGCCGAGCAGCGCCAGCCGACCTCCACGCAGGTCGACGCCGAAGAGCAAGACCAGGCCGACCAGGCCGAGGAGCACCCCGGTCAGGCCCTTCCAGCCTTGCGGGCGCTCGTCGGGTGCGAAGCGGAGGGCGAGGAGCGCGACGAACAGTGGCTGCGCACCGACGAGGATGCCGGCGACGCTCGCCGACACGTACTGCTGGCCGTAGGTGAGTAGCAGCAGCGGTGCTGTGGACTGCACCAGCACCGTCTCGATGATCGCCCGAGGGTTGCCCCAAACGAGCCGAAGCGCGTCCCGGCGTATCGCGAGGGGAAGCAGCAGAAGCGCGGCGAGTAGCACTCGGCCAAGGACGACGAGCGCTGGCGAGAAATCCCGCAGAGCGACGGTGATGAGCGGGTACACCGCGCCCCACAGGGCGGACAGGATGACCAGTTCGATCCAGGAGCGGCGGGTCACAGCGGGTCGGAGCGGGTCGACGTACGCACGGGCTCTAGTTAATCAGCACCTGCCGGTAGAGGCTCTGCACGCAGTCGAGGCCGGTCCAGGGCAGCAAGTCGACCAGGAGCTGCCGTAGGCGCTTGCGGTTGCGTTCGGATCCAGTCCGGCGCGCGAGGACGTCGGCCTGGGTGGCGGCGTGGCAGGCCTGCTCGATCTGGTTCATCTGCGTGTACGCGACCGCGAGGTCGATAAAGGTGCCGGAGCGCTCCCGTACGAAGTCAGCGGGCAGCAGGGTCAACGCTTCGTAGAGCGAGCGGGTCGCCTCGGTGGGGCGGCTGAGCCGGGTCAGGCATCGACCCTTGAGTCGGGCGGCGTGGCAGTCGGCGTTGAAGAAGCTCAGCCAGGCGGGCGTGTTGGCCGCGCTGACGCCGTCGAAGATCCGCTCAGCCTCGGCCAGGGCGGTCATTCCCCTGCGAGGCTCGTCAAGGAGGCCGTACGCCTCACCGATTGCCTCACTCAGCCAGGAGTTGACGGCGGCCGGCATGCCCTGCCCGCCGACATCACGGGCGGTGCCCAGCAGGCTGAGGGCGGTACGGCCGTCACCGCGGTGCAGGTGGATCTGGCTGAGAACACCGAGACCATACGAGTGCAGGGCTCGGTCGTTCGCCTTTTCGGCGAGCGAGATCGTGAGCCGGCAGAAGCCATGTGCCTGTTGGTAGCGCTGAGCGTCGATGGCGAGCCAAGCCGCGAGCTGGGCGGCGTCGCCTGCGGCGCGCAGTAGCCGGTGATGGGTGCTGGTGTCGGTGGTGCGGTTGCTGACCTCCAGCATGCGGTGCAGGTGAGCGCCGAGATCCGCGCTCACCCGGCCTGAGCCCTCCCGGTAGTCGAGATGTCGGTAGGTGTCGGTCAGGATCTCGAAGTCCTCGACGATCCGATCGGTGACCCGGGTCAGGACCGTGCCGGCGGGCAGCGGAACGCCGGTGCTGCGCTCGCCGGTTGACCGACCCGGGTGCGGCTCCGGTTCGCTCGCGCGCAGGGCCGCTGTGTCGAGGTGGCTGTGGTCCTCGCCGCCGAGCAGGTCGCCGGCCGCGCAACGGTAGAGAAACGCCAGCTTGTTCAGCGTGTCCAACGATGGTGCCCGGCCCGCTGGGCCCGGCCAGATCTCCCAGTACGAGATCTGTTTGGCGGTCTTCGGCGCGTCCGCGTCGGGCCACTGCTCGTTCCAGCGCCGCGCCACGTCGGCCTGCGTCAGGCCGTGCGCGAGGCGGAAGGCCACCCGCGGGTTGAAATGGTACCGCTTCCGCCAGTGCGAGGCGATCTGCCGGTACGTGCAGCCGCTGGCGCGAAGCTCGTCGGCCTCCTGCTGGTAGCTACGCGCGCTCCTCGCCATTCCCCCGCCTCCGCCTCCGGGCCGTCGTGGGTAGCACGTTAGCGATCACCATCGCTGTGACGGAAGCCATCCACCCGAGTACTCCCCGTGATCCGTGGAGTCCCGGTGAATTAGTGATCCCCACCAATCGGGGTCGATCTTTCCCGCTGCGGACGCGACCCTCGATCACGACACGGATCTCCTGCTCACGGGGGCATTGCCTGGCAGCACGCGATCCAGACCGGCCGGCGGCGCGGGCGCTGATGGCGTCGCACTCAAGCCGGTGGGCGCCCACCATCTGGCGCTGCGCCCGATCAATCGATGGGGGAAGAGAGGCTCGCTGATGTATGAGCAAGACGAGTTAGCCCGCTACGGCTACCGGCAGGAGTTGGCCCGGCGGTTGCGGTTCCGGGACCTGGTCGCGTACGGCCTCGTCTATATGGTGCCGATCGCGCCGATGGCGATCTTCGGCAGCGTGTACGCCGGCTCCGGCGGGATGGTGGCCTTGGCGTACGCGGTGGGTGTGGTGGCGTTGGTGTTCACCGCGTTCTCGTACGCGCAGATGGTGAAGGCGTTCCCGATGTCGGGCAGCGTCTACAACTACGCCGGCCGGGGCATCAGCGCGCCGGTCGGTTTCCTGGCCGGCTGGGTGATCCTGCTCGACTACGTTCTCGTGCCGGGTCTGCTGTACCTGGTGGCGTCGGTGGCGATGCACTCCACCGTGCCCGCGGTGCCGGTGTGGTTGTGGCTGCTCGGGTTCGTCGCGGTCAACACGGTCGTCAACTCGGTCGGCATCCGAATGACCGCGATGGTCACCCGGGTGATGCTCGTCGGCGAGCTGGTCGTCCTGGCGGTCTTCCTCGCGGTCGCCGGTTGGGCTCTTGCCTCGGGCAGGGGCCGGTTCAGTTGGGACGCCTTCTACAACTCCGACACGTTCACCTGGTCCCTCGTGGCCGGGGCGGTGTCGATCGCGGTGCTGTCCTTCCTCGGCTTCGACGGCATCAGCATGCTGGCCGAGGAAACCAAGGGCGGTTCCCGGCAGATCGGCCGTGCCATGGCCGCCGTTCTCATCCTGGCCGGGGTGCTGTTCATCGCCCAGACCTGGCTGGCCGCGATGCTCGTCCCGAACCCCGGCACCCTCCTCGCGGAGGGCGACCCGAATGGGACCACCTTCTACGATGCCGCCGCCGTAGCCGGTGGGGGTTGGTTGGCGACGTTATGCGCGGTCGCGACCGCGATCGCGTGGGGCCTGCCGAATTCGATGGTCGCGCAGGTCGCCACCTCACGCCTGCTGTACGCGATGGCCCGCGATCGGCAACTCCCGGCGTTTCTGGCGAAGGTGTCGATCCGCCGCAACGTGCCGATCAACGCCACTCTGCTCACCGGCGCCGTGTCCCTGGTACTCGGCCTCTACATGGCGACCCGCGCCGACGGGATCACGCTGCTGTCGTCGCTGATCAACTTCGGGGCGATGGTCGCCTTCCTCGTCCTGCACGTCTCCGTGGTCGTGCACCACCTCATCCGTACACGCAGCGGCAACTGGTGGGCACACCTGGTCATGCCCGGGATCGGGTTCGCGATCCTCGCCTACGTGGTGGTCAACGCCAACATCGCCGCGCAGCGCCTCGGCCTGGCCTGGCTCGCCCTCGGCATGGTCGTTCTCGCCGGCCTGTACCTGTCCGGCCGCCGGCCCGCCCTGTCGGGTCTGGCGCCCGCGCAGCCGCAGGCCCGCCACGTGGAACGGGTGTGACCGCCATGGACACGACCACCTACCGGCCCGCCCGCGACGAGCTCGCCTATACCTTCGGTGGGCGGATGCCGGTGGCCCACGTCCGCTCCGGCGACATCCTGCAGGTGCACACCGAGGACTGCTTCGGTGGTCTCGTGCGGGGGCCGGCGGACCTGCCGTCGCGGGTGTGCCGGATGCCGTACCTGAACCCGGTGTCCGGGCCGTTCTTCGTCGAGGACGCCGAACCCGGCGACACCCTCGCGATCCACCTCGCCTCGATCGTCCCCGCTCGGGACTGGGGTGTGTCCTCGACGTTCCCGCACTTCGGGGCACTGACCTCCACGTCCCACACCGCCACCCTGCAGCCGCCACTTGAGGAGCGGGTGTGGGTGTACGACATCGACCGGCAGGCCGGCACGGTCCGCTTCCACGCCACCGGCAGCGACCACACCGTCGACCTCCCCCTGGACCCGATGATCGGCACCATCGGTGTCGCCCCGGGTGGGTTCGAGGCCCGATCCACGATCGTCCCCGACATGCACGGCGGGAACCTGGACACCCCGGAACTGCGCGCCGGTGCCACTCTCTACCTGGGGGTGAACGTGCACGGGGCGATGCTCGCCCTCGGCGATGGGCACGCCCGCCAGGGCGAGGGCGAGGCCTGCGGCGTCGGGGTGGAGATCGCCACGACCACCACCCTGGCCATCGAGGTCATCAAGGGCACCGCAACGGCGTCGCCCCGGCTGGAGACCGACCGGGAGGTTATGTCGGTCGGCTGCGCCCGGCCGTTGGAGGACGCCTACCGGATCGCCCACCGCGACCTGGTCGGCTGGACGAGCGACCTCACTGGTCTGGAAATCCTGGACGCCTACCAGCTGGTGTCGCAGGCGGGGCGAGCGCCGATCGGCAACGTGTGCGACCCCAACTACACCGTCCTTGCCGCCGTCGACAAGGCGCTGCTACCGAGCCCGGCCGCCGCCTACAACGGGGTGCACGCCCGGTTGCGGCAGCGCGCGGCTGGGCGGGGATAGGCGGCCGGTGCGATGACCGCGTCGATTCCTCAGCTGCCGTTGCGGGACGATTTGTTTCTGCTCGGCCACAACGACGACACAGGTCAACCTCACATCCACCGCCAGGCCCTCGCCCTCGGCATGGCCGGCGCGGTCCTGACCGACCTGTTCCTGGCCGGACGGATCGCCCTCGACGACCCAAGGGGCGACAGCCGCCCGGCCGGCGACCAGCGGATCCGGCTCCGCTTCGATCGGCCCGTCGGTGACCTGGTCGCCGACACTGCCATCGCCTCTGTCCGCTACGCCAATCCCGCCCCGACGCTGCGGGGATGGCTGTCATGGTTCGCCGAGGACCTGTACGAACGCACCCGCGCCGGCCTGCACGCCGGCGGGATCCTGCACCGCACCAGCCGACGCCGCCTCGGCGGGCTCGCCCGCACCGAGGTCTACCTCGCCACCGACAGCAAATGGGCGGTCGTGGCCAGGTCCCGGCTGCGATATCTCGCCGCCGGACGCGAACCGCCGGACAACCACACGGCCGCCCTCGCCGGTCTCGTCGCCGTCCTCGGCCTGGCCACCCACCTGTACCTCGACGACACCGCCGCCGTCACTGCCCAGCTGCGGGCGATCGCCGAGCAGCACTACCGGCCCGTACGCGACGTCACCGCCGCCGTGGACGCGGCCGTCGGTGACCTCGCCACCGCCGCCTACCGCTGACCCCACCACAGACTCCCGGAGCCGATCACCGTGACCCACCCACCCTCGACGCCCGCACAATCGCCCACCCGCCGGCGTCGGCGGCCCGCTGTCCGGATCACTGCCGCACTCTCCGTACTGGGCCTGCTCGCCGCTGCCGCCCTCGCCCCGGCGTGCGCCGCCACTGGCACCCCCACCACGGATGGCACCCACCGGCACACCACCCCGCTCACCCGCATGAGTACCGCGCCGTGTGAGATCCCCGCGCCAATGACCGCCGCCGGTCTGCGCGCCCTCGCCGCCCGTACCCCCGAGACGCCACCCACCGCCCTGGCCGCGCCGCAAACAGCCGCCGGCGTGCTTCCCCCGGTTGCCGCAGGGGCCAGCTGCGACGTCCCGGGCCGGTTCTCGTTCTTGCAAATCCAGCAATGGGCTGCCGACACCCGCATCGACGGCGAACGTGCGACCAGCAACGTCGTGGTCTTCCAGCACCGGCACTGGCGTGCCGACAACGGCTCTGGCCGGGCCATCAGCCTGCGCCACCCGCCCGGTCCACAGCCCGCCATCGACGAGATCTACCCGCCGGGCACGCTCGACGGAACCATCGGCCCGATCGCCGTCGACTCCGCTGGCCTTAGGGCACAGATCACCAGCATCTCGCCGCCGTTCCTCGGCCCGTCGGCGGTCCTGGACGCCATCGCCGGTCTGACGTCGTGGCGCACACCCGACCGCGAGGCCCGCACCGCGATCCTCACTCTGTTGAGCCACACCAACGGGCTCACCTTTCACCCCGCCGTGCGCGACTGCGCCGGGCGCACAGGTGCTGGCGTAAGCGCCACCGGCGACGACGGCACCACCCGCGGCCTGCTCATCCTGCACCCCAGCACCGGCGAGGTCCTCGCCTACGAACGCGCCCACTTCACGCCATCAAAGCGCGGCCACACCCGCACCGGTGACGTCGAGGACTACCTGCTGTTCAGCGTCCACACCCGCACGAGCACCACCAACACGCCCTGACACCGCGCCGCCAATTACGCGGCAACTCCCGTCCGTTTCCGGACTGTTGAAGGGATCCTCATGGACGGCACTGCTCGCATCCGCGCCGGCCGCTGGACCGAGAAGGACAAGGTCGCCGCGCTCATCGCCGACGCCCTACACCCCGACCCGCTGGCCGCCTGGCTGGTGCCCGAGGCGACCCACCGGCGCCGCGTACTCACCGAGGTGGCGGCGATCTGGGTGGAACACGCCATGTTCTACGGCGACACCTACGTCACCGACGACCTGAACGCCGCCGCGGTCGGTTTCCACCGCTACCGCAGCATCCCGCCACCGGCGAACTACCGCAGCCGCCTCACCGACGCAGCCGGCGACCATGCTGAGCGCTTCGAGATCCTCGACGGGTTGCTCAGCGCACGTCGGCCCACCGAACCGCACTACCACCTGGCGATCCTCGCCGTCGCGCCCGCCGCCCAGCGACAAGGTGTCGGCACGGCGATGCTCGCCCACCACCGCGACAGAATCAACCGCGTCGACCTACCCTCGTGGACCGAAACCACCGGCGAATGCCAGGACGTCTACACCCGCTACGGCTACACCCCGAGGGAAGCCATCCGGCTGCCCGCGGGCCCGGTTCTCACCCCGATGCGCCGCACCCCTACGTCGGGCCCTGCTCCCCTGGACACCGTCAGTGCGGCCGGTAGCTCGCAGGCCAGGGGTCTGGGCGTTTGATCCGGGCGATGGCCTCACGAACCAAACCGTGGCCGATCCTGCGCCATGTCACACGTGGTCCTGGACGAGACCGTGCCGGTCCCGGACGAACGCGACGAGCGTCGCCTGCCCGCCGCGACGCCCTCGCGCCTCGCTGATCCCAGAACTCAAGCCCGGGACCGATCCGATATGCCTCACCCACGCAAGTACCCGCAAGATCTCATCGACGCCGCGGTTTCCCGCGTACATCAGCAGCGCGCGGCGGGCGACCACCGTGCCGTCACCGCTGTGGCCCAAGAGCTGAACCTGCAGCGCCGGCTCGTGCAGAAATGGGTCAGCGGCGCCCGCCAGGCGGCCGAAGCGTCAACTGCCGCGCAGGAAGGACCCGCTCTCCAGCGGGCCGACGCCGACCCGTGGGAGGTGGTGCTGCCGCCGGGGCTGCTGTGGTGTCGCCTCTGCGCCCAGTCCATGACCGCGGTCATGGACTGCGACGAGGACCTCGTCTACGACTGCCCACCCGGGTGTTGCCGCCCCGGCCTACCCGCTGTGCTCGTGGTGGATGCCATCGGCCGGGCCGTGCTGCGTCACGCACCCCGCATCGTGCCCATAACTCTGGCCCACCCACATAGCCCACTGATGGCCGCGGCCTGCGCCGGACGGGTCATCAGCCGCGTGACTGCCGGGCGCACCTGCACCGACCTGCGCATCACCTGGCGACCCGTCGTCACCGGTCTCGTTCCAGTCACCGAATACGTCGAACTCGCCCGCAGCCTTGCCGCCAGCAATCCCGCTCACGCCCAGGAACTCCTACACGCCGCGCTGGCCGCCGTCGACCCCACCACCGCGCCGGCCGACCCGCTTCACGCCGACGCCGCCTGCATCCTCGCCGAGGTGCTCATCCGTCTCGGCCACCCCAGTGCGGCGATCCGCTGGGCCACCTACGCCCACCACGCTGGCACCCACCTGCACGGCCCCGCCGCCGGCACCACCCTGACGGCCCTGCACACTCTCGCCACCGCGCACCGCCTGGTCGGGCACCACCAGCGCGCCTATCACCTCTACCGCCACCTCGTCGAGCAACTCGCCACCACCGCCGGGCCCCAGGCGCATCGCACCCTCGCCGCGCAGGCGTCCCTCGCCGTTGTCCTGCACCAGCTCGGCCACTGCGCCCGCGCGCGAACGCTGCTCGCCGACACCATGACCGCCCACCGACACGCACATCCTGGGCACCCCGCCAGCGACCGGATGGTCGGGCACCTGGCCCGGATGTGGCAGCACTGCGCCGAGCAGCGACACCACCACCCGGACGCGGGATGACAGATAATCGGTACGCAGCCAGCCCAGGAGGGTCCGGACCAGCGAGCAGGCATTGACCCAGTCCAACCGAGGGGCTCGGCGGTGGGCGCCCCGCTCCAGCAGTCCCGGCTGGCCCGAGCCCTGTCGAAGGTGACTCCGCTGGCACTCTTCAGGCGTCCGCTGCCCAATTTGTCGACCGGCCAGAAGGGCAGAGTCGTTCCGGCGCGGCGCCGTGTACAACGCGGTGACATAGTGGTCGACCACCGTCCCGCCGGGCTGGCTGGCGACCACCTCGGCGACGCCGTCGAGGAACGCCCCTCGCCGGTCAGCGCTCATCTCGCGCACGTTCGGGAAGCCCGCGCGTACCCTGCGGGGTCATCTGGTGCTCCCAGCGGATCATCTCGACCTGGACGGGGCTGAACCAGTCACCTGCTTCCAGTTCCGCTGTGCGTTCGGCGACCCGCAGGGGCGCTGGCACGCCCGCCGGGCCGCGCCCCTGCGCCGGTAGTCATCGTCGGTGGAGCGCGTCCAGGTCCGGGCGCAAGGGCGGGCTGCGGTCGGGGTCACCGAAGACGGTCCACCACACCGCCAGTCCTCCGCCCGGCCGGACCAGGCTGGCCAGCCGCCGCACCGCCTCAGCCGTATCCAGCCAGTGGAAGGCGGTGGCGCAGACCGCCATGTCGAAGGTGCCGTCGGGCAGCGCCACGGTGGCGAAGTCGCCTTCGATCACGGTCACGTCGCGGTCGGCCAGGTTCGTTCGCAGCCGGGCCGCCAGGCGGCCCCCGAGTTCCACCGCCAGCACCGACGCGCCGGCGGCCACGAGGGACGGGTCACCTGCCCTGTCCCGGGCCCGATCTCCAGGACGCGGGCACCGGGCCGCAGCCCATAGTCGGCAAGCACCTCGTACACCCGCCGCGGGTACCCCGGCCGAGCCGCCTGGTAGTTGTCCGGATCCTCGTCGAAGCTGCCCCGCCGGATCAGCCGCTGGTCGTCACCGCCCACGTCGCGAGCGTATTCACTCGGGTAACCGGCACCGGCCCGGCCGCACGCGGTCATCCGCTGCCGCTCCGGTGTGGGCTAGTTTCACCCCGCCTTGCGGCGTCTCTGGTTGATCTTCTTCGCGACGGCGTCGGCGGCGTCCTGGTGCAGCTGCTTGGTGACGCTCTGGTAGGTGTCGCGGGTCAGGGTCGTGGTGGAGTGGCCGAGTTGGTCGGAGAGGACCTTGATGTCGACGCCGGCGTCGAGGGCGATGGTGGCGGCGCTGTGGCGCAGGTCGTGTAGCCGGATCGGCGGTAGGCCGGCTTTGCGGACGAGCCGGCGGAAGCGTTGGGTGACGGCGTTGGGGTGCCAGCGCTGCCCGTCGGGGCGGACGAAGAACAGGCCGGTGTCGGGCCACGCCGGGCCGGCGGCGAGTTGCCACTGGGCGCGGCGGCCCTTGTAGGCGGTGAGGACCTTGACTGTGTCGGTGTCGAGGGCGACGTCGCGGTTTCCGGCCCTGCTCTTCGGGGGTTTCTGCACGGGGGTGTAGCCGTGGGTGGCGATCTGGTTGTTGATGGTGGTTTCCCGGCGGTGCAGGCGGACCTCGCTGTCGCGTAGTCCGCAGGCCTCGCCGCGGCGGGGTCCGCGGTAGGCCATGTAGTGCCACATCGGGTGCAGGTCCGGGGCGTGCCGGGCGGCGTGGTCGAGGAAGTCCACGAGCTGGGCGTCGGTCCACACCATCACCGGTCCGGGCACCTGGCCGGTGTCCTTCCAGCGCTGCACGCGTTCGTCCTCCCACACGATCGGCAGCGGCCGGTCACCCGGGGTCTTGACCAGCGCGGCCGGGTTGGAGCCGACGATTAGTTCGTCGGCGAGAGCGTCGTTGATGGCCTTGCGCAGGCAGGCGCGGATGCGTTGCCGGGTCGTGGGGCCGGTGGGCCGTACCCCGGCTGCGGACCTGCGCACCGCCGGGTCGGGGCTGGTCTTCGCGGCGCGGATGTCGTCGTTGCGGCGTTCGATCGCGGCGAACATGGCACGGACGTGGCTGGTACGCAGCTTGTCCAGCGGGACCTCGCCGAGGTGCGGGATCAGGTGCACCCGCACGATGGACTCGTAGCCGTGCAGGGTGTTGTCGTCCACGCTGAGGTGGGTCAGCCAGCCGGTGAGGTAGTCGGCGACGGTGGGCGCGTCAGCGAGGGGGCCGTCGCCGCGCAGCCGCTGGCGGATCCGGTCGACCTCGGGCAGGGGCCGTTTGGCGCGTGCGGCGTTCTGGAGCAGGTCGCCGATCTCGGTGCGGCGGCGCCGGTCGCCCTTGGCGAGGGCGAGCAGTTCGCGGGCGTGGTCGAGTTCGTCGGCGGCGGCCCGGCGGGTGGGTAGGCCGGAGCGGCGTAGCTGCCGGCGCCCGCCGTCGGCGGTGGGTGGGAGTTCGAGTTGGTAGGTCCAGTGCCCGTGCTCGGAACTCCAGGCGCGGTTGGGGCGGCGCAGCTTGGGACAGTCGTTTCCGAAGGGCTTGCCGGTTTCCGGGTGGCGGCAGCCGCAGCGTTTGAAGATGCTTCCGTCAGGCATGGCAGGTGGTGCTCCTCGATCAGGTGGGGCGCATCGGTTTCGTCGATCGACATCCACGCGTGATCCGCGGACACGATCAAGTCGCCGGGACCGTCGTACGACGGTCCCGGCGCAAGCTCGGGGCTGGAAGAGAACCGCGCGCGTTGGCGCGGAGGGCTGGGGCGGGATGGGCTCCCGCCAGCGCGGAAGGCGCCTACGGTGGGGCATTCGTGGCACCGGCGGCGCGCTCCGGTGTGGTCCCCGGGTCGTGCAGGTGCAGAGCGGCGAGCAGCGGCGCCGTCGGTATCCGGTAGTGGGCGCCGACGCGGAAGTGCGGCACGGGGAACGCGTCGCGGCGGATCAGCTTGTAGGCGGCGGAGCGGGACATGCCGAGCACCGCCGCGGCGGTGGCTAGGTCCGTGCTGACGCCCAGGCCGTGGATTCGCTCGGCCGTCCACGCCGGCTTCCGCTCACCGGCAGCCGGCCTCTCCCCGGATTGAGGTGGCACGGTTCCATTGCGTCTGGACGATCTCATGGTCATCTCCTCGGCGGTAGGCACGGGCGTACAGGTCAGGCCCGGGGTGCGCGGCGGGTGAGGCTGGATGCCGGAGACGGGCTCAGCCCTCGCAGGAGCAGATCCGATGGGTGCTCGATCTGGTCCGGCGACATCCAGCACGGCCGGCCGGTACGACTCAAGCGGCGCTTACCTCGGTGCTCGCCCGTGTCGATGTCGGCTCCGCGCCGGATCGGTGGGGCGCTGACATCTGTGAACCGGCGTCTGTGTGCTCTGGCGAACGCCTGCCCGACTCACCGCCACTCACGAGGGCTCACAGGGTTGCCCGTCCGGCCGCTCGCCGGGCCAGCGCGCGGACGTGCCACCGCCTCGACGCCACCCCCTGGACAGTGGCAGAAGTCGATGACACGGTGGGTGGTGTGACGGTCCACGGGCGCTCCGACCTCGTGTCCGCCGTCGGCTCGACAGCGGTGTCAACGTGTCACACACCGCCTCGGCCGCATCTGGTCGGACACTCAAGCACGTCGATGACAAGTTGTCCGCGGCCGACGGGTGCCGACACAGCTTGCGGGCGGTTGACAAACCGGTCCAGGCGACGCGGTGATGTCATGCCGGTTTGGCCATCGCCGCCGCGGGACGGACTTTCGTCGTCGACGCCAGTGCCATTTCAGGCCAGCGACACGCGCGAGGCTGCGCTGTCCCGGGCCTGCTCAGCGATCCCGCCGGACACCTTGTCAACGACGGACATCGATGACAGGCGCGACGTGGCGGACACCGGGCCGGACACGGAGGACACGCTGTGCCCACCTCGATGTCTTGGCCGCGCGCACGACGCCGATCGCCACTTCTCGATTCCATCTGACCGCCGCTGAACGCGTGTCCGGACAAAGTGACGCGGCGCTCATGCCGACGGTCCTGTCCTCGCGGACGCGGTCGCCGCCGCCCGCACGGACAACCTGTCAATCGACTGCCCTCGTTGACACCGGTTCGCGCGCTTCCCGGGCGAGGCAGCCGGGACCGAGGGTTCCCCACCACTGGTGCGCACACTCCGGCGACCGACATGGGTGAGGCGCCGGGCATGATGCCCGGGGACGGGGACGCGGCAGATGGTTGGGGTTCGCGCCACGCCGGCGTCGTCCGCTGGCCTACCGGGCGTGCCGGCAGCGATGCCATCCCGCTGTGAGTCGCTGTGAGTCTTTGTGAGCGGTTGTGAGTCGTTGTGAGTGCCAGGGTGTATAGGGCGCGGCAACTCTCTTGTCGGACACTTCTCGCACGGGCCCCTACGCTCACAGCCCTGCTCAGAACTCCTAGCGCGAGGTGACCAGCGTCGGCGCGACCTCGGCGGTGAAAAGGCTGCGGCGCGCCTTCGATGGCACGAAGTTCAACGGCGCTGTCAGTCCATGCCAGCAGAGGTGGTTCAGTGCCAACGCAAGTGATCCGATCGCGGATGACGGGCGAGATTCGCTGACCAGAGGGGCGGGTCAGCGGCTGTGAGTGGCTGTGAGCCGCTGTGAGTGACCGTGAGCGGTGGCGCAACCTCGACGATCGCGACCTCTTCGCTGAGCCGTCTGGTGCCGCGCATGGCGTGCGACGGCGGCTCACAGCCCTGCTCAGCCGTACCGTGGCCCGTCCGCGTCGCCCGCCCGGTGCCGGACCGATGCCCGAGTTCGGGCAGGACGCAACGGCGGTCCGCTGGGGGCAAAGCAGGCCTGACCTGGGCTGTGAGCGGTTGTGAGTCGGTCGTGGCGTAATCGGCATTCCAGCGTCGCCAGAACACGGCGGCGACGCCCGATGGTCTCTCTGGCCGAGGAGTACTGATCATGAGTGTGTCCGACACGATCTTCCCTGCCGCGCCCCTGGACGCCGTCGATGTCGCGTTCGCGGCGTTGACCAGCGACCCGGCACCCCTGTCCCTCAACCTCGACATGTTCGGTCCGGATGACGGCCTGCCAAGGGGTGTCGTGGCGCTGCCGGCGCTGCGGGACTGGCTGCTGGCGAACCCGCGCGCCTACACCGCCCGCGACGCGGTGTGGCGGGAGCTGATCCGTCGTGCCCGACTGGACGGGCCGCAGTGGGTCATCGCCGCGGTCGGCATGGCGATGCCGGCGCTGCGCCGCTACGCGCGGCGGTTGTCCGACGGCTACCGTGGTGACCCCGACGACATGGGCGCGGAGATCCTCGCGGGATTCCTGGCGGCGCTGCGTGACCACGTGGACGTGGCCCGCCGTGCGCCGTACGCGTCGTTGTGCCGGGCCGGCTGGCGCGCCGGACACGCGCTGCGTCAGCAGGCCAGCGAGTTCGTTCCGGTCGAGGACGTGGAGCGCGTCACGGGCCCGCGGACCCCGCAGGTGCCCTACGGGCATCCCGACGTGCTGGTCCGCCGCGCGGTGCGCCTGGGGATCCTCGACGCCGACGACGAGCAGCCCTACATCGACGTGCGGCTGGGCCGGCGGGCCATGGATCCGATCGCGGCCCGGATGGGCATCAGCACCGACGCCCTGCGCATGCGGTTGGGTCGCATCGACACCCGCCTCGCCGAAGCCCTCGCCAGCGGCATGCTGACCGGCGCGGCGTCCGCGCAGGCCGCCGAGGCGTTGGCGGCGCGAGCCGAACGCCGGGCCAGTCTGCGCGCCGCCAGCCGCCGTCGCCTCTCCACCACTGCCTCCACGTCGACGGCAGTCGCGTAGGTCGGCTGTCCGGGAGCCCCTTCTCGCGGCGCCGTCACCTTCCCCCGGTGAGGCTCCTGAGACGGATCACCTCAACTGAGAAAACCCCTCTTTGTGAGTGGCTGTGAGTGGTTGTGAGTGGGGCAGGCGTTCGTCAGAGCACACAAGCGGCGGTTTCTTGATGACGGCGCCAGAAGCCGCACTCGGATTCTCGCCGTACCGCAGGACCGGCCGGTGATCCGGCCGCGCGGACCAGCCGGTTCTGTGCCCGGGCCGCCGTCCGGGCACGGAACCGGCAAGCCGTCGCCCTGTCACCCGCCGCGACGCAGGATCGCGGTGGCGTGATCCGCCCGTGGTGTGCCGCACCGACGCGGTCGCACGGGCATTCATCCGCCCCTGCCACCCCCTACCGGGATGGCGTCACGTTGGAGGTACCGGTCATGGCGACCACCTACCATCCCCAGTTCACTGTCCCGTCCACCCGACCGATCCCGGCGGAGCTGATCCTGGCCGAGAGCGGCCGCATGCGCCTGCCCGACTGGTGGGCCGTCGAGATGCTCGCCGAGCACCGCGTCCTGACCACCGCGCAGCTCACCGCACTCGGTTTCGCCACCACCACAGCGTCGGCCATCCGACGTCTGACGATCCTTGCCCGCCGCGGCTGGATCGACCGCCTCTGGAACGCCGGTGCCGCGGCCACCGCCGACACCTCGTGGTGCCGCGGCCCGATCGGCGCCCAACTCACCCCACTCGGCCAAGACCGCGACGTCACACCGGCGCAGGTGTACCGGGCCCGCGACCGGCTCCGCGAGCATCCGGGCCTGCCCGGACTCCTGCGAGCCAACGACTTCTTCGTCGACCTGGCCACCCACGCGCTCACCAAGCCCGGCAGTGACCTACGCACCTGGTGGTCACCGCGCACCTGCCGGTACGTCACCGGAGCGCGGCATGCCGCCTGGCACGGCGAGTACATCCACAACCGCAACCGCCACGCGTTCTGGTACCAGCCCGACCCCGGCCAAATCCGTCCCGCCGACCTCGCCGACCGCGTCCACGGCTACCGGCGGTTGGCCGAACAAACCGGCCTGGCGACCCTGCTGTTCCACGCCGCCGACCCGCAGCGCGAGCAGGAACTGCGCCGCTACCTCGAGCGCCGCAACACGCGGCACCTAACCGTCGTCACCAGCAACGCCGAGCACGACCACGCGGCCGACCCGGTCTGGCAGCCGATCGGCGAGACACACGGCCTCGCCCTGACCGACCTTCCCCACACCCCCGAGCAGTGGCCGCCCGACAACGTGACCTTCAAGGAGGTACGGCCCCGAGCCCCACACCCCATCTACGACCCCGAGCGCCCCGGCGACGAATCCGTCGCCGACGGCGAGTACCACTACCCGCCGCGCCCCTGACCACCCGACCGCTGCTCCTCGACCGGCCTGCGTGCCGGTCGAGGAGCAGACCGGGGCGACCCAACGAAGCGCTTACCCGGTCACTGTCAGGAGGACTACCGGAGGCTGCCGTTCGCTTCGAATCCGAACGGCAGCGCCTGCGGCTCTCACACCGCAGGCCGGAGCCACTGTGTGCAACTTCGATCGACAGGCGACTGACACTGCCCGTGTCACCGGAAGTTCGCCACACACGCGAGACCAGGCAGGTTGGCATGTCCAACCAGGCTTCCGTACAGCGACTGCGGACCTCCGGTTGCTCCCGCCCGCTGCAGCCGCGGGGCGCACCAACCTCACACCCACTCGCACCCTCTGACCGTGGAGCAACAACGATGATCACCCCGCACCGCGAACCTCACCAGCGTCAACGGCCCGACTCACACCCACCCTCACCGCGACGTCACGCCGAACCCGGTGTGCCCGGCCCTTCAGCGGTCAGTGCCGATCTCCGTTCTACCGTCCGTCTTGATCCTGACCCCCAACCTGACCCCTCACGGCCGCTCACAGCCCAGGTCAGCCCCGCTGTCAGGAGGCTGGGACCGCTCCAGACAGACCCTCCAATCTCGGGTCTCCCCCCAAGGGCTTGTGCCCATGGGTAAACACCTACCGACCGCGGACCCGCTGCTTCGCCTGCAGGCCAGCATCACCGCCCGCGACGACCGGCTCCTCGGTTGGCTCTACGACCACGGCGTGCTCACCACCGACCAGATCGCCGCCGCCCTGTTCCCATCCCTGGACTTCACCCAACGCCGGCTGCGCCGCCTCACCGCCCTTCGGGCGGTAGACCGGTTCCGGCCCAACAAAGCCGACGGAGGCTCCCACCCCTACCACTACGTCCTGGATCAACTCGGCTACGACCACGTCCACGCCCAACGCGGACTCTCACGAGGCCGCCGGGACCAGGCCCGCCGCCGCAAACACTCCCTAACTAACCGACCGGACCTGCCGCACCTGCTCGGCGGCAACCAGGTCTTCATCGACCTCGCCGCCCACGCCCGCACCCACCCCGACAGCGACCTCGTCCGCTGGCAACCCGCGTCGGCCTACCACGAACCGGGCACCCTCTACCGGCAAGGCGCCAACCCGCACCTCATCCTCGCCGGAGCGACCGGCCTCCCCCGCCCCGACGGCGCGGGAATATGGACGGAGGACGAACGGTCCGTGCCCTTCTTCCTCGAGTACGACACCAGTGGTGAGAACCTGCAGGTCCTCATCGACAAGGTCATCAAATACGAGCGGCTGTACACGATGAGCACCTGGGCATGGCCGGTGCTGTTGCACCTACCCTCCGCACGACGCGAGGCGAACCTGCACCACCGGATCGCCGGCACCGGCTTGGAAGCGGTCATCGCCACCACTACCGCCGAACTACGCACCGCTCTCGCCGCCAGCCCCGCCCACCAGATCTGGCAAGTACCCGGCCGTCCCGGCCGTCACCGCCTCATCGACCTGCCCTACACCGACACCCACCACGACGACCAATACCCCACCCACGACCATCCCACTCCGGACGAGCGGGCCGCCTAATGAGAGGGAGCGGAACACATGGCGCGTGTGGCGGCCTGCAGGCCGCACGCGCCGCCGAACCACCCCCCACCCGCCAGCTCGCCGGGCCGGCAACCGCCACCCGCCGTACGGGCGCGCACCGGGGCGACCAGAGCGGACTGCGCCTCGATCGAAAGCGGACACGCCGCGCAGACCGCCGTGGCACGAGCGCGGCGACAGGTCGCCACCGGGTGCCGATGGTCGAGTTGAGGGCGTTCATCGACCTGCTCCGGGAGCAGTTCGGGGTGCCCTACCCGCTCGCCGACCGCCGGCCCTACGTCGCCGGCAAAAAACTTGTGCTGCAAGCCCAGGCCGAGGCCGGTCTCGACCCGGAGTACTGCTTGGTGGCCGCGGTCGGTAGTCAGTTGCTGCTCACTCCTCCGTCGGCGGCTTTCGTCGAGCGGGTCACCTGGGACGGCGACGTCGCCGCAGGCTGGCGACCGGATCCCAACCCCCAGTCACCGGTACGGATCCGGCCAGATGTCCGGTTTGGTCGGCCGTCGATCAAGGGGATCAGCACCGAGGTCCTCTGGGAGCAGGATGAGGCGGGGCTGGACGTCGAGGAGATCGCCGAGACGTACCAGCTCGACGTGCCCGACGTGCGGTGGGCGCTGGCGTACGAGAACTCCCAGCGCGCGGCGTGAGCAGGGTCAAGCCTGCCGAGGTCCGGTTCTACATCGATGCCGACCTCCTCGGTCTCGCGCGCGTCCTCGCTGGTCTCCGCTCCGATGTCACCTATCCCGGCGATCCCGGGACGGTCATCCACAAACGCCAACGCCCGCCGTGCCCGATCTCCTCGCCCGCTGTGGAGGACTCGGAGTGGATCCCGCAGGTCGCGGGCCGCGGCTGGCTGATCATCACGCGGGACCGCCACATCCAGGAGCACCGACTGGAGATCGCCGCCGTGCGAGAGCACCGGGCCAGGATGGTCGCCCTGACAGCCGCCGACGCGGGCAGCGTCTTCGGCCAGTTGGAGGTTGTGATACGTCGCTGGCGCGATATCGAGCGCTGCCCCGCCGAGCCGCCACCCTTCATCTACGCAGCTACCCGAACCACGATGCGGCAGATCCCGCTGACCTGACGCGGGCGTAAGCCGATCAGCTGGTTCCCACGCCAACCGTCGCTACAGCGGCTTGAATAGCGATGTGCAGGTCACCAAGGACGGGCGGGACTGGCGCATCGGCGCCGCCGCCGACGTGGTTTGGATCGCCGGGCACACCACTGCCGGCGTCTCGATCACCACCGCCATCCCGCCGGTCTTCGACGCCTACGCCACCACGCACCAGACCGACGACGTCACCGCCGCCGCCTACGAGCACGCCCTGATCGAGGACCTCACCACGCACACGCCCGACCAGCCTTGGTGGCTGGCCTACCTCGACACCGGCGCCCACGACGTCGTCCTTCCCCACGCCCCGCGGGTGTTCCTCTACTGGAACTGGCCCTACGTGCTGGTCCAGGCCGGCCCCGAGCAGGCCCTCACCTGGCGCACCGGTGGGCACATCCGCCACCCGCACGGCGCGCTACCCGACCTGTTCTTCCCCGCCGACCGGTCATGGCTGGTCTCCGCGCTCTGGGACGATACCTGGACCTGCGTCGGCGGCCCGACACCCGTGATCCACACCCTCCAACGCGACCCCGTGGTCAATGCCCGCCCAATTCAACCTGACGAAGATGCGCTGCCACCGGGGCTGACCCGCGAGTGACGACCCTACGCCACAGGCAGCGGTCAGCCTCCGATCATGGCTAACGCCCCCACTTCTCGGCAGGACGGCAGTCGCTGGTCGGATTGCCGTAGATCCGCTTCCCGTCCGGGCCCGTATAGCAGCGCTCCAGTTGGTCCTCGGCCTGGAACAGCGGACGCCTGTCGATCTCCGTTCCGTGGGCGTCGTAGCTAACCAGTTCAGGATCGTTGCCGGCCTTGAGGCGGGCATCGCTGGTCATCAGGCCGAACGCTCCCGCGGAGAGCCGAGCTGTTGTACTGCGCCCGTCGCCGTGGTCGAGCACGAGCCGGTCGACGCGCCCGCTGATCCGGCCGCTGACATTGACGTCCCCGCCGTCGTGCTCGGTGGACGTCAGCAGTAGCCGCTGCACCGGCCCCGGCAACCAGTAACCGTGCCGCCAGGGTTCGCTGGCGTGACCGCCGGACTCCTGGTCGGTACCCGCCGATTCCGCGTCACAGGTCGCGTAGCCGACGTCGTTCATGAACAACACCAGCGTGCGGTCACCCCGCTCGATGGCCACCGCCAGGTCGGCCAGGGACACCGGGACAGGGCGCTCGCTCTCGTCCTGCCGGGTCTGCCGATGCGGCGAGTTCCACTGCAGGCACCGCTGCGCCGCGTCCCGCAGGGCCGGCGACAACTCACCCGATCCCATGGCCAGCACCTGCACGGGCGCCCGGACCGGCCGCTGCCACACCACCGCCGCGACACCGGACGCCACGACCAACAGCGCCACCCCCGCCACGGCGACTCGCAGTCGTGGCGGACGAGCGGGGCGCGGGCGCACCGAACCAAGGATCCGGGCCCGCATCGCGTGCGCCGCCTTCGGCGGCAGGTCCCGCTCCACGGGCAGGTCGAGAATGTTGTTCACCGCTTCCCCTCCTGAATCTCCTCGGGCAGCAGCCGCGCCAGGCGGCTACGCGCGCGACTCACCCTCGACCGCACCGCCACCTCGCTGATGCCCAACACGGCTGCCGCGTCCGGGTACGACACGCCGGACCACAGGCACAACGCCACCGCTTCCCGCTCCGCCGGCGGTAGCCGGCGGGCAACCGCGAGGACCTCGGTCATCCGCCGCTCGTCGTCGAGCCGCGCGGCCACCTCGTCGGCGATTTCACCATCGGCGTACCGCTCCGCCGGTAGACGCCGTAGCAGCGCCAGCCACCGGCGCGCCGACCGCCACTCGGAGCGGACCGCGTTCGTGGCGACGACCAGCAACCACGGCAACGCCGAGCCGTCCACGAGTCGCGCGTCGTCCCGGCGGCGCCACGCGACGAGGAACGTCGCCTGGGTGACGTCCTCGGCCGTCGACCACGACCCGGTCAGCCGGAACACGTGGTTGTAGACCGCACGGGAGTACCGGTCGAAGAGCCGACCGAACGCCAACTCGTCACCGGCGGCGATCGAGGACCACAGTTCCTCGTCCGATGGCCGTACCTGATGCCTCACACCACACTATGGCCGCCCACGCCGACTCTGTTGCAGCTCACGGTGCGCCTGTTGAACGAGCGCGGCACCCGCCGTGCACGTATCCCGCCGTGCCGGCGGCAAATATCGTGGCAGCGGTCAACCAGGATGCCGTCGTGGTGGAGGGCTGGATCGGCCAAGCCCAAGCTGCAACGACGACGCTGGTCTGGCGTGGAGCGGCGGCGCACACGTAGACGAAGGCGGGCAGCCACGCCAGCCGCGCGCCGAGCAGCACCGCCCCGCCGGCGACCAGTCCGACGCAACCGAGAGCATTACGCACCAGCGCATATGCACCGTACGTGTCGGGTGCCCGCAGTCCGGCCACGCTGAGCGCCGTGGCGGTTACGAAGGCGGCGATGGTCGATCTCCGAAGCCGATTCGCGGAGTGGCGCCGCGATCTGCTCGACGAGGAAGGATGACTCGGCCCCGACTCGCGGCAATGTCAAGCTGCACCCGCAGGCCCACAGCGTTCCAGCTGATCTTCGGCAAGCGATCGCAGCGAGCCCGCGAAGCGACCGGCACGCAACGGCAGAAAACAGAAAGCCGCAGCTCGTCGGCCTGTGGACACCGGCGGAGCGTCGGGTTAGTCCTTGTCGCCTCTGGCGAGGTGGCCCGTTCCGGGCTGAAAATCGTGTCGGTCGCTCGCTGACGTCGTGCTTCCTTGATCCGTACGAGGTCGTGGGTTAGTCGGACGCTGGTAGCTGCGTTATGGGCCCTTCACTGTTGCTGCGAGCACGCGAGTTAGATTCACCCGTTCTGTGGCTGCCGCGGGCGACCGCCCTGATGTTCGCGCTGGTGGGAGGGGTTCGGTTGCTGGAACAAGCCCAGGACGAAGAGCAGATCATCAAGCGTGTGGCTGGGTTGGACATCGGTAAGGCGTCGTTGGTGTGTTGCGCGCGGGTGCCGGACGAGGCGAAGCCTGGACGGCGGCTGCAGGAGGTGCGGACCTACCCGACGATGACCCGATCGCTGACCGGCTTGGCCGAACGGCTGGCCGCGCTGGGGGTGACCCGGGTGGTGATGGAGGCGACCAGCGACTACTGGAAGCCGGTGTTCTACCTGTTGGAAGCGCATGGGTTCGAGGTGTGGCTGGTCAA
>NZ_JBICTE010000046.1:0-41295 GCF_043197485.1 Micromonospora sp. NPDC049102 | reverse complement strand
CTCACCTCCACTCGATCAATCAGCGCCTCACGGCGCACGTGGGCGTCGCACCAGCGAGGTGGGCGGTCGCAGCAGGGGAACGCGCAGCCGCGGTCGCGCAGGACGAGTGTCCGACGCAGTGGCCCGGTGATCAGGCGGCGTTGTCGGCCGACGTCGAGGACCTGGCCCGTGCCGCCGAGGACGGTGGGCAGGATGGCGGCGTCGCAGGCGATGCGGCGCACTGTCTCCGGGGTCAGCGTGGGGCCGGTGTCGAGAAGACCGCTGCTGAGCTGCCGGGTCAGTGTGTCGTAGGTGGTGGTGACGACGATCTGGGCGGGGTCGCCGCCGTTGGCGGGTAGCTCCCCGGTGCGCAGGGCGAGTCGACATCAGTCGCGACGGATCAGGCCTGGCCCGGCGGTGATGTCGATGTCGCCGCTTCCGACGTCGTGCCCGGCGGCGCAGCGCAGTACCGCGCGGACCGGTTCGCCGCAGTCGTGGTGGGTGGCGAGGATGCCGGGGCCGGCCTCGTCGGCACTCCAGGTGTCGCCCCAGTTGCGCAGGGCGGTGATGACGGGCAGCAGTTCCTGGCCCTTGCGGGTCAGTTGGTACTCGTGGCGGGTGCGCTGACCCGGCTCCCGGTAGGGAATTCGTTCGAGCAGGCCGGCGCCGACCATCTCCTTGAGGCGGGCCGCCATGGCGGGCTCGCCGACGCCGACGCGGCGGACGAAGTCGTCGAAACGGCGTGTGCCGAGCAACGCCTCACGCATGATCAGGATTGTCGACCGGCTGCCCACGATGTCCATCGCCCGTGCGACGGAGCAGTTCTCCATCGACCAGGATTCGCGGTCGTCCCGTAGGTCCTCCATGTCACCCAGACTACCTGGCTTACGGCAAGGCTAGCCAGGTGATTAAGGGGCGCTGCTACGACAGTTCGCGGCTCCCGGCCGGTGACTCGACCACCGTGATCTGGATTCCCGGCGCGTACACCCTGGTCGTGGCGAGTCTGGTGCTGTCCGCCGCCACCCGTGGCCGTCCGAGGGTGCGGTCATGGCGATCCGCCGCCTTCCGATGGGGTGCCCGATCCAGCTGACTGCCGGAGTGGAGGGCCGAGGGCGGGCCGGCGACAAACCGTCGCGGGTCCGGCGAGCCGGTGCGGGGAGAGGTCGGCCAGCGGTGCCACGGGAAGCTGGCGACCGGGTCGATGGGTGTATGGCGGCGAGTGACCCCAGCGTACGCCTGACGGCCCGCACCGCCGTTTGAGCGGCTTTTCGACGAGCCGCGCCCCGGTGCGCGTGCAGCCGCCCAGGCCGGGGCGTAGGCTGGTCATGTCGCCCGGGCCCCCGGTGGCCGCCGTCTTTCGCCGCCACCAGCCCGTCAGGGGCGTTATCGATCTTCTCCCACCGCTGCCGCATGTTGGTCGTCGACGACCAGCCAGGGCTCGGCCTGTCGGATTCACCGGCTCACCGCGCATCCGGGTCCGCGTTGCTGGCCGCGGGGACGTTCCGCCCACGCTTTCACATCCCGTCCAGGCGCGTTCCGGTCTGGACGGCTCAACCAGGGAGCACCAGATGAGGATCGCCAAGCACAGGATCGTCAGCGCGTTACGCGGTCGGGGCCAGCAGGCCAGGGCCGACTGGGTCGAGCGTGAGTTGCCGGAGCGGGTGGATCCGGTCAAGCACTCCGGACTGCTCGCCACCCTGCACCTTGATGCAGCCGAACTCGTCGACGTGCCATCCCCGTGAAGGTTGCGCTGCTCGGGCCGATCGCCTGGCGTACGCCCCCGTACCACTACGGCCCCTGGGAGCAGGTGACCGGCCTGCTCGCCGAGGGTCTGGTCAGCCGCGGCGTGGACGTGACGCTCTTCGCGACGCTGGACTCCGTCACCTCCGCACGGCTCGACGGCGTTGCTCCCCGGGGGTACGCCGACGCCCCGGACCTGGACGGCCGGGTGTGGGAGGCGATGCACGTCTCCCACGCGTTCGCCCGCTCGGCGGACTTCGACCTGGTGCACAGCCACCTCGACTGGCTGCCGCTGGCGTTCGCGCAGCACTGCCACGCTCCACTGCTCACCACCGTGCACGGCTTCTCCGGTGCTCAGATCCTGCCCGCCTACGCCCGAGCTGCGTCGTCATACGTTTCGATATCGGATGCCGACCGTGCCCCGGAACTCGACTACGTCGCCACGGTGCGGCACGGCGTGGACCTCGCGGGTCTGCCGTTCGCCCGGGACGCCGGCCCCGGCCTGGCCGCGTTCGGTCGGATCCACCCCGACAAGGGCACCCACACCGCCATCGAGATCGCCCGCCGCGCCGGCCGAACGCTGACCATCTGCGGCATCGTCCAGGACGAGCGGTACTTCGCGGAGCAGGTGGCTCCGCACATCGACGGGGACCAGGTCGTCTTCCTCGGCTCGGTCGGCCCACGCCGACGCGCCGAGGTGCTGGGCGGCAGCACGGCTCTGCTGCACCCGGTCGCGTTCGACGAACCGTTCGGCCTGTCGGTGGTGGAGTCGATGGTCTGCGGCACGCCGGTCGTCGCGTACGCGCGGGGATCCATGCCGGACGTCGTCGACGAAGGCGTCACCGGCTGCCTCGTGCACACCGTCGAGCAGGCTGTCGACGCGGTGACCCGGGTTGCTGGCCTCGACCGGGCCGCCTGCCGGGAACGAGCCCGGCAACGCTTCGGCGCGGACCGGATGGTGACCGACTACCTCGCCGTCTACGACCGCCTCATCCGCCGCGACGCCGTGCCCGTCGAGCGGCCGGTCGTTCCCGACCAGGCGGCCGTGCTCTGACTGCCACCCTCAGCTGATCGCCCCCGAACACGTTCCGCCGGTCACACACGCTGACCGACGTGCGCCGTCACCGCGTGAGGCGTGCCCCCGTAACCGCGGTGGCGGCCGACGACCGGAAGGCTCAACGTTCATGCTCAGCTACGGATTCCTCAGCACCCACCCGCCGACGCGGTGTGGACTGGCCACCTTCAACTCCGCCCTCGCCGCCCAACTAACCGCCGACGGCACGTGCGGTGGGATCGTGCGGGTCACCGACCACGGCGACGACCAGCGGCCCGTTCCCGGGGTGGTACACACCTGGTCGGCGCGGAGCCCGGCCGGATGGCGGGACGCCGCAGCCGCCCTGAACACCTTCGACGTGGCCATCGTCCAGCACGAGTACGGCATCTACCCGGGCACCGACGGCGAGGACGTTCTGCCGTTGCTGCGCCGGCTCACCGTGCCGAGCATCGTGGTCCTGCACACCGTGCTGCGCGAGCCCACCGCTCGGCAGAAGTCCCTGCTGGAGCAGATCGTGACCGCCGCCGGGGCGATCGTCACGATGACCGACACCGCCCGCGACCGGCTGCTCATCGGCTACGACGTGCCGGTGGGGAAAGTGACAGTAATCCCGCACGGTGTCGCTGAACTCGCCGGTGTGCCGGTCGACCGGCGTACCCGCCCGCACCTGCTCACCTGGGGACTCATCGGACCTGGCAAGGGCATCGAGTGGGCACTGCGCGCCCTCGCCCGCTTGCAGGACCTGGAACCGACACCCACGTACACCGTCGCAGGACGGACCCACCCGAAGGTGATCGAGCACCACGGCGAGACGTACCGGGCGCGGCTGCACCGGCTCGGCGCCCAACTGGGGATCGCGCACGCCGTGGACTACCAGGACGTCTACCACGATCAGCAGGCCCTTGGTCGTCTGATCCGCTCCGCCGATGTGGTCGTGCTGCCGTACGACTCCCGCGAACAGGTCACCTCCGGAGTGCTCATCGAGGCGGTGGCCGCCGGAGTGCCCGTCGTGGCCACGGCGTTCCCGCACGCCGTCGAGCTGCTCACCGGCGGGCCCGGTCTGGTCGTACCCCATCAGAACCCGGCGGCGCTGGCCCTGGCGGTCCGGCGGATCCTGACCGAGCCGGGCCTGGCGGCTCGGCTGGCCGGCCGGGTGCGGCCGCTGGCCGCGGATCTCCGCTGGCCGGCGGTGGCCGCCCGCTACGTCACCCTCGCCGAACGGCTCACCGACGTACGTCCGCCCGCCGTCAGCGTGGCCTCGGCATGACCGCGACCGCCGGCCGTTCCCGGGCAACTTCCGGCAGGCGGTGGGTGACCGCGCCCGCGCCCAGCTTCGCGCACCTGGCCCGGCTGAGCGACGACACCGGCCTGTTCGAGCACGCCCGGCACGCCATCGTCCGCCGCGAGCACGGGTACTGCACCGACGACGTGGCCCGCGGCCTTGTCGTCATCTGCCGCGAGCCGGAGCCGACCGAGGAACTCCTGCGGCTCGCGGAGAGGTACCTCGCGTTCCTGACTCACGCACAGGACGCCGCGGGCGCCTTCCACAACCGGCTCGGACTCGACCGGCGCTGGACCGACGAGCCCGGACTCGGCGACTGGTGGGGCCGAGCGTTGTGGGGGCTGGGCACGGCCGTCGCCCGCAGTCCCGCCGCCTGGGTACGGGAGGAGGCGCTGGTCGCCTTCAGCCGCGGGGCGACGCGGCGGTCAGCCGCGCCGCACGCGATGGCCTTCGCCGGGCTCGGCGCGGCCGAGGTGCTGCGTCGCCATCCGGGCCACGTGACCGCGGCAGCCTTGCTGGCGGACGCGGCCAGCGCCGTCGGCGCGCCGGACCCCGACCTGCGGTGGCCCTGGCCGCAGCAGCGGTTGACGTACGCGAACGCGGCGCTCGCCGAGGTCGTCATCGTCGCCAGTCAGCTACGCCACGGTGGACCGCCCATCGGCGAGGGCCTGCGGATGTTGGCCTGGCTGCGGGACGTCCAGGTCCGCGACGGGCGACTGTCCGTCGTACCGGCGGCAGGGTGGCGACGCGGCGCCGTACGGTTCCACCACGACCAGCAGCCGATCGAGGTCGCGGCCCTCGCGGACGCCTGCGCCACGGCCGCCACGGTCACCGGTGACCCCTCCTGGGAGGACGGGGTACGGCAGGCGATCGGGTGGTTCCTCGGCGACAACGACGTCGGCACGCCGATGTGGGATCCGGACACCGGCGGCGGGTACGACGGGCTGACCGCGCACGGTCCCAACCTCAACCAGGGTGCCGAATCCACTCTCGCGCTCATCTCCACCCTGCAGCACGCCCGGCGGTGGTCGTGACCGACGTCCTGGCCGTCCGGCAGGACGTCACCCTCACCCCGGACCCCCGCCGGGTCGTCGTCAAGCTCTTCGTCCCGGGCGAGGACGCGGCGGTGGTACGCACTCGCGCGCGGGCGCTCATCGAGCGTGTCGCGCACCTCGACGACGAGGAGACCGCCCGGCTGCTGCGGGACACCCTCGACCGGTTCGGTGCTCGGCACCGCGACCTCGAGGCGACGTTCCACCATCACTACGACCTCGTGCGGCACCGCGCCGCCCGGACCGGGGATCTCTCGTCCGCCAGCCGGCTCCTGGTCGGTGCCTACTTCAGCCACGAGTACGCGGTCGAGGCCGCCGCCCTGTGCAACCCGTCGATGGTGGCCCACCCCGACCAGAGCCGGTTGAGCGCCGGGCAGTTGCGCGCGGCGGTCAGCCTCCGCCAGATCGGTGAGGGTCACCTGTCGTCCATCGGATTCGCCAGCGCGGTCCTCGGGCCGGGGCGCCGGCTCGCCGTCACTGACCGGTCCGGCCCGCTGGTCGTCGGAGAGCGGACGGGAGTGCGGCACCGCCGGGACCTGCTCGTGGCCGGCCTGGCCGAGGAGGATTGCGACAACGAGGTCACCGCCACGGTGTTGAGCGCGCTGCCCGACCAATACGACGAGGCGACCTTCGAGTGGGTGCTCGGTGCTCTGCCGCCGGACCTGCTCTCCCGCAGTACCGCGCCGGACACGCTGGAACGACTACGCCGGACCAACGCCGGCAGCTACGCCACGTCCTTCCCCGCGGAGACGGTGCTGCACCAACGCGTGCTCTGGCCAGCCATCCCTGCGGAGAGCAACGGCATGGAGGACGCAAGATTCGTCCGGTGCACCGACGGCTCCGATCCGTTGTACCGCGCCACCTACACCGGCTACGACGGCCGGAGCATCGCGACCCGTGTGGTGGCCAGCGCCGATCTGCGCCACTTTGAGATGTCCCCGATGCGCGGCCCGGGGGCCCGTAACAAGGGGATCGCGCTGTTTCCTCGTACAGTCGAGGGTAGGCGCCTGGCCCTCTGCCGCGCCGACGGCGAGACGATCGGTCTGACCGTCCTGGATGCCGACAACCGCTGGCTAGCGCCGGTTGCGCTGCACCAACCACGGGACAGCTGGGAGCTGATCCAGGTCGGCAACTGTGGGTCCCCCATCGAGACCGAGGCGGGCTGGCTCGTGCTCACCCACGGTGTCGGCCCGATGCGTCGGTACGCGATCGGCGCGCTTCTGCTCGATCTGCACCGGCCGGAACGGGTGGTCGCGCATCTCCCCGGCGTGCTTCTGGCCCCCGAGCGGTCCGACCGGGACGGCTACGTGCCGAACGTCGTCTACTCCTGCGGCGGGCTCATCCACGACGGCGAACTGTGGCTGCCGTACGGCGCCAGTGACGCCCGGGTCGGCTTCGCCACCGTGCCGGTGGCCGCCCTGCTCGGGGCGATGGTGCACGCGCCGCCCCGGCGCGGCCGGACCGACTGAGCGTCGAGCGCCCGGCGCGCCATGGTGGTCGGCTGGATCAAACGATGTCCTCGGTGAGGTGCCCGCGCAGCGTGGCCAGCGCCCGGGTGATCAGCCGGGAGACGTGCATCTGGGAGACGCCGATCTGCTCCGCGATCTGGGCCTGGGTCAGGTTGCCGTGGAACCGCAGACTCAGGATCTTGCGTTCGCGTTCGGGCAACGTGGCGAGCGCCGGGCCGAGGGCGACGCGGAGATCGACGAGGTCGAACTCGTGGTCGTGCCCCCCGAGGGTGTCCCCGAGTTCCAGGGTGCCGTCGACGCCGGTGGGTGTGGACAGTGAGGTCGCTCGGTACGCCCGCGCCCCCTCCAGCCCTTCCAGCACGGTCTCCTCGGAGACGTCGAGGTAGGTCGCGATGTCGGCCACCGTGGGCGAGCGGCCCAGGGTGTGCGTTAACGTGCTGTTCGCGGCGCTGATCGAGAGCCGGAGTTCCTGGAGACGGCGGGGCACCCGCACCGCCCAGGTGCGATCGCGGAAGTATCGCTTGAGCTCGCCGACGATGGTCGGGATGGCGTATCCGCTGAAGTCCACGCCCCGCGTGGCGTCGAAGTGGTCGACGGCCTTGATGAGGCCGACCGTGGCGGTCTGCGTCAGATCCTCGTCGGAGGCGCCGCGTCCGGAGTAGCGCCGCGCCAGATGGCGGGCCAGCGGCAGCCACGCCTCGATGGTGCGTTCCCGCAGCGCCGGGCGGCGCGGGTCGTCGGCCGGGGTGGCGGCCAACTCGGCCATCATCTCATCTGTGCGAGCGGTGCCGTGCCGGCTGGAGCCGGTGCCGGCCGTGGGCTTGAAAGTGGTGACCATGAGGCTGGTCCTCTCCGCGCGTGCCCGTCGACCAGGTCGACCGGAGAGAAATCCGAACCGGCTGTCGCCGGAGCGCAGATGCGGGCGAGATGCGCTGTCGAGGGGACCACAACCACGGGTCTCGTCGCCGCGTCATGTTGTTCGGGTGCTGGCAGTACGCTACCCGAAAGTTGGAACTATTACTAGCCGAAAGTATGAGATTGGGCAGCTCCGCAATGCTGGGATGTGCCCCGGCGGCCGGGTGTCCGGCCGCCGGGGCGCATGGTCACGACTCGAGCTGTCGACGTCGGCGCAGGAGCAGCAGCAGGGTTGCGCCGCTGGCGACCGCGATGCTGCCGATCGCGGTCAGGGCAGGCAGCAGGCCACCGCCGCCCCCACCGCCGGTGACGGGCAACTGGGTACGGGTGGGAACCGCTGTCGGCTGGCCGGTCGGGGTGCCCGTGGGCTGCCCGGTTGGCGTGCCCGTCGGTGTCCCGGTCGGCGTGCTGGTGGGCGTGCCGGTCGGTTGCCCGGTGGGCGTCGACGTGGGAGTTCCCGTCGGCTGGAGGCAGGCGGGCGCGTTGATGGTGTTGGTGTCGAGGGTCACCGCGCCGGTCTGTGCCAGGGCGCGGCCCTGGAGGGTGGCGCCGGTGTTCATGGTGATCGAGGTCTGGGCCAGGATGTTGCCCATGAAGCGGGTGCCGGTGCCGATCGTTGCCGAGCTGCCGACCTGCCAGTAGACGTTGCAGGGTGAGGCGCCGTTGATGAACACCACGCTGCTGTTGGAGGCGGTGATGAGGGTGGAGTCGATCTGGAAGATGAACACCGCGGCAGGGTCGTTCTGGCTGTTGAGCGTGAGCGTCCCGGTCAACTGTGCGGCGCCGATCCGGTAGACCCCTGGAATCAGCGTGGCGCCGCCCAGTTCGGCGGGCAGGTTGGTGAACGGTGTCCGGCCGGCAGCGTCGTTGTAGGCGGTGGTGAGGTCGTTCTTGGCCTGCAGCGCCACGGCGTCGCCCAGGTGGATCTCCCCGCCGACGATCCCGGGAGGGAAGCCGGGTGCGGTGTTGCCCGGGCTTACACCCAGGCTCTGCGCCAGGAAGCTCGGCCCGGTGTTGGTGGCCGTGGAGCCGGCCAGCACGGAGAAGTTCGCCGCCGTCCCGAGGTTGACCGGCGCCTCGGCCGCGCTCGCGCCGGTGCCGCTGAAGACGAGGACGGCGACGGCTGCGCTGCCGGCTATGCCGGCAGCCAGCGCGGACATGACCGCGCGTCGAGGTCGGCGCAATAGTGTGGTTGTCACGATAGCCCTTTCACGAATACGTCTCACCGGACGCCGGCCGAATCGGCGACGGGCAGCCGAGTCGAACCGCAGATGTGCATAATTGGACTTTCGCATATATAAGGCGCAAAGTGGGCGTAACTGTCGACATTGCCGGATTTGGCCGACAAGCACGTTCGAGTCGTGGGCGCCGTGTGGAGCCCCTTGTCTCGTCCGCCCGCGTATGTTGGCCAGTTCGCTTCCGGGCTCCTAGGGTGGTCAGGACACGGGGAGGTGGAGCGTGGTCGACGCTGGCGACGCGGCGCGTTGGCTACAGCTCAACGCACCCCGAGGTGGGCCGGACGAGCTGTCGCTCCTCGTCACCCGGGTGGCGCCGGCGATCGGCGCCACCGAGATCGTGATCTACCTGGCGGACTACACCCAGTCCTGCCTCGTGCCCATGCTCGGCGCCGGTCCGACCCGGGACGAGTTGACGATCGAGACGACCCTGGCCGGACGGGCGTTCACGACCCTCGACGTGCAGCGGGCCGCCGACAACCCGGACCGGGTCTGGGTGCCTTTGCTGCTCGGCTGCGAGCGGTTGGGTGTCCTGGAGGTCGTGTCGCCGGCCGCCGGTGACACGTCGGTGGACGGGCCCACCTGGGAGTTGGCGGTCAACGTCGCCCAGGTCCTGGTGAACCGCCGGCGCTACGGCGACGTCATCGAGCGGATGCGCCGCCGCCTGCCGATGCAGGTCGCCGCCGAGATCGTGTGGGGGCTGCTGCCGCCGCTGACCTTCGCGACCGACGATCTGGTGGTCACCGCGATCCTCGAACCGTGCTACGACGTCGGCGGGGACATCTTCGACTACGCGCTGAACGGCGACGTGCTCAGCGTCGGGCTCTTCGACACCTGTGGGCACGGCATCAGGGCGAGCAGCCTGGCGTCGCTGGTGGTCAGCGCGTATCGCAACGCCCGTCGAACCGGCCTCGACCTCGTCGACACCGCGATCAGTATCGACCGCTGGGTGCGCTCGGAGCACCCGAGCTACTTCGCGACCGCGCTGCTCGCCGAGCTGGACCGGCGGACCGGCCGGCTCAGACTCATCAACGCCGGGCACCCCGGCGCCATGCTGCTGCGCGACGGCAAGGCGATCCGGGAGCTGCCGGGGCCGACCGCGCTGCCGCTCGGCCTCGGTCACCTGTCGGAGGCCAGGCCCCAGGTGTACGAGGAGGAGCTGCACCCGGGTGATCGCCTCCTCGCCTACACCGACGGCATCACCGAAGCGCGCAGTGCCGACGGGGAGCGGTTCGGGCTGGACCGGCTCGTCGACTTCGTCAACCGTGCCCTCAACGACCGGTTGCCCAGCCCGGAGACGATGCGCCGACTGGTTCGTGCCGTCCTCGCGTACCAGGACGAGCAGCTCGACGACGACGCGACGGCCCTGATCCTGGAGTGGCAGCCGCCGCACCTGCCGCTGGGGCACCTGCGCCACGTCACCGCGCCGCACCTCTGACCGCCGAGTGGGATTTTGCACTCCCAGTGCACTTGTCTGGGATTCGGAGGCTGTCTAGCGTCACACCATGGCTGACTCGTGGACCTTCGCCGTGGCCCGTGACGATCTCTCCCGGACCACGCTCGCCGACGGCAATGTGCCCGAGGTGCCCGACGGGGCGGCGCTGCTGCGCGTCGATCGGGTCGGCCTCACCGCCAACAACGTGACCTACGCGGTGCTCGGCGAGGCGATGCGCTACTGGGAGTTCTTTCCGCCCGGCCCGCAGGGACTCGATCCACAGTGGGGGCTGCCGCCGCTGTGGGGGTTCGCCGAGGTCGTCGCGTCGACGGTCGCCGGTGTCGAGGTGGGTCAACGCGTCTACGGCTACCTGCCTCCCGCCGGTCACCTGGTGGTCCGCCCGGACCGGGTGGACGCGTCCGGGTTCCGCGACGCGAGCGCGCACCGGGCCGGGTTGCCCTCGCCGTACAACGCGTACCGGGCGACCACCGGCGACCCGGCCTACCAGGCGGAGCAGGAGGACCTGCTGATCCTGTTCCGGCCGCTGTTCTTCACCTCCTTCATGCTGGCCGACCAGGTCGTCGACAACGACTTCTACGGTGCACGGTCGCTGGTGCTGTCGTCGGCGTCGAGCAAGACGGCGTACGCCGCCGCGTGCGAACTGCACGGCCGTGGCGCGCGACTCGTCGGGCTCACCTCACCCGGCAACCTGGCGTTCACGCGTTCACTCGGCTGCTACGACGACGTCGTCCCGTACGACGCGATCGACACCCTCGACGCGGTCGACACGGCGTACCTCGACCTGTCCGGCGCGGCCGCGACCAGGGCCGCGCTCCGCGATCACCTCGGCGACCGGCTCGTCCGGGACATCGCCGTCGGTCTCACCAACCAGACGCCCAACGCCGACGCCGCCGGGGAGGTCTTCTTCGCACCCGTGCAGATGCGCAAGCGCAGCCAGGACTGGGGCCGCGACGGGCTCGACGAGCGGTTCACCGCCGCCTGGCAGCGGTTCGTCCCGATGGTGAGCGGGTGGCTCGACGTGCGGGTCGGCAACGGTCCCGACGCACTGCGGCAAGCGTGGCTCGACGTCCTCGCCGGTCGTACGCCCCCGCGGGTGGGTCACGTCGTCCAACTCTGAGCGGACGCCGTTACGGGACGATCGCGTCCACGTAGCCACCGTCGACCCGGACCGCCGCGCCCGTCGTCGCGGAGGCGAGCGGAGAGGCGAGGTACGTGACCATGTTGGCGATCTCCTCGGGCTCGATGAGCCGTTGGAGCAGCGACTGTGGCCGGTGCAGCCGCATGAACTCCCGCTGCGCCTCCTCCCACGGCAGGCTGTCACCCACGAGATCGGCCACCAGATCCTCCACGCCGCCGGTGTGCGTCGGCCCGGCCAGCACCGAGTTGACGGTCACGCCGGTGCCGGCGGCGGCCTTGGCGAAGCCGCGTGAGACGCCGAGCAGGGCCGTCTTCGAGACGCCGTAGTGGATCATTTCGGCGGGGATGACGACCGCCGAGTCACTGGCGATGTACTGCACGCGCCCCCAACCCCGTTCCATCATCGCCGGCAGGTAGGCGCGGGTCAGCCGGACGCCGGCCAGCACGTTCACCTCGAAGTAGCGCCGCCACTCGTCGTCCGAGATCTCCAACGCATCGGTCGGGCCGAAGACGCCGAGATTGTTGACCAGGATGTCGACGCTGGGCAGGAGGTCGAGCGTCCGAGCCGTACCCTCGTCGGTCGACACGTCCGCGTCCACCTCGACCACCTCGGCGCCCGGGACCTCGTCGCGCAGCGCCTTCGCCGCGCGCTCGACCCCGGCGGCGGTACGGCCGTTCACGGCCACGCGCGCGCCGGCCCGGGCGAGCCCGACCGTGATGGCCGCACCGATGCCCTGGGTCGAGCCGGTGACCAGCGCGGTCCTACCGGCAAGATCGATCTGAACCGTCATGTCCGTACCGTCCCGTTCTTTCGCACCACATCCGCCTACCGCATCCTCGACCGTAACGGTGCTGGCCGGACCGGGCAGGGTGAGTCGGGCAGGTCACGTCCGGCCGCCGCGACCAGTGTCAGGTCCGAGGAGAAAACCGTAATCTGAGCTGCCACCGCTCGTCTCCGATCAGGAGGCGGTCAGCGCGCACAGGCGCTGTTCGGGTCGAGCGCACAAGGAGTGGAACCCATGTCGTCAGCCGGTCGGGCAGTACCCGATCCCGGGTTGGTCGTCGCAGCTCGACAGGGCGACCGGCGCGCTCTCGACGACCTCGTGGCGGCCTCGCTTCCGCTGGTCTACAACATCGTCGGGCGTGCGCTGCGCGGCCACGCCGACGTCGACGACGTGGTCCAGGAGACCTTGGTACGGGTGATCCGGCACCTGCCCACCCTCAACGACCCGGAGGCGTACCGGTCCTGGCTCGTGGCGATCACCATCCGGCAGGTGCGCGACTGGGACCAGCGTCGGCGCGTCGCCCTCAATCGCGACGCCGGCCTCGACGTGATCCACAACGTGCCCGACCCCGCGTCCGACTTCGCCGGGATGACGATCCTCCGGCTCGGCCTCACCGACCAGCGTCGGGAAGTCGCCGAAGCGACCCGGTGGCTCGATCCGGACGACCAGGAACTGCTCTCGCTGTGGTGGCTGGAGGAGACCGGTGAGCTGACGCGCACCGAGATCGCCGAGGCGGCGAGTCTGTCACCGGGGCACGTCGCCGTACGCATCCACCGGATGAAGGAGCAGATCCAGAGCGCCCGCGGGGTCGTCCGCGCACTGCACGAACGACCCGGGTGCCCGGACCTGCACGCCGTGACGGCCGAGTGGGACGGCACCCCGAGCCCGCTGTGGCGCAAGCGGTTGGCCCGACACGTCCGTGACTGTGCGTTCTGCGGGCACCTGGGCGCCGCTTTCCTGCCGATCGACCGGCTGCTCGCAGGGATGTCGCTGCTGCCGCTGCCGGCCGGGCTCGGTGCCAAGATCCCGCACGCGGCGGTCGCCCCGGCCGCGCCACATCCGGTCGGACCCCCCTCGAACGTCGCCGACCTGGCGGTGACCGCACCCAAGGGCCTGCTGCCGTCTCTCGCCGCATCGGTGGCGGTGGCGGTCGCCGCGATCACCGCGGTGGTGGTGCTCCTGCCGGCTGAACCGGCCGCCGCGCCGCAGGCCGCACCCTCCTGGGCCGCCGCGCCACCCGCTTCGCCCACCGTCGTCGCCTCCCCGAGCAGGGCGCCGTCACCGAGCGTGCGTCCCACGCCGTCGAAGGCGCCGGTCGTGCCGGCGGTCAGCTCCGCGCGCAAGGGCGTCGGAGTGTGGAACTTCGCCGGCGCGAGCCAGGCGCTGGCCAACTCGAAGGCCGGTTGGTACTACACCTGGGGCACCCAGCACCCCGGCATCACCACTCCGCGAGGCGCGACGTTCGTCCCCATGATCCGTAGCGCGGAGAACGTCAACGCCGGTGAGCTGGCGCGGGCCCGTGCCGCCGGGCCGTACCTGCTCTGCTTCAACGAGCCGGACCTGGGCGAGCAGGCGAACATGAGCGTCGAGCGGGCGCTGGACCTGTGGCCGCAGCTGATGGCCACGGGCAGCAAACTGAGCAGCCCGGCGGTCGCCTGGGGCGGAGCGGACCCGCAGGGTTGGCTGGACAGATTCATGACCGGCGCCGAGGCTCGAGGTCACCGGGTCGACTTCATCGCCCTGCACTGGTACGGGGCCGACTTCACGACGACGGCGGCGGTGAACCAGCTACGGCAGTACCTGCAAGCCGTCTACCAGCGGTACAAGAAACCGATCTGGCTGACCGAGTTCGCGCTGATCCGTTACGACGGCGGGCGTCAGGTGTTCCCCAGCCAGGAGCAGCAGGCGGCCTTCCTCACCGCGGCCAGCGGCATGCTCGGCCAGCTCTCCTACGTGCAGCGGTACGCCTGGTTCGGTCTGCCCGCGACCGACAAGGACCGCTCCGGGTTGTTCAGCGACGGCACCAGGGCGACGGCGGTCGGCCGCGCGTTCCAGGCCGCGCGCTGATGATCGGCACCGGGCTCAAGACGTCCGGCTGGCGGATCGCCGGCGTCGTCGTGACGGTGGCCGCGACGACGGTGGCCGTAGGCCTGACCCGGCACTCGGACCGCACCGACCGGCCCGCCGCGCTTCCGTCGGTCGCTGTCGCGCCTACCGCGGCCGTGCTGCTCAACGGCACCGACGACGCCTTCATCCAACTGCTGCTCCCGATGGACGACGGGGTGCTGGCGTTGATCGACCACCTCGACACCCTTCCGTCGGCTGCCGACCCTGCGCTGCGCGCCGTCCTCGGCGACATCCGGACGGCGCACCGGGCCGAGCTGGTGGAGCTGCGGAGGTTGTTGGCCGCGGGCAACGTCCCGGAGCAGAACATCCACGAGGGGCACCAGATGCCGGGGATGGTGACGGACGACCGCCTCGCCGAGCTGCGCGCCGCCCCCGAAGCCGAGGTGCCGTCCCGGGCCGTCGGTCTGCTCCGGGCACACCTCGAACAGACCGTCGTGCTGTGTCGGGGCGAGCAGAACGCCGGGGGCAGCCCGGAGGTGAAGGCGCTCGCCGGCCGGATCCAGACGACGCGAGCTGCCGAACTGAAGGCGCTGGCAGGTCGCCCCGGCGCGACCGGCGATGCGGACAACTGACCTGGTTCAGTCTTCGCTGGATGTTGCGCCGCGAACAGCTCGGTGCCGTGCTGAACGCGGCACGGGGAGCGCACCTGCTCATCTGGTTGGGCCTGGTCGGTCGCGTCGTCAGCGGCACGGCGCTGGGACCGGACACGTACTCCGCGATGGTGTGGGTCAAGCTGCTCGCGGTGCTCGTGGTCGGCGTCAACGGGCTGTTCCTCGGCCGTGTGCGGGAACGACTCGTCGCGGTCCAGGGCCGCCCGCCCTGGTCCGCCCTGCTGCCCGGCGTCGCCGCCGCCCTCACCTCCCAGCTCGGCTGGTGGACCGCGACGCTGATCGGCTTCCTCAGCGCGAACCGCTGACCGCGGTCCTGTCGTCAGGCGGCCGTCGGGTGGTCGGCCTCGAAACGGGCGCGGGTGAGGAACGCGAGCTGCGCGCGCTTGTCCGGCATGTCGATCTCGGTGTCGAAGGTGAACCCTTCGACCACGAGGCGGCGCAGCGCGCGATGGTTGCGGACGTCCGGCTCGACGACGATCCGCCGGGCGCTCGGGTCGCGGAACAGGAACCGGGCGAGGGCTGGACCGACCGCGTCGGTCAGGCCGCGGGCGAGGTGCCGTGGGGGGTTGAGCAGCAGGTGCATCCCCACGTCCCCGGACTGTACGGCGTACCGCTCGCCGACCGGGTCGGCCTCGGGCTGGTAGCTCTGGAACAGGCCGACCGGCTCCCCGTCGACCCTGATCAGGTACGCGTGGTGGGTCGGCAGGCCGTCGACGAAGGCGTAGATCTCGCGGACCTGGTCGAGGCTGCGTGACTCCATCCCCCAGAACGAGTTGCGGGGCAGGGTGACCCAGCCGTGCAGGAGCGCCGCGTCCCGCTCGGGCACCACGGGCGTCAGCGTCAACTCACCGAGGCCGGTGATCTTCTCCTGGTATGTCATGTCGTGGTCCTTTGCTGAGGAGGTGGAGAGAGGGGCACACGTTCCGCCTGCGGCGTAGGTAGGTTAGCCTGCCCTAACAAAGGCTGGCCTTACCTGGAGGGGTGCGTGAAGCGGAACTGGGAAGCCCTGGTCCTCAAGGCCATGGGAGGCCGGGACTTTCAGTTGACGGTGCGGGCCACCGAGTCGGTGGACGGGCACTACCAGCGGCTACTTCTGGACGACGGCGGCCTGCTGGCGGCGTGCGGCGTCCACCCCACGATGTGGGTCCGACTGTGGTTCGACAACGACGGCCGGGCGCACCAGCGGGCGTACACACTCGTCGACCCCGACCCGGCCGCCGGCCGTTTCAGTCTCGAATTCGCCATCCACGACGGCTGCGCCGCGCGCTGGGCGACCACGGCGCAGGAGGGCGACACCATCGTCGCCACCGTGCAGGGCAGCACCTTCGAGCTGCCCGACCCCGCACCGGCGCACCTCTACCTGGTCGGCGACGCCGCGTCCCTGCCCGCCGTGAACAGCCTGCTCGACGCCGGCGCCGACATCCCGGCGACGGTCTGGCTGGAGTACGCTCACGAGGGCGAGAAGGCCCTCGCGCCGCGCGCCCGGGCACACCACGACGTCACCTGGGTGCCCCGGAACGCCGACGGCCAGCACCTCGTCGACACCGTCCGCTCCGACCTGCCGGCGCACCACGCGGCCCACTACTGGGTCGCCTGCGAGGCGGCCACCACGCGGGGCATCACCCGACACATCCGGCGGACGCTGGGCGTCGACAAGGACCGGCTGACCTCGCTCGGCTACTGGAAAGCCCCGTGAGAGGTCGACTCGGCGCGCTGACCGCGCCGTACGTACGGGCGGCGGTGTGACGCTCACCCAACCGGTCGCTGCCCCCACGGCGGCGGTCCGGCCAGCGCACCGCTGGCTCATCCTGGTCGTGCTCTGCGTCGCCCAGCTCGTCGTGGTGTTGGACAACACGATCCTGACCGTGGCGGTGCCGGCGCTCACCAGCGAGCTTGGCGCCAGTACCTCCGACGCGCAGTGGATGATCAACGCGTACGCCCTGGTGCTGTCCGGGCTGTTGCTCACGGCGGGTGCCGCCGCCGACCGGTACGGCCGCCGCCGGATGCTGCTCGCCGGTCTCGTCCTGTTCGGACTCGGCTCGCTCGTTGCGGGCCTCGCGGGCAGCAGCGGTCAGTTGATCGCCGCGCGGGCGGGAATGGGCGTCGGTGGGGCGCTGCTGGTCACGTCGACGCTCGCGGTGGCGATGCAGGTCTTCGACGGCCCCGAACGGTCCCGGGCCATCGGTATCTGGGCCGCCACCAGCGCGTTGGGCTTCGCGGTCGGGCCGCCGATCGGTGGCGCCATCCTGGCCCACCTGCCCTGGGGTGCCATCTTCCTGCTGAACGTTCCGATCGTGCTGGTCTGCCTGCTCGTCGGGCGGGCACTCGTGCCGGAGTCCCGCGGTACGGCCGGAGGCCGCCTCGACATCTGGGGCGCCCTGCTCTCCACCGCGGGGCTGACCGCGGTCGTCTTCTCGATCATCGCCGGGCCGGAGCGGGGTTGGGCGTCGACCGAGGTGATCGGCGCGGCCGTCGTCGGCGTACTCCTGCTCGGGTCGTTCGTCCGCTGGGAGCGGCAGATCGCCCACCCCATGCTGGACATGCACTTCTTCCGGGACCGGCGGTTCGTCGGCGCGGTCTCCGGCGTCGTCCTGATCACCTTCGGGGCCACCGGGGCGCTGTTCCTGCTGACCCAGCACCTTCAGTTCGTCCGGGGCTACCCGGCCTGGGAGGCGGGCCTGCGCATGGCACCCTTCGCCCTGTCCATCGTGCTGCTCAACGTCACCGGCGTCGCCGCCGCCGTGATCCGCCGTCTCGGGTTGGCCGCTGCCATCGCCGTCGGCATGACGCTGCTCGCGGGCGGCCTCGCGGTGGTGACCCTCGTGCCTGACGGCGGGTACGGGGTGCTGCTCGGTGGTCTGCTCGTCATGGGCGTCGGCTGCGCCCTGGCCAACCCGGCGATCGTGGAGGCGGTGATGAGCGCGATCCCGGCCGAGAAAGCGGGCGCCGGAGCCGGGGTGGACGGGACGATGACGGAGGTCGGCAGCAGCCTCGGCATCGCCGTACTCGGCGCCGTTTTGAACGCCCGGTTCGCGGCGCTGCTGCCCGCCGCGCTGGCCGGCGCGGACTCGTTCCCGGCTGCGCTCGCCGCGGCGCAGGAGGGACCGCAGCGGGTAGCCGTGACGAGCGCCTTCGCCGCTGCGCTGGAGACCGGTCAGCTGGTCGGCGCGGCGGCGGTCCTGGCCGGTGGCCTGCTCGCCGCCGCGCTGCTGCGCCGCGCGGGTCCCCGGGAGCCGTCGGCGACTGCTGCTCGCTAGGCCGGCGGCTCGACCGCCTCGGCGAGCACTTCGAGCACGTGCCGGTACGGCTTCCCGGTGGCCCGGCTCATGCCCATCTCGCAGGTGCGGTTGCAGGAGGCGTACGCGTCGTGGTGGCGCTGGTTGACCTCGGCGGCCTGGGCGGCGGTGGCGCTCGCGGTGACCTCGGGGTGCAGGAGTCCCCGGTCACCGGCGAAGGCGCAGCAGCCCCAACTGTCCGGCACGGTGACCGTCTCGGCGACCGCGCCGGCCACCGCGCGCAGGTCGTCGATGCCGTCGAGGTGCACGGTTGAGCAGGTGGGGTGCAGCGCGAGCGAACCGAGTCGCCGGGGCTCGGGCAGCGCCGGCAGCAGGTGCTGGGCGGTGAAGGTGACGCTGTCGACGAAGCGCAGCCCCGCGTACCGTGCCCGGTCCTGGACGGCGAGCGCGGCGGTCAGCTGCGCGAGGCCGTGCGTGCAGGACGACGCGTCGCACACCACGGGCAGCCGCCCCTGGTCGCTGGCCTCCCAGAGCACAGCGAGGGTCCGCTCGGCCATCTCGCGATGCCCGGCGGGGTAGCCCTTGGACTGCCAGGGCGTCCCGCAGCACAGACCCGCCGTCCCGTCCGGTACGACCACGGGCACCCCGGCCAGCTCGCACAGGCGCAGGAACGCCGCCGCCGAGCCACCGGACGAGCCGTCCTGGGCTGCGAACACGCTGCCGATGCAGGCCGCGAAGAACACCGCCCGGGCGTCCGACGCGCTGCGCGGCGCGGGTCGGGGCGCGCCGGCACGCGGGATGTCGTCACTCCACTGTGGTACGAGTTCGGTGGCCCCGAGTGAGCGGATCACCCCGGTGGCGGCGCGGACCACCGGTGTCGGGGTGACGTGCGCGGCATTCAGGCCGACCCGGACGCCCGCCACGGCGGTCTTCCAGTGTCGGGCGGCACCGGCGGCGGTGCGCTGGGCACGAGGGCTGTGCCGCTCGGCGCGCAGCCGTTTCATCGCCGCTCCCGTGTCGATGCCGACCGGGCAGGCGGTGACGCAGAGGCTGTCGGCGGCGCAGCTGTCCACCGCCGCGTACGCGTAGTCGTCGGTCAACTGGCGGCGGCGCTCCTCGTCGCCGGAGGCGGTGGCCAGGGCGATCTGCCGTTGCAGCACGATGCGCTGCCGGGGCGTGGTCGTCACGTCGGCGGTGGGGCAGACCGGCTCGCAGTAGCCGCACTCCACGCAGGCGTCCAGCTCCTCGTCGACCGTCGGCACGGCCTTGAGCTGCCGCAGGTGCACGATCGGGTCGTCGTTGAGCAGCACACCCGGGTTGAGCAGGCCGCTCGGGTCGCACAGCCGCTTGAGGTCGCGCATGACGTCGTACAGCTCGTCGCCGTACTGCCGACGGACGAAGGGTGCCATGGCGCGGCCGGTGCCGTGCTCGGCCTTGAGGGTGCCGCCCTCGGCGAGCACGAGGTCGACCATGTCGTCGGTGAACCGCGCGTAGCGGTCGATCTCGGCCGGCGTGTCGAACGACTGGGTCAGCATGAAGTGCAGGTTGCCGTCGCGGGCGTGTCCGAAGATGACCGCGTCGGTGTAGCCGTGCCGTTCGAACAGGCCGATCAGGCCGTCGCAGGTGCCGGTCAGGCGCGGCATCGGCACCGCGATGTCCTCCAGCAGGGCGGTCGTGCCGGGTGGCCGGGCCCCGGCGACCGCGGTGTAGAGGCCCTTGCGCAGATGCCAGAGCTTGGCGCGTTCGCGCGGGTCGCGGGTCAGCTCGGTGCCGCCGACGGCGGGCAGCCGGTCCAGCACGGGCCGCGCGTCGGCCAGCGTCGCGGCCAGGTGCTCCGCGCTGTCCTCGGCGAACTCCACGAGCAGCGCCGCGTGCCCGGTCACCGTCAGCCCGCGTAGGGCGGCGCTCGCGCCGGGATCGCGCTGGCTGACCCGCAGCGCGGCCGCGTCCAGCAGTTCGGCGGTACGGGCGCCGGCGGCGAGCAGGGCGGGCAGCGCGTCGGTGGCGTCGGTGAGGCCGGGAAGGACGAGCAGGCCGGTGGCGGCGTGCGCGTGGATCTCCACGGTCCGGAAGACCGCCTCGGCCACGAAGCCGAGCGTGCCCTCGCTGCCGATCATGAGGTGGGCGAGCATGTCCACCGGACTGCTGTGGTCGAGCAGCGAGTTCAGCCCGTACCCCATGGTGTTCTTCATGGCGAACAGCCGCTCGATCGTCGCCCGCGAGCCCGGGTCCGCGCGCACCCGGTCGCGCAGCCGCAGCAGCCCGGCGTGCAGGTCGGGCTCGGCGGCGCGGAGCCGTTCGTCGGCGTCGCGGGCGGCGGAGTCGACGACAGTGCCGGACGGCAGCACGAAGCGCAGGGACTCCATGGTGCGGTAGGCATTGTCGGTGGTGCCGCAGGTCATCCCGCTGGAGTTGTTGGCGACCATGCCGCCCACCGTGCAGGCGGCCTCGCTGGCCGGGTCCGGGCCGAGCCGGCGACCGTAGCGGGCCAGCCGGGCGTTCGCCTGCCGGATCGTCAGGCCGGGTTGGAGCCGGATGCGCCGCCCGTCGTCGAGCACCTCGGCGTTGCGCCAGTCGGTGCGGACGTCGACAAGCACGCCCGCGCCACCGGCCTGACCCGCGAGGCTGGTGCCGCCACCGCGCAGGGTCAGCGGCACGCCGGCCTCCCGGGCGCCGACCATCAACGCGCCCACCTCGGCCGCCGAGGCGGCGCGGACGACGGCCTGCGGCTCGAACAGGTACGGCGACGCGTCGTGGGCCACCGCCAGCCGACGGGGCAGCTCGGCGCTGACCCGGCTCGGGTCGTCGAGGCGCGCACGCAGCAGTTCGGCGACCTCGCGGGCGCGGACGTCGGCCGCGTTCGGCGCGGGAACGACGGTGCTCATGGGCGGATCCTCCTGGGAAGAGGCGGTCAGTCGGACGCGACGATCAGTAGCCGGTTCGGGGCGGTGCCGGCCGGATCGGGCAGCCGCAGCGGCGCGCGACCGGGGGTGATGCTGCCGAGCACCGAGGAATGCCGTGCGCCGGTGCCCGAGGGCAGGGTGCCCGGCAGCCCGTGCACGGTCAGGTAGCCCAGCAGCGCGAAGGCCAGCGCCTCCTTGGCGTCCGAGGCGACACCGACCTCGTCGCTGGACGTCAGGTCGACGTCGGGTAGCTCGTCGACGAGCATGCCCATCAGGGTCGGGTTGTCCGCCCCGCCGCCGGAGACGACGAGCCGGGTGACGTCGTACGCCCGGCAGGCGTCGGCCACCGTCACCGCCGTCAGTCGGGTGAGCGTGGCCAGTACGTCCCGCGGGTTCGGGGTGGGCGCGTCGGCCAGCGCGGCGAGCAGGTACGGCAGGTGGAACAGTTCCTTGCCGGTGCTCTTCGGGCCGGGCAGCCGGTAGTACGGCTCGTCGAGCAACCGTCGCAGTAGCGCCGGGTCGACCTGCCCGGACGCTGCTCCTCGCCCGTCCCGGTCGTACTCCTCGGCACCGCCGCTGAAGTGGCGCACGGCGGCGTCGAGGAGCGCGTTCGCGGGGCCGGTGTCGAACGCGAGAGGCTCGGCGTCCGGCGCGACGACGGTGATGTTGGCGATCCCGCCCAGGTTGAGAGCGGCCGGAACGCCGGGCAGGCCGCGCAGCAGCAGCGCGTCGAACAGGGCGACCAGCGGTGCTCCCTGACCACCGGCCGCGACGTCACGGCTGCGCAGGTCGGCCACGACCGGCAGACCGGTTGCCTCGGCGATCCAGGCCGGCTGGCCCAGTTGCAGGGTGCCCCGGACCACGCCGTTCTCCACCCAGTGGTGCATGGTCTGGCCGTGCGAGACCGCCAGGTCGGCCCGGCCGTCGCACAGCTCTGCGAGAGCCCGTACGCCGGCCTCGGCGAACGCCTGGCCGATGCCGGTGTCCAGCACGCAGATCGCCTCGGTGGTGGTCGGCGCGGGTGGCAGGGCGGCGGCGATGCGGGTCCGCAGCTCGTCGGGGTACGGGTGGCTGAGCCGACCCAGCGGACGCATCCGCAGGGTGTCGCCGTCCAGCTCGAACTCGGCGGCGGCGGCTTCGATGCCGTCGTACGAGGTTCCGGACATCAGGCCGATCACGCGCATCACGGCCTCCTTCACGCCCGGCTCACGGGAGTCGCCGTTGCCTCACCGTCATCGACGACGCGGCTGTGGTCGTACGGCGTCTCCGGTGCGGCGTGGAAGCGGCTCGACACCGCGCCGACGACCAGGGTGATCAGGACGCCGATCGGCACCAGCCACTGTGCGGCGATGGCGGTCGCGGTCGTGGTCCCGGCCGTCGTCACGTCGATCTTCACGAAACGGACGATGTAGGTCATCACCGCCACCGTGACGAGGAAGGCGATCACCGCGTCGACCTGGTTGGCCCGCTTGACGAGGCGGCCGAGCAGGAAGGCCCCGAGCAGCGCCCCGTAGGTGTAGCCGGCGATGGTCAGACCGGTCAGGTAGACGTTTCCGGTGCTGGAGCTGAACGCGCAGGCGAAGATCGCCATGAACACCGCCCAGACCAGGGTCATCACCCGGGCGAGCCGGAGCATCACGTCGTCCGACGGCACCTTCTTGAAGAAGCTGTGGATGAAGTCGGCGACCGTGGAGTTCGACATCGAGTTCAGCGCCGACGACAGCGATCCCATCGCCGCGCCGAGGATGCCGGCGACCAGCAGGCCGGAGATGCCCACCGGCAGGGCGTGCAGGATGAAGTTCGGGTACAGGTTGTCGGTGCTGTTCAGGCCGAGTTCCTTGAAGGTCTGACCCTTGTTGTACGACCACAGCAGGGCACCGACCAGCGAGAACGCCGCGAACTGGATGACCACGAAGATGCCGGAGGAGACCATCGCCAGTTGACCCTCACGCAGCGTGCGGGTCGACAGGATGCGCTGGACGATGAGCTGGTCCGACCCGTGGCTGGCCATCGCGAAGATGGCGCCACCGATGATCGCGGTCGGCAGGGCGAACGGGCTGGTGAGCACGTGCGCCAGGTTGAGGTTGGTGTCGAAGAGCTGGAACTTGCCGGCGTCCAGCGCCTGCGAGTAGCCGTCGAACCCGATGGCGTGGCTGAGCACCGCGACGGCCAGGATCGCCCCGCCCAGGTAGAGGCCCATCTGGATGGCGTCGGTCCAGATGACCGCCTTGATGCCGCCGAGGTAGGTGTAGACCACCGTGATCAGGGTCAACACGATGATGATCGCCTGGTAGCCGACGTTCAGCCCGAACTCGTCCAGGAGCAGCTTGATCGGGATGGCCGAGGCGAACAGTCGTACGCCCTCGGCGAGCAGGCGGGTGAAGACGAAGGTGACCGACGCCAGGCCCTGGAGTTTCAGGCCGAACCGCTCACCCAGGTACTGGTAGGCGCTGACGAAGCCACCCCGCTTGTAGAGCGGGATGAGCACCGCGGCCACGATCACGCGGCCGATCACGTAACCGATGGCCAGTTCGACGTTGCCGAAGCCCTGACTGCTGTATGCGCCACCGGGCACGCTGATCACCGTCAGGACGCTGGTCTCGGTGGCGACCACCGAGAACGAGACGGTCCACCAGGGCAGCTTGCCCTCGCCCACGAAGTAGTCCTTGGACGACTTCTGTTTGCCGGACAGGCGTAGTCCGACGGCGGCGATCACTACGAGGTACAGCACGATCACGACAAGGTCGAGTTGACGCACGGCTCACTCCCAACCAGCGGGTTGTCAATAAATGACGTTGGCCCACACTATCGCGAAACTTTTTGCCAGTGCCCCTCCGGCCTGGTTACGCTGTGGTCTCAGCCTGCTGACGCGAGCGGACGCGAGGCCCGAACGGCGCGTTGCCGACCGAATCTCAACGATTCGGTGCGCGCCGCCGAACTGGTCAGGGAGCACTCGCCCGGTCGGCGACTGAGACACCAGCGAGAGGAACGAACACCCCGTGGACCTCAGCACCCTCGGCACCGAGACCCGCAACGACAAGACCACCGACCTCGACCGGATGTCACCCACCGAAATGCTCCTCGCGATGAACGACGAGGACCGTACGGTCGCGGACGCCGTCCGCCGGGCCGTGCCGGACATCGCGGCCGCAGTCGACGTCATCGTGGCTTCGCTGCGCCGGGGAGGCCGGTTGATCTACCTGGGCGCCGGCACCAGCGGCCGGATCGGCATGCTCGACGCCGTCGAGTGCCCGCCCACCTTCGGTACGCCGCCCGAGCGGGTCATCGGTCTGCTCGCCGGCGGGGCGGGTGCCTTCGGTGTCGCCGTCGAGGGCGCCGAGGACGACCCGGCCCGTGCCGTCGCCGACCTCGACGCGGCCGGCCTCACCGACCACGACACGGTGGTGGGGCTCGCGGCCAGCGGTCGTACCCCCTATGTGGTGGGTGGGCTGGCGCACGCCCGCGCACGCGGAGCGGCCACCGTCTCGGTGGCCTGCAACACCGACGCGGTCATCAGCCGGCACGCCGATGTCGCCATCGAGGTGCCCACCGGTCCCGAGGTGCTCACTGGCTCGACCCGGCTCAAGGCCGGCACCGCCGAGAAGCTCGTCTGCAACATGCTCTCCACCGTCACGATGGCCCGGCTCGGCAAGGTCTACGGCAACCTGATGGTCGACATGAACGCCACGAACGAGAAGCTCGTCGACCGGGCGCGCCGGATCGTCGCGGAGGCCGCCGAGACCGACCTCGACACGGCCGCGCGGGCGCTCGCCACGGCGAACGGCCACGCCAAGACGGCCATCGTGCTGCTGCTCGCGCACTGCACGGCCGAGGAGGCCGCGGCACGGCTGCGTGCGGCCGGGGACGACGTCCGGGCCGCCGTCGCTGCCTGACCGACAGCGGTCAGCGGCTGACGTACGCGGCCAGGCCGCCGAGTTCCTCGCTGGCGATGAACACCGACCGCACGTTGAGGATGGCCTCCTCGACGTGGGCGTCGCAGCCCCAGGCCGAGTCGCCCCACGAATCGGCGATCTTGATCTTGGCGGATGCGGAGCAGCCCTGGACACCGCCGAGCTGACAGTGCTCCGGGTGCGGTCGGGCGGCCTGCGCGGCCGCGGCGGCACGAATCCGGTCGGCGAGTTCCGCGGCGGTGGCGGCCCGCTGCTCCGCCTCGGCGCGTAGCTGCCGCTCCGCGCGTACCGCCCTGGCCAGCTCCTCGTGGGCCTCCCTGGCACGTGCCTCGGCGGCGGTCTTCGCCTGCTCGACCCGGTGACGCTCGATGGCCAGGGCCGCGGTGTCGGCGAAGACCCGGGCCAGAGCCAGGTCGGTGTCCTGTGGAACCCGCGGCGTGCGGTGGTACATGGCGAAGGTGCCCAACAGGCCGCCGTCACGGGCCAGGATCGGCATCGACCAGCAGGCGGCGAGACCGGCCCGCTCGGCCAGCTCGCGGAAGTCCGCCCAGAAGGGGTCGATGGCGATGTCGGTGACGATGACCGGCTCCCGCCGGTGCGCGGCGGTGCCGCACGAACCGACACCCTGACCGGTGGCGATCCCGTCGATGGCCTGGTTGTAGAACTCGGGCAGGCTCGGCGCGGCCCCGTGCCGCAGGTGCCGGCCGTCCGCGTCGGCGAGCAGCACGGAGACGAGCACCTGGTCCGGTGCCAGGTTCTCGATGCAGCGGGCCATCCCGTCCAGCACCTCGGCCAGGGGCGCCTGACGCGCGATCTGCTCCAGCATGGCGCGGTGCTCGGCCATCAGCCGCTGGGCGTGCTTCACCTGAGTGATCTCCACGCCGATCACGCGGATGCCGGTGACCGTGCCGTCGGCGTCGCGGCGGGGCTCGTAGGTGAAGTCGAAGAACGCCTCGCGTGCCTGCGGGCCGGCGCCCAACACGATCCGGGCGTCGCGGCCGGTGTACGCCTCACCCGTGCGGTAGACCTGGTCGAGCAGCGTGATGAAGCCCTGACCGGCCAACTCGGGCAGCAGTTCGGCGATCGGAATCCCGATGCGTACGCGTTCCTCACCGATGGCGGCGAAGAACGCCGGGTTGGCCGCCTCCACCACGTGCGTAGGCCCCACCAGCGACGCGAACACCGCGATGGACCGCCCGAACAGCGTCCGCAGATCCTCCTGCGCCGCCTGCCCGGCGTCCTCTGATCGCACGGCGGTCGCCCGCTGGTCCGGTACCGCCGTCATGGTGTGGTCGTCCCTCTCCGTACGGCTTTCGTCGAAGGACCACTGCGACACGGTCCGCTCACCCTCGCCAGGATACGAAAGGAGTCGCCGAACCGCCGGGGGAGGCGTGGGTCAGCCGCTCTCGTCCACGAACTTGTAGTAGCTCATCCGGAAACGTTGCAGCAGGGCGCGCATGAACTCCGGACCGGCCTCCGGCAGCACCCGCTGCGGCCCGACCGGCACGCCGTTGTCGTAGAAGTCCTGTGCGAGCGCCCCCCATTCCGGGTCGAGGACGGTCAGCGACACCGGCTGGCCCGGCTGCCAACGGAACTCGGCCACCCGGCGATTGGTGTGCTGGGCGAACGTGTAGAGCGCCACCCTGGTCGCCACCTGCTCGGTCATGCCTGCCTCCTCGTTCGCCACGGCGTGTTCACCACGGGCTCGGCGGGCGGAAGGCGTTCCACGCCTCGCCCGTGATCATGCCTCGGCCACGGATCTCGTTGAAACGGTCCATCGCACCGGACAGCGCCTGCTCACTCAGGCCGGTGCCGCGGAGCCGGTCGGCCAGGACCGCCGGGTCGGTGTCCTGGATGCGGGCGATCGTCTCCGGGCTGAGCGGCCGGTTCATCTGCTGCGTGACGAAGTCCGAGCGCAGTGGTTCGCCGTTCGACTCCGGGAACGAGTAGCCGTGGTCGATGGCGACGAGGCGGCCGTCGGGTCCGGTCAGATAGTTACCCATGTGCCGGTCGGTGTTGCCACTGATGTAGTCGAGCACCGCCATCCGCTCGCTCTCGGCGGCCGGGTAGGCGTTGGGGGGCCGACCGGGGCTGGCGTTCTCCACGAACTCCTGCATCGAACCGGCCCCGTGCGGACCGTCCCAGCGCGCCGTCGTCGGCACCAGGCCGAAGCCCAGGTCCTCGTCCAGACGCGAGGCGGCGACCTCACGGGCGGCCAACTGGTTCTCCGGGATGGTCGAGCGCACCTGGACGAACTCGTTCTCCGGCACGTTCGGCTTGTAGACGCCGTGCGTGCCGTCGGTGAACGTGACGTCGTACGCGTCGTTGACGTGTCCGCCGGGGTCGAGTTCGGTCATGCTCTGCACCTCCCTGCCGAGCAGCCGCAACTCGGCGTCACTCGCATGATCGGGCACCTGCGGATCGGCACCGGACCCGGGCTCCGGCGCGTCGGACCCGTCGAGGTCCGCCGGCTCCCCGCCGTCGTGCCCCGAGCCGCCGTCGTGCCCCGAGTCGCCGTGGCTTCCCGAGCCGCCACCGCGCGTCGTACCACCGTCGGAACCTCCACCGCCGCCGTGCGGCGGTCCGCCGCCACCGGGCGGTCCGCCGCCCGGACGTCCCGGCTCGCGGTCGACGTCGGGTGGCCAGTCGTCCTGACGGGCCCACGGCGGTGACTGCCCGCCGCCACCCGCGGGGTCGGTGTAGCCACGGGCACCCGGGCCGGGTGCCGGCATGTCGGTGGAGTGCGACCCACCCGGGGTACGTCGCAGGCCCCGCAGCGCCGTACGGAGGGTGTCGAGCAGTTCGCCGAGTTTGGACAGGATCGGCCGCAGGCGGCTGACGCTGCGGGCCAGCGCCGTGAGGAGCCCGGCGACCTTGGCGGCCCACTTGGCGACCAGCGAGGAGACCTGTGCCGCGACCAGCGGAGTGGCCGCACCCAGGGTCAGCCCGGCCTCGGCCAGCCACACCCACAGCCGGACGGCGAGGACCGAGACGAAGTCGGCGATGAGGTCGCGGACCAGTTCCCGGACCAGCGCCACCAGCAGGCCCGCGCCCTCGACGACGGTGCCGATCAGATCGGTGGCGTCCGCCAGACCGGCCAGGTGGCGCAGGTGCTGGTCGCTGTAGCGGCGGTACGCCTCGGACGCCGGGCCCGTCCAGGTGGCGATCTCGGTGCGTACCGCCTCGGACAGGGCGAGGGCCTGGTCGCCGACCTGCCGTGAGACGTTGTGCCACGTCCGCGCGTACGCGGTGATCTGGTCCGGGTCGCCGGCCAGCCAGTCGAGGGCGTCGGAGAGCGGCTTGACGTGCTCGATGAGCCAGGCCACCCCCCACGAGACGATCGAACCGACCGGGTCGACGCAGGTCGCCAGCACCTCCATCGACGTGCCGAAGCCGCCGATGCTCAGGTCGACCCAGGAACCGCTCTCGATGCCGTTGCGCAGGTCGACGAGGCTCTCGACGATGCCGAGGCCGCTGTACGAGGTGGTGGTGTCCTGCCGGGCGGCGATCAGCGGGTTTGCGACATCGGTGCTCACCGGTGCATCCGCCCGAGGGAGGCGGAGATCGTCGAATCCGTGTCGTGGTAGGCGTCCACCGTCGCGTCGAGCGCTCCGGCCGCGCTGTGCAGCGCCTCCTGGGCCGCCGCGAGCGCGTCGGCGGCCGGGCCCTGGAGGAAGTCCAACAGGAAGGGGATCGCCTGGCAGACAGGCAGGTGCCCGTACGCGTCGCCGCCCATCCGCACGTACGCCGCCGCGTCGTGTGCGACGCCGATACCCCCGGAGACCCGGTCGACGGAACGGGCATGGGTGGTCACCGCCGCCGTGGTGACCTCGAACCCGGCTGCCTCAGCGCCCACGGTCACCCCAGGGGCCGTACCCCTGCTCGTCCTCCTCGGGCACCTCCGGGAAGCGCGTCTCGTAGCTGCCCACGACGGCGCGGGCGGTCTCGGAGTCGGCGCCGACGGTCTCCGCGGCGGCCTCCGCCACCTGCGGGGCCAACCGCCCCTGCGCCCGGCGCATCACCGCCAGCACCTCGGCGGCGATCTCGTCGGCCCGCCAGCGCAGCACCCGGTCGTCGAGCCGCAGGTCGGTCATCGCGCCGGACGCGGCGACGGTGACCTGGACGGCGCCCTCCGCGCCCTCGGCGGTCGCCGACATCGCGGCCACGCGCTCCGACAACTCGTGCGCCCGGGCGGCCCGCTCCGAGATGCCGGCCGACCAGGAGGCGACGAACCGCTCGGTCGCCGCCCCGAAATCGGCGCTGGGAAACTGCGCCATCAGACCTCCCCCGTGTGACGGCTGACGGCCGCCTCGGGAAATGACACCGGCGGCGGCGCGGCCACCACACGATACGCCCTCACCCTCCGACGTGGAGCCCGCGGCGGCCGCCCGGAAAGGCGACTGCCGGCCGCTCAGGTGAGCGGCCGGCAGCCAGCCAGTCAATCGGGTACGGGGTCCTCGATCGGACTCCTGTCGGTCAGCCGCGGATCCACTGCTGGTTGCTGCCGCCGGTGCACGTCCAGATCTGGACGGCGGTGCCGTTGGCGGTTCCCGCGCCGTTGACGTCCAGGCAGAGCCCCGAGGCGACCCCGGTGATCGTGCCGTCGCCGTTGACGCGCCACTGCTGGCCGCTGCCGCCGTTGCAGGTCATGATCCGGGCGCGGCTCCCCGTCGCGGTGCTCGCAACGTCGAGGCACTTGTCGCCGTAGACGGTGAGCTGGTTGCTCGAGGTGAGCGTCCACTGCTGGTTGGCCCCGCTGTTGCAGTCCCAGATCTGCACGACCGAACCGTCGGCCTGGCTCTGGCCGTTGACGTCCAGGCACCGGTTGGAGCCCGCGCCCCGGATGGTCCCGGTCGGACCCGGCTCACCGGAGTTGCCGACCGGCGTGATCGAGAGGTTGTCGAACTGCGCGGTGACCCCCTGGCCCGTGCCGTATCCGATCTGACCGGCGACCCAGGTTGAGTCGGAGGCCGTGCCGACGGTGGTGCCGTCGATGCTCGCGGTGAGGGTGCTCCCGTTGAGCGTCAGCGCCAGCGTGTGCCAGCGGCCGGTGCCCAGCGCCGAGGTGTTCCCACTGGCCAGCGTGCGCCAGTTACCACTGGTGTTGTTGCTCCGGATGGACCACGCGCCACCGTCGGTCACCCGGAAGTAGTAGCCGTTGAGGTTCTGCGGCCCCTGGTGGTTGTACGTGTTGGCGCGTCCGATGAGCTGCGCGTAACCGGACTTCTCCAGCATGACGTCGGAGGAGACCGTGTAGTTGCGCCAGCTCAGGTCGCCCAGCAACGTGTACGGCTCGGCCTGGCCGGACGTCCAGAAGATCGGCGTCTGCTCGGACATCTGTCGTACGCACCGACCCGAGTGGCCACCGCCGCAGGCGGCGATCTCGAACGAGCCCTGCTGGTCCATCAGGTAGCGGGCCTCGCGAGCGACGTCGTAGCTGTCGAAGGTGTCGCTGTACGGCAGCTTAAGAGTGCCCTGCGCGGGGCTGGTCGCCGTGCTCTTGCCCTGCCCGCTGGTGGTCGTGATGCTGTAGACGTATCCGGGCTGGACGGTGAGCGAGAAGCGCCCGCCGCTCGGCGTGAGGTCGCTACCCCGGACGAAGTGGTCGGCGGTGTTGTTCGACCTGACGTTCGTCGACCAGACGTGCACGGCGCCGGTGGACAGCCCGCCCGTGACGGTGAAGTCGAGGGTCTGTGCCGACCCGGCGTCCATCGTCTCGATGATGGTGCTGTAGTCGCTGTTGTTGGTGGACTTCAGCGACACGTAGCTGCCGTTGTTGCGGTTGCCGCCAATGTAGCCGGTCGATCCGTCGAGGTAGCGCCAGCCCGGGGCGGTGAACTGCGTGGTCTGCGCCATCACCCACGTGCTCTTGCCGATGGAGTAGGCACCGGACCAGGGCTGTTGCGCCACCGCCACGCCCGTGGTCGCCCACGGGATGTTGGGGGTGATGGCGGCGATGGCGGGCCAGTTGATGTAGCCGGTCATCTTGCCGTCGATGTAGCCACGGTTGATGCCCCGGGCGAGCGCCTGCGCGCCGGCGTTGTAGTCGTCGGATCCGTTCTCGCTGGCCCACAGCGACTTGCCGGTGGATATCGCGTTGTTGGAGCTGGGGCAACTGGTCTGGGCGCTGCGGTAGCCGCAGACGTAGTGGCTGCCGAAGACCTGCACGGCGTTGGCGAACGCCGGGTCGCGCAGTGATTCGTCGGCGGCGCCCCAGCCGAAGTCGTCCGAGGCCACGATCTTGACGTTGCTGTAGCCGCGGGAGTTCAGGGTGGACCGCAGGTTCTTGTACCAGGTGGCGTTGTAGCCCTTCTCGTTCCACCCGCCGAGGTAGTTGATGGTCAGCCCGTGGGTGCCCGCGCAGTCCAGCCAGGCGACCAGGTACTCGATCGAGTCGGTGGACCAGAAGTTGCCGTTGCCGATCCAGCCCGGCGCTCCCCAGGCCAGGCCCGCCAGGGCGATGTTGGGGTTGCGCGTCCGCGCCTGCTCCATCAGCCACCACTCGTAGCCCCGGTTGCAGTTGATGCTGCCCCGGGTGTGCTCGTGGCTGGGCTCCGCGCCGGAGGTCGAGTTGGTGTCGCCGCCGATCTCCGTCTTGAGCAGCTGCATCGCAGCGCCACGGCCCGGCTTGAACAGGTAGTCCAGGATGTCACTGCGCTGCGGTTCCGGGTAGTCGATAAGCAGCCTGCTGTTGCCGCCACCGCCACTGACCGCGCCGATCCCGTCGAGCGCCCGTCCACCGGACCCGCCGTTGATCGTGATGGCGGTCGCGGCCTGTGCCGGGGAGGCGACGGCGGTCAACACGGCTGCCGCCCCCATGAGCGCCCCCACCAGCGCGGCGGTTAACCGACGTGGACGCCGCGTGTGTCGCCATGACCGGCGTGCCGCCTCGCCCGCGCCGCGCCGCTGGCCCTCTCTACGGAACATCTGATTCGCCTCCCTGACCGTTCCGGACGCCCGAAGCCGTACGGCAGGTTGTCGAGCTGTCGCATGGCACAGCGGCCGATGATCGAAGATCGTTGATGAGTAGACGTCATATGTTAAGCACCGCATAGATCGCGGGTCAACGCCTCAACCACGCGCGTCTACCACCATTTGCGTCGATGGACTCGGGCGGCGCAGCGAAAAGATTTGATGAATGCCGTGCGTGCGGTCCGGGTGGTTCGGCGGCGGAACCGGATGGCCCCGCCGCCGAACCGGACCGTGGTGCGGCAGCACCACGACCCCTACCGTCGTGCTCCGAGGATGGTCGCTGGGCTCAGCTCCGGCTCCACCGCTGGTTGGCGGCGCCGTTGCAGTCCCAGATCTGGACGCGCGTGCCGTTGGCGGTCCCGTTGTTGACCAGGTCGAGGCACCGACCGGAACCGACTCCGGTGATCGAGCCATCGGAGTTGAACCGCCACCGCTGGTTGGACTGGCCGTTGCAGTCCCAGATGATCACCGAGCTGCCGTTCGCCGTGGCGGCGCCGTTGACGTCGAGGCACTTGCCGCCGAACACCCGCAACTCCTGCGCGGCCGTCGAGGTCCAGCTCTGGTTGTTCTGACCGTGGCAGTCCCAGATGATCGCCGTCGCGCCGTTGGCCTGCGAGCCGCCGTTGACGTCCAGGCAACGTCCGGAGGCCGTGTTGCGCACCGCCGAGGTGCTGCTGGGCGGCGGCGTGGTCGGGTTGCCGGTGGGCGACACGGTCGGGCTCGGGCTCGGCGTCGGATCGGTGCTGCCGAACTGGGTGAAGAACCTCCACACCTCGCCCTTGGTCCAGGTCCGCGCTCCGCTGTCCCCGCCGCCGTCCACCGGCCCGGGGGTGTGCCCGCCGTCGAAGGCCGCCCACACCACGGGATAGCCGGCCCGGCAGCCGGAGTAGGTGGTGGTGATGTGGGTCAGGCTGCCCGCTCTCGGCTCGGGAGGACTCTGCGCGGTGCACCCGTTGTTCCGGACGAAGGTGTCGCGCAGGGACCGCCCGGCGGAGATGTTGAGGACCGGGTCCCCGATGCCGTGGATTCCCATGTACGCGATCGGCTGGGTGCCGCCGCCGCAACCGCTGAGCTGCCCGCCCGAGTAGACCGCGACGGCGCGGAAGACGCCGGCGCGGGAACAGGCCAGCGAATAGCTCATGCCGCCGCCGTAGCTGAAGCCGAGCGCGAAGAGTTGCGTCGTGTCGACGCAGAGGTCGGCCTCGATCAGGCTGATCATGTTGTCGACGAAGGTGACGTCCTGGCCGCCCGGGTTGGCCCAGCCGTTGCCGTTCCCCTGGGGGGCTACGAAGATCGTGCTGTTGTTCGCCTGCGAGCGCAGGCCGTAGTAGGACCAGGCGGCCCCGTCCGACCCACCACCGTCGACGTCGTTCATGGTGCCGCCGTTCCAGTGGAATCCGAAGATCAGCCGGTACGGGTGGTTCCGGTCGTAGTTGTCGGGAATCCGCAGGATGAAACTGCGGTTCTGGCCGCCGCTCTGGATGGACCGCTGACCGCTGGTCAACGTGGGTGCCTTGCCGCACCCGGCGGTGGCCGCGGCCGCCGTGACGTTCGCGGCCGACGCGGTGGTGCTCGCACCGCCGGTCACTATCGCCGCCCCCACGGTCGCGACGACGAGCGCCGCCGTCGCAAGGGAACCAAGGATGGGTCTACGTCTTGTCATGATGGGCTCCGCCAATCGGCACGAAGTGAAGGTGAAGGGATCCACGGCGGCCACGACACGCCACCGCTCACCGCCGCCGACGCCGCTCGGCGCGGACAAGAACCCCCGACGCGGTGTGCCCACGGCGGCCAGTCGGCTCGTCGCCACGGGTTCTCCACCGCTGGCCTCGCCGCCCAAGCGGGACCAGAGGGTCGTCGAATCGTCGGTGGCCCACGCCGTACGCCCGAACGCCACGCGGCCGACCGTCGGACGGTGCCGGAGCGCCGGTCCACGGCCGAATCGATTCGGCCCCGACGCTAGATCTGGCAGTGAAATATGTCAATGCTGTGTCGAGTGGGTTGCGGCGTGCCGCGAGGGTCCGGTGCTAGGGCGCTGCCCGTACCTCGCTGAGGCTCTTGGTGATGCGCAGCAGCACCCGGTCCGGTGGCCCGGCGACGAAGGTGGCCGTGTCGGAGAGCGCGGCGATCAGCGGCAGCCCTCGGCCGCCGATGGTGAGCGGCGCGGGGAGGTCGGCGTGGAGCTTGGCGGCGTCCGGCGCGCGGCCCCGGTTGCCGACCTCGATCAGACACACGTCGTCGTCGATACGGATGGCGATGTCGACGGTGCTGTCGGGATCGCCATGGATCACCGCGTTGGAACACGCCTCACTGACCACCACGGCCAGGTTGGCGCGGACGTCGTCGGCGACATCGGTCAGGCTCAGCAGGGTGGCGAGTATCTGCCGGGCGCGGGCCACCGTCGACGCCTGGCGGGGGAGTGCCAGCGTCATGCCCACCCGCATCGCGTAGCTCCCTCCCAGGCCCGGGCGTCGCCAGCCCGGACCACCCTGTCATACCCAGGTGCGGGCGCTCTGATACCCGCTGCCACCCTGACGGGTCAGGACCCTGTGCGGGCGGTCGGTCTCGGTTTCTGGCACGGTGGAGGCGAACACCGATCAGGCGCCGCGGAGCGGGCCGGCGTAGCGCACGGGAGGGGGACAGGTGGAATTCGCGTTGGCAACCCGGCGAGGGCACGTCGGCACGGTGGTGGAGGTCGCCGGCGACCTGGACATGAGCACCACGCCTCGGCTGCGGGACGGGCTGCTCGAGGTGGTGGAGAGCGGCGCCCGGGTGGTGGTGGTCGACCTCACCGACGTCGGGTTCATGGATTCCAGCGGCCTGGGCGCACTCGTGGTCGCCTACAAGGAGATGCGGGCGCGGGACGGTTGGCTCGGTCTGGCCGGTGTCCGTCCGGCGGTGCGCAAGGTGCTCTCGATCACGTCGGTGGACCGGGTCATCGATTCCTTCGACACCGTGCAAGACGCCGAGGAGGCGTCCCCGGCGGCGCCCTGAGCGTCGTTCAGAAGGCGCTGGCGCGGGCGATGTCAGCGCCGGCGGCGCTGCGGCGCGGCCCGTGGTCGTCGTACCAGTCGATGATGAGCAGGGTCGCGTCGTCGGCCAGCACCGGCCCGGCTGCCGCCAGCACGGCGTCGGACAGCGCCCGGACCGCCTCGCGCGGATGCAGATGTGTGATCTCGAGCAGCGCCCCGGCCAGGTCCAGATCGGCGGCGTTGCGTTCCCGCACCCCGTCGGTGACGATCACCAAGCGGTCGCCCGGCAGCAGGGCGATCTCCCCGCTGCGGTAGGGCTCCTCGGGGAACATGCCCAGCGGAAAGTTGTTGGGCAGTTCCACCGGTACGACCCGGTCGCCACGGACCAGCACCGGCGGGACGTGCCCGGCGTTGAGCAGTTCGCAGCGGCCGGCATGCAGGTCCAGCCGGCCGAGCACGGCGGTCACGTACGCGCCGGGCACGTTGGCGTGCTCCGCGACGGCCCGGCTGGCCTGGTCGGCCTGCGCCACGAGGCTGTCGCCGCGGCGGCGGGTGTTGCGCAGGCTGCCCACCCCGAGGGTGGCGGTCAGCGCGCTGGCAACGCCGTGCCCCATCGCGTCGGTGACGCTGAGGTGCAGCAGGTCCCGGGCCAGGCTGTAGTCGAAGGTGTCCCCACCGACGCTGGCCGCCGGTTCCAGCCATCCGGACAGGGCGAAGGCGCCCGCCTCGCAGGTGAACGCGGCGGGCAGCAGCCGGCGCTGGATCTCCGCGGAGAGGGTGAACGGGGTGCTGCGCTGACCCCACTCGAACAGGTCGGTGTGCCGGCGGTTGGCGATGACCACGAACGCCAGCGCGTGCGCGGTGCGGGCGACCTGCGCGATTATCGACTCGTCCGGCTCGTGGGGAAGTTCTATCTCCAGCAGGCCGATCGCCTCGCCGCGTTCGGTGACCGGCGCCAGCACGGTCCACCGGCCATCACCGGGGATCACCCGGGTGCTCTGCTGACGGAGGACCTGCTCGTAGGGGCCGCCATCGAACGGCAGGACTTCAGCGGCCTCCTCGTCCTGGCGACGGCCCGAGCCGTCGGGGGTCGGTTGGTGGGTCAGCCGGACCAGTGCTCGGCCGCTGAGGTCGGCGATCAGCAGCGAGACGCTGGACGCGTGCAGCGCCTGGGCGATGGTGCCGGTGACGGCCTCGACCGCCTCCACGGGGGCGGCGTCCTCAGCGGCCTGCAACACTCCGGTCAGCACCGCCTGCTCGCTGTCCTTCACCCGTCGAGCATAAGCAATCGCTTCCGAGGCCGGGTTTTCGAGCGGCGGCGTTGGTTCGGAACGGGCTCGGCGCGACTCGCGACGCTCCGGCGACGCCACTGGGAGTGGTCGCGCAACTACTCCTCCGGCCGGTGCAACTTCCTGGTGCCGGGTTTCCGTTCTACCTCCGTCATGAGGAGGCAGCCGACGTGAACCTGAGGACACGGCCGGTGTCCTCGACTGCACGGTCGGCGCGGCCAAGAGTCAGGCCTCCCGTGGCCTGGCGAAGCTGCGCGAGTCACTCGGCGGCGAACGCGTCAGTCTCACCGGGAAGCCGATCAAGGAGTGGACCAGTGCAGCTGCGTGATCTCGTGGACACCGTCACGGGCGACGAGCCCCCGATGGCCCGTACCGTCGACGACATCATCGCATTGGGGCGGCGGGCCGTGCGGCGTCGTCGCGCCGGATTCGCGTCTGCCGGCGCGGCCGGTCTCGTCGCCGTCGCGGTCGCCGGTGTGCTCGTGCTGCCCACCCTGAGCGCCGGGCGGAACATCACGCCGGCCCCGGCCGGCGCGGCGACGTCCGCGCCCGGCCAGGCCGCGTGGCCCGATCCCGAGCCGTTCCACTTCACCTTCACCGGGTACGACGCTACGCGCCGTTGCAGATCGGCTCGCACGCAATGCCCGGCCTGAGCGGCATCGCGGCCGCCCGTGTCGGTGACTACGGAGGCGCGACGTACACCAAGCCGGCCGCGCCCACCTCGGGCCTGACCTCGCCTTACGACGCCACCGAGGACGGCATCGCGAACGGGTTCCACATCTTCGTCACGCCGAACACCAGCTCCAACCAGTCGTCCGAGCCCGGGGCCACCAGGTGCCAAGGCGTCCGACGGAGGCGACCGGAACGCTGACGGCGGCTTCTGCAACATCTGGAACGCCGACGGCACGGTCGTCCTCCAGATCAGCTCCGTGGGTCGCGGCAACCGGCTGCCCCAGGCCGAGCTGGAGAAGATCGCCAGGGGGGATCACGGTGGCCGACGTCAGGAACGAGTCGACCTGGACGCCCGCCGCCAAGGCGCTACGCCCGTAGCGAGGGTTCCGCTGTGCCCCTGCGGTGATCGCACATGCGGGTGCGGTCGCCGCCGGGTCGGCTACAGAAGCTCGCTGCGGTAATTCGGCGCCAGGTCGACGGCCCGCTGGCGCCGCTCCGCGAGCTGCTCCTGCGACAGGTGCGGCGGCGGCGCGTCCCAGCCCGCGACGACGTCGCCGACGCGCATGAAGTACTCGTCCTGGCCGGCGGGCGTGCACATGCACAACATGCCGGCCGGCGCGCCAGAGACGTTGCGGAAGTTGTGCGGGGCGTTGGCCGGGATGTTGACGGTGGACCCCGCCCCAGCCGCGTGCTTCTCGCCCCGGAAGGTGAACTCGATCTCGCCCTCCAGGACCGTGAACATCTCCTCGAAGTCGTGCCGGTGCGGCGGCGGGCCACCACCGTCCGGCACGCGCATCTCGATCAGGCAGTACGCCCCGTTGGTCTGCTCACCGGTGATCAGCATGGCGTACGTGTTGCCCGCCAGCGAGATGAACGTCGTGCCGGGATCGTCGGGGATCGCCACGGTCAGCGAGCGCGATGGATCGTCGTCGGGAATCATCGCGTCGCATCGGCGTGCAGGGCCGGCAGTTCGGCAGCGGCACCCGCCGGGCGCTGCCGTGCTGGTGGGCCGTCTCCGGTCGTACCGAAAGTTTCGCGCATCTTGGCACCGGCCCGCCCCTCCGCTACCTTCATGGGAACGCTCCCATAAACTTAGATACATCAATGTGATTAGGAGGAAACACGACGTGGCTATCCTCTCCCTCCGGCGTCGCAGATCGACGGCCATCAGCGTGGCGGCGGTGGCGGGCGCCACTGCCGCCGGCGTCTGCCTCGCCGTCAGCGGCGCGTCGGCCGGCACGATCTCCGGATCGCTCTATCGCGACCCGAGTTCGGCGGTGGTCCGCTGGGTCGCCGCCAACCCCGGCGACTCGCGTGCCGCAGTCATCCGCGACAAGATCGCGAGTCAGCCGCAGGCCCGCTGGTTCGCCAACTTCAACATCTCGACCGCGCAGTCCGAGGCCGCCGCGTACGTCGGCGCCGCCAACGCGGCCCAGCAGATCCCGGTGCTCGCGGTCTACCAGATCCCCAACCGGGACTGTGGCGGGGCGAGCGCCGGTGGTGCGCCAGACCTCAACCAGTACCAGACGTGGGTGTCGAACTTCTCCCGCGGACTGGGCAACCAGACGCTCATCATCATCCTGGAGACCGACTCGCTCGCCCTGCTGACCTGCCTGAACAGCAGTGAGATCAACGCCCGCAGCCAGGCGATCTCGACGGCCACCCGCACCATCAAGTCGGCCAACCCCAACGCCAAGGTCTACCTCGACGCCGGCCACTCCACCTGGAACAGCGCGGGTGAGACGGCCAACCGGCTCCGGGCGGCCGGCGTGCAGTACGCCGACGGCTTCTTCAGCAACGTGTCGAACTACAACCCGACCTCCAGCGAGGTGAACTTCGGCCGGGCGGTCATCTCCTCCCTCAACGGCATGGGCATCTCGGGCAAGCGCCAGGTGATCGACACCAGCCGCAACGGCGGCGCCAGCGGAGACTGGTGCGGCGACGACAACACCGACCGGCGCATCGGGATGTACCCGACGACGAACACCGGCGACAACAACATCGACGCGTACCTCTGGGTCAAGCCTCCGGGCGAGGCGGACGGCTGCCGCTACACGGCCGGTTCGTTCCAGCCCGACCTGGCCTACAGCCTGGCCGACGGTGTGCCCAACCCGCCCACCACGGCCCCACCGACGACCCCGCCGCCGACGTCGGCCCCGCCGACCACGCCGCCCCCCACGACGCCGCCGCCGACCACCCCGCCCCCCACGACGCCGCCGCCGACCGGTAACGGCTGCTCCGCGTCGGTGGCCGTCAACCAGTGGTCCGGCGGCTTCACCGCCAGCGTGAACGTGACCGCCGGCTCCACGGAGATCAACGGTTGGACCGTGACCGTCACACTGCCCAGCGGCGCTGCGGTCACCGGCGTCTGGAACGCCCAGGCCAGCGGCACCAGCGGCACCATCCGGTATACCAACGTGGGCTACAACGGACGCGTCGGCGCCGGGCAGTCGACCAACTTCGGCTTCCAGGGCACCGGCACCGGTCCGGGCGCGACGGCGAGCTGCGCCGCCTCCTGACCACGACCCGTGTCACGGCCCGGCGCGGAGGACCACCTCCGCGCCGGGCCGGCACCATCCGGGGGTACGGGCCGGACCGGCCAGCCCGCGCCGAAGAACGAGTCCGAACTGCCGTTGGTCGGCGGGCACCCGGTGCTGGACCTGGTCAACACCCTTGAGCGCGGTGGCATCCGCCCTGTCGGCTCCTGATCGGGTTCGCCCAGTTCCGGGTGGCGGCACCGAAGCGGCGGCGTTGCTGTCGCCACCGAGGACCACCGCTCGCGGCTTGCTGGTGCCCTGGGGAACTACATGCGGGCCGACTCCGGAGTCACTGCCGTTCGCCGAAGCGCCGGTGTAGGCGATCGTCTGCCCTCGTGACACACCTTGGCCGGTGGAGACGGTGATCGTCGACAGGTGCAGGTGTCGGTCTTCACGAAACGGATCGTGCCGGTCGCCGCGGCCATGACGGGAGTACCGGTCCCGGTGATCCTGCCAGGAGCTTGAGATCCGCACATTTCCACACGGCCTCTGATAACTGCCGGCAGCCCGAGCGGCGCCGGGCAGCAGACCAAAGGCGGACGACACTCCGGTCGCCGCCAACGCGGCGCTTGTCAGGAACCCCCGCCTCGAAAGTCCCCGCCGGTAGACGAAGCCGCCAAGATCCTCGGGTCATAAGCTTCCACCCTGGGAAAGCGGCGGCCAAATTTAGAAGATAATGCCCAACGGGCGAACTGCTTAAACGTGCCATTCTCAGTGAATTCTCGGGCTCGGTGATCGCGCTCGGCTGAAGTGGAAATGAAGTGTTCGTCAATTCGCTCCCATCAAACTCATAGGTATCCGTAGGGCGGTCATTCGAAGGGATGTCAGGGTGGAAGAAGTGACCTCGTCGAAAATCTCTCGGCGTAGTCTGTTCGCGGTGGCCGGCGCAGGTGCCGCGCTGGCCACTGTGGCCGGCTGCGAGGCCGCGAAGAGCGGTGCCGCTCCGGCCGCGCCGAGCACGCCGGCATCCCGACCGAACCCGGACGGCGTCGCGCTCGGCCTGCGCCTGCAGGGCATCCAGCACTTCGGCTTGACGGTCGACAACATGGAGCGTGCGTTCGAGTTCTACACCGAGGTGCTCGGCGGGACCGAGGTGATGCGGGACGGCGACTTCCAGGGGCAGGCGATCCACAACACGATCCTCACCGACCAGGAGATTCTCGCCGCCGAGCAGAAGGTCGATCCGAAATCGATCGGGGTTCCCGACCTTGCCGGTGGACAACAGCGTCTCGACGTACGGTTCGTGCAGTTCGACAACGTGGTGATCGAACTCCTGCAGTACCGCGACGCGAACCAGCCGCAGGGCACCGGCCGGAGTTTCGCGCAGCCGCGCGACCGGATGAGCCCGGCCTACCCGCGTTCCATGCACATCTGCTTCCATATCCGCGACGACGTCGACTTCAACAAGTTCATCGCCGACCTGGAGGCGGAGAGCGCCCGACGGGGCATGAGCCAGGTCAAGGCCAACCGGGTCGTGACGGTACGAACCGACGCGGCCCGTCTCGCCGCGCCGGCGAGTTCCAACACCAACAAGATCCGGGAGGGCAAGTCGAACGGCTGGGCCCTGATCTACTGCAAGGGTCCGGAGGGTGAGCAGTTGGAGTTCGTCCAGGCGCTCGACCCCGTGAAGCAGGTGTTCGCTCAGGCGAAGGAGCGGCACCTCGCCAAGATGAACGGCTGACGGCCGGGTGACGCCGGGTCCGGTCGGAGCGATCAGCTCCCGGACCCGGCGTGCTCCTGGACTGGGCGGACAGGGGTGCGGGAGGCGCGGGTACGCGAGGGCCACTCCCTGCCACCCAGGGAAACCCCAAGGTCGCTAGACTTGGCCCTCGCTCCCCCGTAGCTCAGGGGATAGAGCATCGGTTTCCTAACTCGAAAATCGAACCGTACGTAGACACGCGGCAGCATCCCGCGTCGCGAAGCGGCGTGGGATGGGTCGTGGTGTAGCGGTGGTTAGGCGG
>NZ_JBICTE010000045.1:0-45923 GCF_043197485.1 Micromonospora sp. NPDC049102 | reverse complement strand
GAAGGCGTCACCGCACGCATCGCGCAACGCCTCCTCGCGATGACCGCCGCGATCTGGCACAACCGGACCACCGGCCAACCCGTGACCAGATCCCTAATCGCCTACGACCACTGACCAGACTTCGGACTTACTCGTCTAGCGGTGCTGGTCGACGTTCACACAAGCTCGGTGATGACAAATCGCGGTAGCTCAAGTTCGGTCGGTGGCGCGATTCTGAAGGTCCCACCCAACGCCTGCGGCGTCCATCCAGCGCCGAGGCCGTAATGGACAAGATCGTGTCGACGCCGCGTGAAAATTTCAACCGGCGTTGACAGATCGCGTACATCCTCGGCTGTCGGGTAGGGGTACGTCTCCCCGCTGCCGTGCATGTCGGTCTCGACGTACCCAGGCTCAGAAGCAACGACGGGCCGCTCGGTTAAGTCGACCTGTAGGGCGCGACCGGTCTTTCCCGCACCCCACACGCGAAGCCTTATACAGCGGTGAAGACGACCGTCCGGGCCAGCTGCGGACCGAATGTCGGCCTGCCAGGTGAACTCCCGACCGTCGACGTGAAGCGTGCGCAGCCTCGACCTCATCAGCCCCCGACGTCGCCGACACGCGGGCTCGGGCTACAACTGGTGGTCGCGGACGAGTCCTGAACGCCGGATGGCGAACGTGAGTCCTGCCTTGAATAGGCGCTTCGATTTATGCTGGGGAAGGCTCGGCGCATGTCCTGTAGCTTGGGGTACGACGGCGAGGGTATTGTCCGAAATGGCTGTTGCCGAGATCCGCGTTGCCCGCCCAGCCCTGTCGGGAGCAGTAATGTCGGAATCCGCCTCGTCCTTCGCCGATCGACTCCGCACGCTGATCATGAATCGTGGGATCAGCTATCGTGCATTGGCTAAGCAGACCTTCTACAGCAAGAGCTACCTTCACGACCTGGCCTGCGGTCGGAAGACTCCGGCCCTGAGTACCGCCCAGCGCTTGGACACCGCCTTGGCAGCGGACGGGACACTGCTCGCGCTCGCTGCGGTCCCTTATGTCGAGGGAAAGCGGGCGGCCAGCGGTGGGGTGCAATCGTTGCGACGCGATGCCGATCAGCTCGCAGACCTGCTCGTCACGCAGGCGCCTACGACCGAGAACGCTGCCGCGCTGGCCCATCAGTGGCTGATCACTGAGCCACCGCAGCGATATGAGCTGAGCGCGGGCCGGCGTGTCGGGGACGAAACGGTGGCTCGGATTGAGGACCGGGTTCGTCAGCTTCGGCGGCTGGACGACCACGTGGGCGGTGCCAAGACCTACGCAATGGTTTACGCCGAGTTGGCCGCCACCGCCGACCTTTTGCGTGTGGGCAGCTACAGGGAAGCAGTAGATCGACGGCTGCTCGTCGTCATTGCTGACCTGTGTCAGTTGGCGGGCTTCGTCGCCGAGGATTCTGGCCGGGTTGCTGAGGCACGCCACTACTACCTGACCGGGATGCGCGCCGCACACGCTGGTGGCGACCCTGCGAGCGCAGCCAACTGCCTCAGCAGCCTCTCCTACCTTGAAGCGAATCTCGGCAACCGACGTGAGGCGGTAACCCTGGCTCGATCGGCCTACGTGGGAGGCAGGGATGCGGCCGAGGCCACTGGCCAAGCTCTGCTGCTTGAGCGCGTGGCCTGGGCGCACGCGCGCATGGGAGAGGCGAGTCTCGCCGAGCGGGCCCTGGGCGACGTCGCGGAGATCTACCAGCACGTTGACCTGGGCGATGCGCCTTCCTGGGCGTACTGGTTGACCCAGGACGAGGTGCAGGTCATGGCGGGGCGTGTGTGGACTGAATTGCGTCGGCCGCTTAGAGCGGTCCCCATCTTGGAAGACGCCATCCGTCGCTACGGCGACGACTCGCCCCGCGAGACCTCCTTGTATCTCGGTTGGCTCACCCAAGCGCTGCTGCAAGCCGGAGAGGTTGAGCAGGCCATCGTCGTGGCCGGTCGTTCCGTGGCTCTGGCGCGCTCGGCGCGGTCACAGCGTGCCGTTGACCGTGTCGCCGAGCTGCGTCACATGATCGCTGCTGTCGACGGCAGGACGAGCGCTGCTGACGAGTTCCTAGAGCTGTCCGCTGGCCTGTCCGCCGACCCAGGCGGACACCTCGAAGGACAGTAGCGGACGCGATCAGTCTGGATCGCAACCGATGATCGTCACAGGCTGTCACCTAGGCATCGCTGAATGACTCCGAATGGAGCGGCGAGCTGGGCGCGGCGGCCAACTCAGTCATGTGCACGTCGCGCCCCGACCCGTGAGGTGGGGGAATGAGCGGCAGACACGATGGGTGCGGCGACGAGACGGCGAGCAAGGGTGAACAGGCTGAGGCGGCCGAGCGGGAGGCTGCCAAGCAGCGCATCCTGGCTCAGGCCGAGGCGGAGCGCGTACCCGTGGACGACACGACTCGTGCGGTCCCGGATCGGCGGTGGCGGCGTGAGCAGCGATGACCTCCCCATCGGCCGACGGGTCGCCGGCTGGCGGGTGCGGCGCTCGATGACCCAGCAGATGCTGGCCGATCGCCTGCGCAGGTCGAAGAGCTGGGTCGACAAGATCGAACGCGGCGTCCGCCCCCTGGACCGGTACTCCGTGATCCAGGAGCTGTCCCGCGTCCTGCGGATCGACCCAGAGGTGCTGCTCTGCCAACCGCCCAGCACCCTGACGAGCACCCCGACCGGAGTGGACGACATCCGGGCCGCCCTCGCCCGCTACGACACCCCGCCGACCCCGCCACACCTGCACGAGCTGAGGCGGCAGGTCGGGCACGCCTGGTTGACGTACCAGCACGCGCACTACCCGCAGTTGGTGCGAACGGTGCCGAACCTGCTCGACGCCGCCCAGGGCGCGGGGTCGCCGGAGCTGATGGTGCAGGCGTACCGGATCACCGCGCTGCTGCTGGTCAAGCTCGGCGAGGCCGACCTCGCCTGGCTGGCCGCCGACCGAGCGATGGGCGCTGCCCAAGACGACCCCGTCCTCGCGGCGACGGCGGCAATCGCGGTGGCCCAGGCCCTACGCGCGTCGGGCCGCGACCGGCTGGCCCTGTCGGCGACCCTCACGGCGGCCAACCGCGCTCTTCCACCGACACTCCACCTCGGTGATCATGAAGTTAGCGGCACTTTTGGAGATCAAAGTCGACAACAACTTCATGATCAACGGGGACGGGGTGAGCACGCAGGGCCGGGTGACCGTCGCGTGTGGGCGGTGGGTGGGGCGTTGCTGGTCCAGGCCGCCCTCGCGGCCGCTGGCTGCGGCGAGCACCGCCGCGCCACCGAGTTGATCGACCGGGCCGCGGGCGTTGCCGCGAACCTCCGGGGGTACGACGACCCGCACGGCACCAGCTTCGGGACGGTCACCGTGGAGATGGCGCGGGTGCTCCTCGCGGCGCAACGGGGTGACACCGACGGCGCACTGGCACGACACGTGAGCGTCGTTCGCCGGGAGGTGTGGCGGCGGTTGCCGGCCGAGTATCGGGGTGCCTACCTGCTGGACGCCGCGCGCATCTACCTGCACGCCGGTGACCTGCGCGGGGCGGCACGCGCCCTCGTCGACGCGGACAGTATCGCGCCGGCTGAGGTCCGGGGGCGGCCTCTGGCGCGTACTCTCATCGGCGATGTTGCTCGGGCGCGGCCGGCGCCGGCGGGCGTGGCGCGACTGGCGACGGTGGTCGGGCTTACCCGGTGACGGACTCGCGGTGGCGTACGTCGTCGGCGGGGTTGATGGTGCGGACGGGGTTGGGGACCGGGCCGCGTCGCCGCCACTCGCGGGGGTAGCCGAGCGAGACCTCCTCGAAGCGGACGCCGTCGTAGAAGGTCGTGCGGGGGATGTGCAGGTGCCCGTAGACCATCGTGGACGCGCCGAAGCGCAGGTGCCAGTCGCGGGTGCGGACGGTGCCGCACCACTGGGCGAACTCCGGGAACCACAGGATGTCGGTGGGCTCGCGCATCAGCGGGTAGTGGTTGACCAGCACGGTCGGCAGGTCCGGGTCGCGCTCGGTGAGCCGGCGCTCGGTCTCGGTGACGCGGGCGTCGCACCAGGCCTCGCGGCTCGGGTACGGGTCGGGGTGCAACAGCGCTTCGTCGGTGCAGACCACGCCGGCCTTGTACGCGATGTCCAGTGACTCCTGTTTGGTGCTCGCCTGGGGCACCCGGAACGTGTAGTCGTAGAGCACGAAGAGCGGGGCGATGGTGGCGGGGCCGCCCTCGCCGTCCCACACCGGGTACGGGTCCTCGGGCGTGACGACGCCCAGGCGTTGGCACATCGCCACCAACTCGCGGTAGCGGGCCTCGCCGCGCAGGTGCTCCGGGTCGCCCGGTGGCGTCCACAGCTCGTGGTTGCCGGGTGCCCAGATCACCTTGGCGAACCGGCTGCTCAGCAGGTCGAGCGCCCACTCGATGTCGGCGAACCGGTCGGCCACGTCGCCGGCCACCAGCAGCCAGTCGCCGGGGTGGTCCGGGCGTAGCTCCTGGACGAACGCGCGGTTCTCCGCATAGCTGATGTGCAGGTCGCTGACGGCACGCAGTCGGGGCGAAACGCTCACGCCTTGAGGCTAGGCGGCGCTGGCCCGATCGGCACCCCGCCCGGTTCGTGTCCGTTCCGGACGGCAAGCCGGTGTCGCAGTGGGCGACCCAGTTTTCGACGACCTATGCCGCTTTTATCAGAAGTTGCCGGTCAAATCGCGATTGAGGAGGATCATGCGGCGGCGAATCACGACCGGCTGATAGTCGGCCGATCACGCCGCGACTGAAACATGATCGTAATAAGAGTTTACGGCGGGACGTTCATGCTGACTGGCATTCTGGGCCGTCCGTCGGCTGAGGAGCGGTGAGTGCCAGATTTATCGAATTTCGGCTGTCCTGAGGACTTTTACAAGTGGGTGCCCTCTGGCTCTTACCTCAGCCTGGAGCGGGACGTGCCGCCGGAGGTCATGTCTGCCAGCTCGGTTCCCGGCGTGAACATGGTCTACTTGGTCCCGGATTCGGCCGTTGTGTCTGCGGCCGGGCGGTTCCTACAGACACAGTCGTTCGACGTGCAGGCGCGCACGGTGCTGGCAGGCTCGTCGGCATCGGCTGCCGCCCAACTGGATCTCGCCGACGCGATCACCCTGGCGGACACACTACGGCTGCCGGTCCGCCTGAGCAGAGCTCAGGCCGGCGGAAGTAACGATCGCTTCCTGCTGCCCATCGACGCGACGTTTCGTCCTGTCGCTGCCGACGCCGCTGATCACGTACTCGTCCTGCCGGAGCGCCACCTGATCGCGGACTACCCCGACGCCGCGACCGACACCGAAGTCTTGGCTCGAATCCGCGACGGCGCGCCGATGCTGAGTCAGCTGCGATGGAACGGTACGCGGGTCGAGGTGGGCCTGCCGCAGCAGATTGTCGGCGCCCGGTTCGCCGACCTTGATCTCAGCGGAGTGCCAGCCGAACAACTCCGACCTGTCGAGGGCGGAATCGGGGGGCTCCTGGACGAACTCATCGCCCTGATGCCTTACCAGGGCGTCCGGATTCGTGCCACCACCGACAGCGTCACCGAGGACATCGTCGCAGTGCGAGCGTCTGACGGTATCGCTCTGCTCCACGAGGCCCCGACTGGGACCATCGCTGCGACCCTGCCCCGCCACCCGATCACGCTCAGCGTTTCACCGCCGGTGAGCATCCCGGGCATGGACGCCCGAGTCGATCTGCCGCAGCCGCTGACGGACCGGCTGAAGGAGACACTCGACCACAGCATCGCGGGGATGCTCGGCTCCTTGCAGCTCATACCAGTCGGTTCGACCGGACAGGAGAATGTCGGGCCGCGTGCGATCCTCAAGGCCCATCTTGAAGCGACCCGCAGCAACGTCGGACGAGCATCTGGCGCCGACCTCGAGGGCTTGCGGACCACAGTTGAGCAACTGAGCCACGGCTTCTTCTCCTGGCGTCAAGTCCTCGCCGACAGCACCTCCGGCGTACACCCGGAGTCGGTACGGTCAGGTGGCCTCCCGGCGCGGCCCGAATGGCACGCTGCTCTGGCTGCCCAGGTGCGTGAGCTGCATGAGAGGTTGACGCACCTTCCCACCGACCAGCGGGACGCGAGCACGCAGCGCAGTTCCTCGCCGCTGGGGATCGTGTGGACGCGGAACATGGCTCGTCAGCAGCTCGTGCATGCCACTGGTCGGCTTGAGGCCGCCCTGTTCGCCTTGGATGGCGGGCAGCGTGCACCCTGGGTGCTGACCGACATCGACGCGGAGGTCGACGAAGCCAGGCGGATATTGACCGACACGCTGGCGGAGATCGGCAAGGCGGTCGAGAGTCGCGACGTTCCCGTTACGGAACTCGCCTCCCCATCGGACTCCTGGGAGCCGCGCGAGAAGTTCGCCCCACCATTGTGGCTGGTTCCGGACGGTCACTCGCGGGCGATTTTGGGAGCTGAGGATCAGCCCGCCGATTTCACAGACGCGTTGATCACCAAGATCAAGTCGGAGATCGTCTCGGCGTTCTACCAATTTGGCATCGAACTGAAGCCAGCTGAGCTAAGTAGCGTGGTGACGAGAGCAGCGCTGCTCACGGCTGCGGCAGACGTGATCGGTGACGAATGGACGTTCGAGGTCCAGGGCCACTCTGTCGCGGTGTCGCTCGCCCTGGGGCGTACGGAGAACGGGTGGCGGCAGGTCTCCGACGCTGTGGAGATGCGCGGCAAGCAGACGACGAGTCTCGCCGGACGGCACAGCCGTGGTCACGGGCACATGAACTTCCTCGACACGAACACCAACCTGTCCTGGTACCTGGGGCACAAGCCCGAATTGGTGAAAAAGGGCTTCACCATGAACGAGGCGTATGCCGGCCTCGCCACGATAGTCTGGAGTGAGCACGAGGAAGCCAACACCCTCAGTCTGGCCCTCTCGTCGGAACGCACCATCAAGAATTCCTCCTACATCTCGTACCTGTTCGCTTTCGACGCGACGGTGAACATTGGTGTCACCTCTCCCGACAATATTCAGAACCAGAACGTCGACCGTCAGACCGCGGTACCCGGCGCGGTCAAAATCTTCGTGTCGCGGGAGACCGCCCGACCCCTCGACGCGGCCGCGACCGACTTCTCCGAGGCGAAGCATCCGACCTACGGTGCCCCGACCTACGCAGCATCCACGGTGGCTGCCGACGCACCGATCAAGTTGCCGAGAGATTCGGCGGTTCAAACATTCTCCGGGGTTTCCGAAATTCGTCAAATGGTCGAGGAATACGTCGCGGACCTCGCCAAGCCGGGTAGCCCCGAGCATAAACGACTGCTCGCGGGACTGAAACCGAAGATGATGGTCGCCGGATCGTTCGCGGCGGCGACGAAGGGCTACGAGATCGTCTTCGGTGACATCGCGGGCCATGCCCCGTCGAGCGTCACAATCCACTTCGTCCCTGTCAACCCACGTGTGATCATCGAGAGCGACGACGCAACGTGGATGGACATCGATGATCAGACATCGATCTCGCACAACTCGGAACAGGTCGCTGCGGACGGCTTCGACATCCCGCCCGGTCTCCTGTTGCAGGCGTTCGGCATCGAGCTCCTCCCGGTAGCTGGCGCGGCGCTGCCGTCCGTCGCGAAGTTGGAGCCATACCTCTTCGCCTGGCCCACGCTGGACGCGGTGCGAATCAGGTCTGGGCCCAGCCTCGATGTTTCCGATCTGTCCGGGGTGCGCTTCACCGGTGAGCGGACCGCGGTCGTTGCTTTCGATGTCAACGTGTGGCTCGAACGGTCCGACCGGCCAAACCAGTTGAAAGGCCCGAGCCAGCTGACGCAGGCTCTCTATCAACGGGTGCTGCGGGAAGACGCCAAGCAGTGGGCCGATCTGGCGACGCTTGCGGGAGATGTCGATTCTCAGAGCCTCTCTCTCCAGGTGCGTCCCGGGCAGCAGCTGTCCGCAGTCACTCGCATCGCGGACCTGACTCTCGACTCACCCGGTCAGAGCCCAGCCGGACCTCGCCAGCAGCCATTGGTGGAAGCGGTGCTGGCGTTGATTCGTGCCCACTACCCAGGCTTGGTGGTCCACGAGGACGGTGCCGCGACCCACTACGCCGGTCGGTGGAGCAGCGTCGCCGACGCTCGGATGGCATTGGAGAACACCCGCCGGGTTCGCGATCAACTCAATGAGGACAGCGCGGCCAGCCTCATCCGGCGGGCTCAGGGAGCAGCGGGCGTTGCATTCGCACTGAGCAGGAAGGGCATCAGCGGGCGCGGCGGCGACCAGGTCGTGGTCCGCATCATGGCCCGCCGAGGGCAGTTGGCTGACGATGAGTCGGTCACCTTCGAGGATCCGCAGTACGTCCGCTGGCTGCCACTGTCGGAGGTTGACGCCAACAAGACCAGTAACCAGGACCTCATCACCACGTCGATCAAGGATCCGGGAATCTGGGCGGGCCTACAGCCGATGCTGGCGTTGGTGCACGTCAGCACCAAGGTGTTGAAGTCGTTGCAGTTCCGGCCGATCATGCAAGGCAAATACGGCAAGGCGACACAGGTCAGCAGTGGCCTCGCCACCTGGGGTATGCACGGCATCAGCGTCGACGACGAAGCCCAGTTCACCGGACCGGTGGTCTTCCTGATGCAGCTGGAAGGCCCCGGAACGGTGACGCCACTCAACGATCAGCCGTGGCCAGGGTCGGTCAGGCCCGCGCTTCCCGTGGTCCATCGGGCGCCACCCGTGACCGGCACGTACACCATGTCGATCCCGTCCGACATGACATTGAAGGCGGTTGCGAAGGATGGGCAGTCGACCAACATTCCGTACTCCCTGGACCTGCCCAGCCTCAAGGCCGCCGGGGTGGCCTCGTTCGCCGGGGACGATGGCACCCCGTTGCGCTACCGCCCGACAGCCGACAAGCCGCTGCCATCGGACACACCGCTCTTCCTGACTGCCGACACGCTTGTCAGCCAGGTAGTCGTGGCGCTGACCGAGATGGTGCACGGGCCTATCCCGCTGGAGTTGCGCCTGAAAGTCGAGCAACTGCTCGGGGCCGGGCTCGACGAGTGGCTCCCGTGGCACTCCGTAGGTGACCAAGCAGGGGGCCCTGCCGCCCTGGAAATCTACGATGGCCCGATCAGCGCACCCCGGGGGGCATCCCAGGAGCAGACCAAGGCCACCATCGGCATGCGCCTGGTGTTCGAGGATGCTGACGGCTTCCAGTTGAACGGCCTACCACTGTCCTTCGGCACCTACTCCGACATGGGCGTGGCGGCAGTCAACTCCACCGGACTCCAGGTCACGAAGGGTTTCTGGGGCGGGCTGCGAATGCGGTTCCCTCTCAACATCCACAAAAAACTGCGCGGCATCCACATCGACCAGTACAGCTATCAACCCCAGCTTGCCCAGCGACGGGAGAAGACGGTCGCCTCCGAGGTGGAGAGCGCCGGCAGTTCCGGGCGACTGCACATGAACGTCAGTCGGATGGCGCTGGCTGCCGTCAACGTCCACGTCGAGGTGTCGATCGAGACACGCGTCGAACGTAACCTCGCCGGCAAGGTCGCCAAGTGGGCTCTCCCGCCGGCTGGGGCAGCACAGCGGGCGTTGCGAACCGCTGCTGGTGTGTTCGGAAGCTGGGGCCAGGCGGTCGCGAACTTCTTGCTCCCCTCGGGCACGGGGGGAAATCGCACCGTGAGCGTGCCAGCCGTCGGCCAAACGGCCTTCGATGCGCTGGACGCCACCGAACTGGGGCTGATGCCGCCTCAGATGGCACTGCACTACGACAAGACGGTCACCTACGTCCTGCCCTCGACGCTGCGGCACGGACTCGGGGGTGGATCAGTGGCGAAGCCACCGGTCCTGAGCGGGTTTCTCACCCAGGTGGTGCAGTCGGTTGAGGAGCGGTACGGCTATTTTGTCGCCAAAGCCGTACGTCAGGATATTGGCAAGCTTGGAGGCCCTGCCGCTGGCGGAGCGGTGGTGAACACGTTGCTCGGCGGCGGCGTCCGCATCGAGGTGCCGGTATCCGAGTACCTGCGCGCGTGGGGACTGCCAATACTGCCCGGCACCCGCACCATCACCGTCATGCTTCAGGCATCCCCGATCGGCGGCGAATATCTGGGCGTGGCACCGAGTCTGCACCGGCTCGGAAACCGGGCCGGCAGTGACACGACGAGGCGGGAGGCGGAGACCCGCGATTCGCGGACGATTCTCGATTACATGCGGGGATGGTTCGTCACCGAACCGGATGGTGCCAACAGCATGTTGGTCAACCTGCACGGCGACCTACGCGGCATAACCAAGCGCTCGACGACGCAAGCCGAGCATCAGGAACTCAGCACTGGCCTGATCCAGGAAACCGGGCGCTCCGGTGATGGCCTGGTCCAGTGGGCCAACGACAACGGCATCGAACCCGAGAGTCTGCGCGATGTCGGAAGTGCCGGAGGGGCGACGTTCGACGTACGCCTGCGATTGACAGCGAAGGTGACGGTCGAGACGGCACCGACGGCAGTGGCGGACGCGGCGACTTCCGGTGCGTTCCAGACCGAGGACCTGTGGTGGGTCGGCCAGGATGACGATAAAGGCCAGCCGAATCCCGACTATGTCGTTACAACTCGGGTGAAGTTCGACCCGCGACTACTGCAACAGGCCGTGTCTGATGTGGCACCGGAGATGGCCGCACCGACGGCCGTCGCGCCCGTAACAGTGCCGACGTTCGACCTGCCGGTCGGTCAATCCCTCGCCGATCACCGTGTCGGCCTGGAAATCGACCAGGCCACACTGGCTCGCGCCAGGGAGGGCCTGATCTTCGGCATCGGCGCGATACGCGATCACGTTACTCACCTCGCCACGCCCGAGGCCGTCACAGCTCCCCTGCCCCTATCGGAGGTCGAAAGCCCATTCGCCGGCCTGATCGTCAAGGCTGCCCAGGGTGTGGCCAGCCTCTGGCAGAACTACGTATGGTCAGCACCGCCTGGCTCGTCATGGTTCCACCCGAAGAGCGTCATCGCTGATCAGATCTTTGCCATCATCAATCCGGCGTTCCTCGCCAACCGCCTGCCCGAACTCCTCACCACCGGTATCACGGAACGGATACTGCTCCCGCGCTACCGGTTCTACCACCACTTCGCCGACCTCGAGTTGCACGTCGATCCCATTGAGGTCACGGAACACGGGATTACCCATGACGTGATGGACAAGTCGATGCAGGCAACCACAGTCACCGACAGCCACACCACGACGAGCTCTGCCGGTCACGCGTTCATGCCCTGGATCAACCCAGACTTCGCGCTGACGAATTACGAATACTACGACGGGCCGGGGACAGCCTCCATGGGGGTGTTGCAGGGAGCCGACATCATTAGTCGACACGACGAGAGTGCCGGCACCCGGGAAAAGAAAGCCGCCAGCGGCGGTGTCAAGACCACCGGCGGTTCGTACACCACCCTGGAGTTCAGGGTGCGCTGGCTCGCCGCGATCAAACCCACTAATCCACCCGGTGGCAAGCTCAATCCCTACGGGTGGTTGTCCCCGCAGTACATCGAAATTCCCGACGGTGTGATCCGGCTACCGGTGCCAACCAATCTCAAGCACGAGATCATGGCCTCCCCGCGTCGCTTCCTCACGGCGGCGACGCCAACTCCAATCGTTCGTTCGACCCGGCCGGCACCGGCCGCTGTGGAAGACCTGGGCGGCCATGGAGATTCCGCCGGTGCCGCGGAGACCGCCCACGTGCCGCTGTGGCCGTTGAAGCTGCCTGCCACCGTCGACACTCGTGACGGGCTTGTCCATGTCATCCCGGCAGCTCGCAACGAGCGCCACTCCTCGTTAATCAACAATCTGGCCACGGCCGCCGCTGCCGTTCAGCAGCCGGTGATTCTGTTGAACCAACCGACTCGCCAGGCGCTACCATCCGCGCTCGCGGACCTGAACTATCTGCTCGAACAGTACGCCCAACGTGGCCAGCTACCCATCGTGGTGACGACCATGACCTCGGTGCTCAGTCAGGTGATCGAGCAGACGAACAAATATGGCGCGGTGGTGTTGCACCCTGCCCCGGCGGCCGGGCTCCGACTCGATAACGAATGGACGATGTCGCCCCCGGAGCATGCAACCGATGCCGGCAACGCACGTTTGCTGGCAGGGCAGAGCCTGTTTGGGCGGGCAGCCGGAACGAGCGGCTGGCGATGGGACAACATCACCCCGGAGGTTCTGCGGACCGCTGGTGAGCAGGCTAGGAAGACCCCAGCGGTCGCTGTGGTCGACGACATGCTCGGTAACTTGATCTGGGCAGCGAACCTGACGAAGGCGCGGGATGTCCTTCGGGAGAACCGGCAGCGATGGACTGCTGAGTGGCGAGCGTCCAGCCTGGCCCAGGTTGAGAAGATGCTCGAACGAGTGCCCAACCAGCCTGAGTTGAGTGTCTTCGCGCCCGTGCTCGAGTTCGAAGCGAAGGGGCAGGCCGACATCGTCTTCGACTACGCCCTCGCTGAGCCGGCCGACCAACCCAGAGTGCTGATCGAGGCGGTGAACGGTCTGGAAGGAGCTGGAAAGCTCAACCCGACCAGCCCGCTGGACGGCGGTCTCACTACGGTCGAGCTGCAATCGATGGTGACCAGAGTTGGTGGGCCCGATGTCGCGAAGACGATGCTGCAGGCTCTGCAGGACATCAAAACGGATTTCGGCGCAGCCGAGGCCTTCGTTCTCGCCAACAAGGACAAACTCGACCTGCCGCAGAAAGAGCAGTGGGTCGGGGCGATTGCCCTGCTCTCGGGGTACGGCGACCAACAGAAGGCGGCCCTGACCGCAGCCGTCTTCGAATGCTGATGGCGCTCTGGTCGGGTCATCCGCGTAGGCCGTGTGTCAAGGTCCTCGGTCGAGCAGAGGGGCGGACGGCGGACGGCGGACGGCGGACACCACGATGAGGGTGATGCCTGTGAGTCATCTTGATGACCCACAGGCATCACGCTCAATGGAGGGGGCGGCTCCGATCCGGCCGGACCACGGGCCCGCGAGCGACGGTTCACCAGCGGCCGAAACGGCCGGTCCTCTCGGCCTCCGCAGGCCGGCCAGGGGCTTTGACACACGGCCTAGGTGGCAGAGGTTCGCGGCACCAGGAGTCGTGACCTGGGATCGGCTGTCATGCAGTCAGCCAACGGCATATCCGGTGACCCGGCGGGAAAGCGCGAGGCGTCCGACAGCCCAAACCGGAGCAGGAGAAAACATGCCTTTCATCACCGTGGGGACGGAAAACTCCGCACCCATCGACCTGTACTACGAGGACCACGGTTCCGGTAAGCCCGTGGTGCTCATCCACGGCTTCCCGTTCAACGGGGCAACGTGGGAGAAGGAGACCAAGGCGCTGCTCGACGCCGGATACCGGACGATCACCTACGATCGGCGTGGCTACGGCAACTCGGCGCAGCCGGCGTACGGGTACGACTACAACACGTTCGCCGCGGACCTGGACGTGCTGATGACCGAGCTGGACCTCAACGACGTGACCCTGGTGGGGCACTCGATGGGCACCGGCGAGGTGATTCGCTACCTGGGCAACTACGGTTCCCAGCGGGTGAGCAAGGCAGTGGTGCTCAGCCCGCTGCAACCGATGCTGGCCAAGGCGGACGACAACCCCGAGGGCGTCGACCGGAACCTCTTCAAGGGCTTCCAGGACGCCATCATCAAGGACCGCTTCGCCTACCTGACGTCCTTCTGCGACGCGTTCTTCAACCCGGACCAGAACATGGGCAAGCGGGTCAGCGAAGAGGCGTACCGGGCGCACTGGCAGATCGGCGCGATGGCCTCCGGCAAGGCCACCCACGACAGCGTGGACTCCTGGCAGGAGGACTTCCGCCAGGACCTACCGAAGATCGACATTCCGGTGTTGATCGTGCAGGGTGACCAGGACCGGGTGCTGCCCTACCCGGTGACCGGCCAGCGGCTCGGCCCGATGATGCCCACCGGCACGCTCATCACGCTCAAGGGCGCGCCGCACGGCATCCCGTGGACGCACGCCGACGAGGTCAACAAGGCGATCATGGACTTCATGAAGCAGCCGGCGAAGGCCCGCGCCTGAGGGGTACCGGTAGCCGATCGGACACCAGCGCCGTAACGGCGCTGCGACACCCGGCCCCAGGGTTTCGCACCGGGGCCGGGTGCCGGCTTTCCTTGATCGTTGGTTGCTGGGCGACACGACACGCCGTGTCCGGTACTGCTGAGCAGCCAACGATCACGAAAAGGCCGCCTCACGCCCGGATCAGCGTCACCAGCCCGGCCGCCACCAGCACGCCGGCCCAGAGTCGGTCGACGTTGAACCAGGCCCTGCGCAGCACCCCCACCCCGAGCACCTCGTAGACCAGCACCGCGATGACCAGTGCGGTCCCGAGCATCGCCACGGTGTGTACCCCGGCGGCCGCGAGCCCGGGCAGCGCACCGACCGGCGCGGCGGCCAGGTGCCCGTTGTGGCCCCCGGACACCGGCTCGGTCACCAGCACCGGCAGCAGCATCAACCCCGCGCCGTGCGCCGACGACATGAGGAACGACCAGCCGGCGAGCTGTGCCGCCGACAGTCGCATCCCCGCCCAGCGGAAGTGCCGCTCGGAGAGCAGTCGCCACAGTCCGAAGCCGACCAGCAGCACCCCGCCGACCACCGCCAGGGCCGTGCTCGTCGTCACCGACCTGGTCGCGGTGACCAGGGCGGCGACGATCGCCACCGAGGCGAGGTGCCCCGCCGCGATCGGCGGCAGGGCCTTCAGCAGCGCGGCCCGGCTGCGCTCCTGAAGACCCCGGGCCACCGCGAACAGCCAGCCCATCGCCGGGTTCAGGCCGTGGAACGCGCCGAGCGCCGCGAGCGTGGCCAGGGTCCCGAGGGTCACGGAAAACAGTACGAGTCGGAGGACGCGTCCCCGCCCTGCAACCGGGTCTGGTGCACGCGCAGCCCCCGGAACTCGTCCCCGTGGGGGAAGAACCGCACGTCGGGGGTGAGTCCGCCGGCTTCGACGTCCACGTCGAGCTTGGCCAGCCACGCGCCCACCCCGTCGGGGTAGAACTGGTCGTCCCACGAGCCGTAGAGCGAGTTGCTGACGTAGACGCGCCGGCCGTCCCGGCTGACCTCCACCATCTGCGGACCGCCGGCCAGGGCCTCGTCGGGGGCGGACGGGTGGGCGGTGCGGCGGACGATCCCGCCCAGGTGCACCGAGCCGGTCTGCACCGGGTGCAGCGGGTCGCTGACGTCGTACTGGCGCAGCTCGCCGGTGCCCCAGCAGGACACGTAGAGGAAACGGTCGTCGACGGACAGGTCGATGTCGGTCACCAGCGGCGGCACCGCCCCGAAAGGTTCGAGCAGGTCGGGCAGGTCCGCCGGGTCGGCCGGCTCCGCCGGAATGTCGATCACCTTGGTGACCGCCCAGGCGTCCCCGTCGCGGTGCCACAGCCACACCGAGGCGGACAGGTCCTCGACGCTGATCACCACCCCGACGAACCCGTACGACTTCGTCGGGTCGTGCGCCGGTCGCAGCTCCAGCGGCATCTGGTACTGATCGCCCAGGTCGACCCGCTGCACGTGCCGGCGCTTGGCGAGGTCCCAGAAGTGGATGGCGTGACCGTAGCGGCGGCCCAGCAGCAGCTCCCCGATGATGCCGTCCTCGATCATCGACGGGGTGCCCCACTCGCTGGTGACCAGCACGTCCTGGTTGAGGTGCCACCACACGTCGTACGCGAGGAACTGCGGCCCCCGGTCGGCCTCCCACGCCCCGCGGACCTCGAAGGTGGTGTGGTCGAGGATCGCGACGCCACCCGGACCCTCCTCGCCGTCCGCGCCGCCCAGCGCCGACAGGTAGATCCCGTCCGGACCACAGTGCACGGTGTGCGGCCGGGAGTAACCGGCCCGCTTGGCCAGCTCCTCCGGGCCGATCACCTTGACGACCTGCGGCTGGCGGGGATCAGGCTGGGTGTCGATGACGTGGATGCGCGAGGAGCGCAGGCCCGGCACGATCAGGTAGCGCCGCTCGACGTGCGGGTGCGGGGCGGTCGGGCAGAGCGCGCTGCTGCACGCGTTCCAGCCGAAGTGGTGCAGCTCGTCGCCGAGGTGCGGCAGGTCGGTCCAGCCGACGACCCGGCCGTAGGCGGGGGAGTCCGGGTCGGTGTCGAGCACCACGATGGCGTCCGGGCGGCTGGCCGTACGGTCGAAGGCCGCCACGTAGGCGAGCTTCTCCGCCGGGGCGGTCGCCGCCTCCCGGGGTGACGGGTAGAAGGTGGGGTCGGGTGTCCAGCGGGTCATCGCATCTCCGCTTCGTCAGGTGGTGGGAACGCTTCCTCAGGTGCTGGGAACGCCGAGTCGGTCGAGCAGGAGACGGCGCAGCGCGCCGAAGCCCGGGTCGTCCGGGGTGCGGGTGGGTGGCAGGTCGACGGGGAGGTCCGCGGCGATGCGGCAGTCGTCGAGGAGCAGGATCCGGTCGGCGAGCAGCAGCGCCTCCTCCACGTCGTGGGTGACGAGCAGGGCGGCGAAGCCGTGCTCGGCGCGTAGCCGGCGCAGCAGCACCTGCATCCGCAGCCGGGTGAGCGCGTCCAGCGCGCCGAACGGCTCGTCGAGCAGCAGCAGATCCGGTTCGCGGACCAGCGCCCGCGCGACGGCCACCCGCTGTGCCTGCCCACCGGACAGCTCGGCCGGCCAGGCCCGGTGCCGCTCGGCCAGGCCGACCTCGGCCAGCGCGCGCTCGATCCGGCCGGCGGTGTCCGGGCCGGACAGGCCGAGCCCGACGTTGGCCGCCACCCGCTTCCAGGGCAGGAGCCGGTGCTCCTGGAAGACGACGGCGGCGGTGCCGTGCACGACGGTCTCGCCGGTGGCCTCGCCGTCCAGGCCGGCCAGGATACGCAGGAGGGTGCTCTTGCCCGAACCGCTGCCGCCGAGCAGGGCCACGACCTCGCCCCGCGCGATGCTCAGGTCGACCCCGGCCAGCACGACCGTCGGCCCGAAGGACCGGCGGATCGCGTGGGCGGTCAGCACCGGGGTCGCGCCGGTCAGGTGGCTCGCAGTCCGCGTCGCCATGTCAACATCCTCCTCTCCGCAACGCGCAGGGCAAGGTCCGATATCAGCCCGAGCAGCGCGTAGACGAGCAGGCCGAGGACCACCACGTCGGTCTGGCTGAACTCCCGCGCCTCCATCATCAGGAAGCCGATCCCGGTCTGGGCGTTGACCTGCTCGCCGACGACGAGGCTGAGCCAGGCCGCGCCGATCGCGAGGCGCAGGCCGAGAAAGAGCGACGGCAGCGCGCCGGGCAGCACCACGTGACGCAGCCGGGCGGCCTGCCCGAGCCCGCAGACCCGGGCGGCCTCCACCAGCCGCTCGTCGATGTCCCGGATGCCGGCGTAGGTGTTGAAGTAGACGGGGAAGAAGGCGCCCAGGGCGACCAGGCTGATCTTCAGCGACTCGCCGATGCCGACCCAGATGATCAGCAGGGGCACCAGGCCCAGGTGCGGCAACATGCGGGCCATCTGCACCGGCGGGTCGACCAGGTCGTCGCCGAGTCGCAACAGCCCGGCCACCGTACCCAGGACGAGCGCCAGCACCCCGCCGATGAGCAGGCCCGCGCCGGCCCGGGTGAGGGAGTCCACCAGGTGCACGGCGAGCGTGCCGTCGCGGGACAGTCGCCAGCCGGTCGCGAGGACGTCGCTGGGCGCGGGCAGCTTCTCCGGCGCCAGCAGGCCGGTCCGGGCCGCCAGCTCCCAGCCCAGGACCAGGGCGACCGGGCTGACCAGCCGCCACCACCGCCGGGACATCCGTGGGCGGCGGGCTTCGGGGGCCGCTTCGGCCACGACCTCCGGCGGCGTCTCGAGCAGCGGTGTACGACTCACTGGAACACCGCGCTGAAACGGTCGTCCACCCGGCTCCTGATGTCGACCGGCCCCGGGATCAGGTCCAGCGCGACGAAGCTGTCGGTGATCGCCTGGAGTTCGTCGCCGATGGCCGGCGTGACCGGGGCGAGCGGCTTGGCGCTGCGGTCCAGGGCACGGCTGGTGACGTCCTCCGGGATCTTCAACTCCGGCGCGAGCGTGCGCGCCCGCTCCTGCGGGTTGGCGATACCCCAGTCGGTCACCTCGCGGTACCTCTGAAGGAACGCCCGGACATCGTCCGTGCGCTTGGCGACCGCGTCGGGTGCCGCCAGCACGTACTCGCGGTTGCTGGCCAGGCCGGTCGCGTCGGCGAGCACCCGTACGCCGGGCTGCTCGGCCAGGGCGAAGTACGGGTCCCAGATCACCCAGGCGTCGACCTGCCCGCTGTCGAAGGCGGGTCGTCCCTCGGCCGGCTTGAGGTACTTGACGTTGATGTCGCCCAGCGTCATCTTGTTGGCCTCCAGCAGCCGTACCAACAGCCAGTGCACGTTGGAGCCCTTGTTGAGGGCGACCGTCCTGCCCTTGAGGTCGGCGAAGCTGCGGTAGCCGCTGTCGGCCTTGACGAGCACGGCCTCGCCCTGCGGGATCGGGGCCGAGGTGCCGACGATGGAGAACGGGATCTTCCCGGCGGCGGCGAAGACCGGTGGGGCCTCGCCGACCTGCCCGATGTCGATCGACCCGGCCTTGAGCGCCTCGGTGAGCGCCGGCCCGCTCTCGAACAGCGACCACTCGACGTCCGGTGCCGCGTCGCGCGCCTTGACCAGGCTCAACCCACCGAAACGCTGGTAGCCGACGCGCAGTTTGCCGCCGTCACCGCCGGCGTCGGCGGACTCGCCGCACGCGCTCACGCCGCCCGCGGCGAGCAGGACGAGGGCGGTGAACGCCGCCGTACGCAGGCGGCGACGCGGGGGATGACCAGGTGAGGGGGTACGCATGACGGCTCCTTGGATGAGCAGGTGGGCCGGGCCGCGTCGACCGGCGGGGGAGGGCGTGGGCGGTAGCCTACTAACCCGATAGGTTTTATGGGTAGGCTGTCGGCGGCTTCGTCCCACCCCTCAGGAGCGCCACGCGCACACACGGAAAGAGCCGCGATGACCCTCACCTTCCACTGGTTCCTGCCCACCAACGGCGACAGCCGGGACGTCGTCGGCGGTGGACACGGCGTACCCACCGGAACGGCCGGGGGTGCCCGGCCGCCGAGTGTGGCCTACCTGGGGCAGATCGCCCGCACCGCCGAGCAACTGGGCTTCGTCGGCGCGCTCACCCCGACCGGCGCGTGGTGCGAGGATGCCTGGCTCACCACGGCGATGCTCAGCGAGGTCACCGAACGCCTCAAGTTCCTGGTGGCGTTCCGACCCGGTCTGACCTCACCCACTCTGGCCGCGCAGATGGCCTCCACCTTCCAGCGGCTGTCCCGGGGGCGACTGCTGCTCAACGTGGTGACCGGCGGCGAGTCGACGGAGCAGCGGGCGTACGGCGACTTCCTGGACAAGGACGCCCGATACGCGCGAGCCGACGAGTTCCTGCACGTCGTACGCGCGCTGTGGCGGGGTGAGACCGTCGACCACGCCGGCACGCATCTGCGCGTCGAGCAGGCGCGGCTGCACCGGCTCCCCGATCCGCCGCCGGCGGTCTACTTCGGTGGCTCGTCCGCCGCCGCCCTGCCCGTGGCGGTGCGGCACAGCGACGTCTACCTCACCTGGGGCGAGCCGCCGGCCCAGGTCGCCGAGAAGCTCGACCGGGTCCGGTCGCTGGCTGCCGCCGCCGGCCGGGAACTGCGCTTCGGCATCCGGCTGCACGTCATCGCCCGCGACACCGCCGACGAGGCGTGGGCGCAGGCTCGTCGGCTGCTCGACGGCATCGCCGAGGCCGACATCACGGCGGTGCAGGACGGGCTGCGTCGCAGCGAGTCCGAGGGGCAACGCCGGATGCTCGACCTGCACGGCGGCTCCCGCGACAGCCTGGAGGTCGCGCCCAACCTGTGGGCCGGCGTCGGCCTCGTCCGGGGTGGAGCCGGCACCGCCCTGGTCGGCAGCCACCGGGAGATCGCGGACCGGATCGCCGAGTACCACGCGCTCGGCATCGACGAGTTCATCCTCTCCGGCTACCCCCACCTGGAGGAGGCGTACTGGTTCGGCGAGGGTGTGTTGCCGATCCTGCGCGAGCGCGGACTGTGGCGGCACCCCGACGGCCAGCCGGACCTGGCCGATCTCCCGGACATCCCCTTCGCGGGTACGACGACACCCCGCCCGACGCCGGAGCCCGCAGCGGCCCGCTGACCGGCGGGCGGGTGCGGGCGCCCGGCGCGCCCGCACCCGACGACGTGCCGCTGCCCCCATGCGCGCTTCGTCCGTGCCGGTACTCTCCCCGCGTGAATCTGAAGGTGATCGAGGGTCGGCTGACCGAGACGCCGGCCGGGTCGGGTGTGGAACGGCGTGCTTTCGGTGAATTCGTCGGGCCGCGCGGTGAGCTCGCGTCGTACACGTTCGGCTGGACGACCAACTCCGAGCACCACCACGCCCGGCTCACGGTGGGGATCGGGGCCGGAAGCGCCGGCGGCGGCAGTTTCCATGCGGTCATCTTCGACCGCGAGAACAGCTACGCCTGCTCGCTCGTCGACGAGCCGTTCGAGCGAGTTCCCGAGGGCGGCCCCGACCTCACCGCGACCGAGGCCCGCGCACACCAGGATCTGCCGTTCATCTGGTGGGTGGTGGACCGCGTCATGGAGCGTGACCGGCGCGCACGGTGGATGGAACACTGGCTGCTGGGGACCAGCAGCATCCAGACCGGCGAGGTCTTCGACCAGAAAGAGCCGATCCTGTACGTCAGCCACGACGCCGACGACGGGCTCTGGCAACTCATCGGTGCGAGCGACGCCGACCCCGCGACGGGCAAGCTCAGTCACCTCCACCACGCCGTGGAGCACGACCTCACGCTGCTCGACGTTCTCGACCTCGGTCCCGGCGAGAGCGCCCACCGCACCGGGCCGGACGCGCCCTGGACCGCCGCGCCGTCCTGAGACGAGCGGAGTGACAAGCGCTGACACGGGATCAGAGTGAGTCCAAGGACTGTTCTCCGATGCCCGTTTCGAACCATTGTGCACGCACACGTCCTCCTCCGAGATCAAGCGGGTGCCCAGGGTGCCTGGATCGAGGTAGGTCAAGTGGCGAGCAGGTATCGCGTGGTATCGGAAGGCTCTAACGGGCGACCTGTTCGAGGTAGCGTTGCCGGATGGTGTCGAGCCGCTGCTTGGTCCCCTCAACCTCCCAAAAGGCCCAGCCGTTGCTGGCTACGCCGACCGCGTCTTCCATCGCTTTGGTAGGCGCGTTTGCGACTCCTGAAGCGGTCTCGATGCTTCCTTCTGGGCGGACTCGGGCGTAGTACAGTTGGCCACGTCTGCGGCCGACGAGCCGGTCTCCCACACTTACCAAGCCTGCCTCAACCAAATCCTGGAACCGGACTCCGTAGCGAGTGCGCTTCCCAGGCGCGAGGGGGCCGGGCGCCGGCGGCGGGGCCAGTCCGAGCGCGTCGAGGCTCCATATCTTCCTAGCGATCTCGCAGTAGAAGCGACCGCGCGCCTCGATAAACGGCTCCAGCGCGGTGCTTGCGTCATAGGTAGCGATCATGCCGTACAGGCCTTCGCCGGTGAGGAATTTCCGGAGCCGGACGTTGCCTCGTTGGAAGAAGTCCGGGTTGATCATTCCGGCCAGCAGAGTATCCTTCCGGTACGACGCTAGCTTTTTCTCCAAGAGCACCCCGCCGTAGCTACCGTTTTCCGGGCCGTCCAAGAGTAGGAGCGCTCCAATCCGATTCCGCAGAAAGCCGTAGTAGCGGGCGTCGGGCGCCTTGTGCGCGTACTTCGACGCCGTGCTGGTGAAGAGGTGTTCGATCTCGAAGTCGCGGTCACGGTCTCGGCGCAGGAGGAAGCGGTCGGTGGGATCCGCCTCGCCATTGGTCGCGCCCATTTCGACCCATGCGGTCAGGCGAGTCAACACGTAGTGAACGAATCTGCGTTGGGTGTCGTAGCGCATGTCCGGAATGAGCTGCAGTCGGACCGGCCAGTCTGCTGCATGTTCCCCAAGGGTGCGGCTGAGCTCCTGAACCGACTCGGACAGTCGTACGGCAGGCATGACCGCGGAGACGAGCTCATCGATGTGTCGCTGCTCGACCGGTTCGTCGCCAAGCGTCTGCGTCACGTAGAAGAGATCGAGAAAGTTGGCTACCAAGCCGGCCTTCTGTACCCGCTCCGTCTCCGAGTCACTGGACCTCAGGGCAGCGAAGGTGAGGTCGAACTGCTCGGCTATGCCGTTGAATGTGTTGTACCGCACGGCTCGTAGGTCCGGGTTGATCCGGGATCGTGCTTGCAGCAGCGTGGCGTATGTGGTGTGGAAGGGGTACAGCACCTCGGTGATGAGGCGGACCCGGTCTCCGTTCTTGCGGTTGGGCCAGATCTCTGCCTGGTGCGCCCGCACCCACTCGTGTGTTGCGTCGTTCAGGCTCGGCCCCGGCTTGTGGGCGGCCTCGGGAAATCGCGCCCGGAAGACGGTCCGAAGGTAGGCGAACGCGGCGCCCTTCTCAAGGTCTTCCAGAGCCGACACCATCGTGGTCCAAGCGCCTTCCTGCTCACGCGGATCCGCTTCGGCGTCACTGAGCAGGAAACGCTTGAGATGGTCCATCGGCGAGAGCCGGACGCCACAATCGTTGATCGACTGGAACATTTCCTCTGCCCGGTCTCGGTCGCCTGCGTCCATCACGACCAAGGAGACCCGGTAGAGCAGCCAATCGATGAACATGACCAGGACATCGCCGCGCACCTGTGCGGGGTAGTGGATGTCGATGTACTGGTACGACTGCGAGATGCGGCGGATAGAAGGTCGGGCGTTGACGACGTCGAATCCACGGTCGTTCAGCAGAGCGTTGAAGCAGGCACCGTACTCATCGACGTCCACACGGAATGTCCGCCTGCCAAACCGCTCGGACATGATCAAGGTCAAGAGTCTGCCGGCCCTGCTGCTTGCCTTCGGCGTCGCCGCTGCCTGCCGATGCAGATAGATCAGCAGTAGTAGAAGCGTGATGATGCGCTGCTGACCGTCGACGAGCGAGGTCCGCCCGTCCGCTGTGCAGATGATGTACGGGCCGAGGAAGTACGGATCGTACGATTTAACATCGGCCAGTGAGTGCTCGTCGCTCCACTGGTCGAGAAACTTTCGGGAGAGGTCGTTCATTAGTCGCGCGACCTGCGGTTCCTCCCAGACGTATTCGCGCTGGTAGTAGTCGAGAGCGAACGACTCTGTGCTGAACAACGCATCGATGGATTGCTCGCGTGCGCTGACCAGCTTCTTGGTGCTGTGCTTCCTGGCCATGGGGGCCCGACCTAAAGGGCCACTGTCGCTTTGGCGGCCACGATAGGCTCACCCCTTCCGCGCCAGATATAGCCGGAGCGCACGACCCGAACGAGTGCTCCGGTGTTCGGTGCGCCCGACTCGGCCTCGTGGGAGTCCGGGTCAAATGGAAGGCTCTCGCCGGGCCGGCCGAGCGGCCACAGCCGCTTGCGCCGCGTCTCGTCCGTGAGGAGCTTCATGACTTCTGTGATCGTGTCACCGCGAGACTGCAGGACCTCGACTGCCACGGCAAGATCGGCAACCAACCTGGCCTCCTCGAACTCGTGGTCCCATCCAGAAGGGGTCGTCCCGCTGGCGTCGAGCGCAGCAGCCACGTTGTGCACGAGATGCTGGGCGACCCAAGGCGGCAACGTCTTGAGTAAATGACCGGCCAGTACGTCGAGTGAACTTCGAGCAGACTGCCGTTCGGCCGACCATCCGTACTTCTTGTTTATCGCAGTAATCTGTGGATGCCACTTGATCCCGCGTTGGAAGAGCCTCCAGTGGTGATCGACGTCTAGCTTCTTGACACCTGCCTCGATCAGCTTGGCCTTGATCGCTTGCGCGCTGATCCGCTCAGACGCAGTCTGGATTACGTCGATAAAGACTGATCCCGGGTCTTCCGCAAACTGATGCGCGACGGTTCCTGCGCCCAAGACGTACCACCTTCCAGGCCCGAGCTGAACGTAGCTTGCATGCTATGCGCATCGGCCATCATCCATCTGTGTCTGATGAGCGACAGTTGCTCTATGCCCCTTTGAGCCCGCCTTCTTGCTATAGGTCCGGAGTGGGCGCCGGACGCAAGACGGCGACGTGCTCTCTACCTGCAGTGCGTCGTGCTGGTCGGAACCTGGATCCATAATGGTTGGTGTTGAACAGGCTGTCACAGTCCTCACCGCCTGCACCGATAGTGGAACCAGTTCGAACCGTCCATGCCGGGTTGGTGTCGACGCAGGACGCCAACCAACGAGCCGGTGCGAGGTCGTCCGGATGCGTTCTAGACGAGTAATTCCTAACCTTCGCTGGGGCGGTGGGCGCATCCGCTTGCAGGGAGGCGAACGGCGGCGTCCGGTTACTCTCGGTCACCTCCTTGGAAGCGGATACGGTCGTCAGCGGTATACCTCAGAGTCATATTCATTCCTCTGAGGTATACCGCTCACCAGCACAACGACACGGCGAGCAGTCACAGCGGACGACCAGCGACCTTCGCCCCAGCCCAACCCAGCCCAACCCAGCCCAACCCGGCCCTGTCGTGAGTTAGGACTTACTCGTCTAGGCGGGACGGTCAACCCGGCCACCGGCAACCCGGCGGGCGGTGAGGCTCACCGTCGTACTGCCCACCGCCATCCCGATCAGCACCAGGACTGCTCCGACAACCCACAGACCGCTGTCGTCGCGCGACGCTGCCTGTCGAGACCAGGCGGCGGTGAAGGCGATAGTCATCACGGGTGCCACCAGCCACGGGCTGAGTCGCCACGCGGCCAGTGCGGCCAGCAGGACGAGCGTCAGCACACAGCCGATCACCGGCCACGCCTCGTACGGGCCGCTCGTCGCGCCGGTCCGCGCGTCGACCGTGTAACCGGTGTCCCAGCCCAGCCAGACGAGCCAAACCCCGACTGTGGCCACCGCCAGGAAGAGCCCGCCGATCAGTGCGCCCGTACGCCTCGTCGCCGTCATCGAGCGATCATCTCCCGCATCGGCCTGTCGCGGGAATGACATCCCGTTTGCGGACACGTCGACGCCCCGCCCGACGCCGGAGCCCGTGATCGATGGTCGTTGAGCGACACGACACGCCGTGCAGTTTGTTGCTCAGCGACCAACGATCATCGGGTCAGGTGCCCGGGGCGTCCCACACGACGACGTGGACCACGAACGTCTGGTCGGCGCGCGTGTTCGTGATGGTGGCGAACCCGAGGCGTCCCTCCGAGGTACGGAAGCACCAGTTCGCGCCGGGCGTGAACAAGGCCCGCGCCGAGCCGGTGGCCGACGCCACGCAGCCCGCGTACGCCTGGGCGGGGTTGCCGCCGGAGTACTGGTACACGCTCGGCGTGTTGGCGACCTGGATGTTGTCCGAGCGCACCTGCCCCCAGTCGTGGTAGAGGTCGAGCCCGTCCGTCGCGCCGTCGGTGTGGTTCGTGACGACCCGCTGATCCGGTCGGTCGACGTTGACGGCGGCGGACCGGGGCAGCACCACGTCCCGTTCGACGAGGGTGCGAGGTGTGTCGGGGTTGGCACCAGGGGTGGCCTGGCTCGGGGAGGGCGCGGCGGGGCCGCTGGTCGGTGGGGATGCGGTGGCCGACGTCGGCGAGCCGGTGGTGGGCGGTGACGTCAACGAGCCGGCGGTGGGTGACGGCGTCGACGGGTGGCGGAGCTGGGTCGCCACGACACCGCCGAGCAGCAGGCAGCCCATCGTCAGCAGGGCGATCGCGACGCGGGTCCGCTGGCGCCACAGCCAGAACCCACCGAGCAGCAGCACCGCCGTCAGGGTGAGGGCGAACAGCAGTACGTCCTGTTTGAGCCAGCTCTCCACCGCGGTCACCACACCGAGGATGTTGGCCGCCACGCCGATCACGGCGAGCGTCCTGATCCGACGGGCGTCGCTGGCGCCGGTGGTCGACGCGGGGGGCGGGGACTCACCCAACGAATGCCTCCACTGTGGATCGGCCGAGGCGGACGGGAACGCCCGCTACCGCCATGATCCCATCGACGCGCTCGCGTGCGAGCCGCCGGGAACCACGATGCGGCCCGCAGGCGCGTCGGCTTTCCGACCCTGCCGCCGGCACGGCATGATCCCTCATCCCGGGCACACTGTTGCCCCCGCCGGTGGCGATCCTCTACGGTCTGCTCAAGCGGTGGGCGGTGCGGTCCGCATCCGACCGACACCGCCGGATGCCCGTCGTGCGGGCCGGGATGGTGGAGTCCCGGGCCACCCCGGCGACGGCGGTTCCGGCGGTCGTGTGACTCAGCTCGTACTCCGGGTGTCGCTGCCCGGCGCGGCTCCGCGCGGAGCCGACGGCGAGCCGGCCACGCCGATCCCCACCGGAGAATCCCGTGTTCCTCAGCCCGCACGAGCAGGACCGCCTGCTCGTCCACGTCGCGGCCGATGTCGCCCGCCGCCGCCGCGAACGCGGCCTGCGACTCAACTACCCCGAGGCCGTCGCGATCATCACCGCCTTCCTGCTGGAAGGGGCCCGCGACGGCCGGTCGGTGGTCGACCTCATGTCGGCCGGCCGGACCGTGCTCGACCGCGACGACGTCCAGGACGGCATCCCCGAGCTGCTGAGGGAGGTGCAGGTGGAGGCCACTTTCCCGGACGGCACCAAGCTCGTGACGGTGCACCACCCGATCCCGTGATCCCCGGGGAGATCCTGCCGGCGGCCAGCCCGGTCGAGATCAACGTGGGTCGGCCGGTGACCACCCTGGTCGTGGTCAACACCGCCGACCGTCCGGTGCAGGTCGGCTCGCACTACCACTTCGCCGAGGCCAACCCGGCCCTGGCCTTCGACCGGGGCGTCACCTGGGGGCAGCGCCTCGCCGTACCGGCGGGCACCTCGGTCCGGTTCGAGCCGGGCGTGAGTCGCAGCGTCGACCTGGTGCCGCTCGGCGGCGCGCGCGTCGTCCCGGGCCTGCGGGGAGAATGCGCCGGGCCGCTGGACGAGGCGTCCCCGACCGCACCGACCACCGACGGGCCGGCGCGGTGAGCGCCGTGCGGCGGGACCGCTACATCGACCTGTACGGGCCCACCACCGGCGACCGCATCCGACTGGCCGACACGAGCCTGCTGATCGAGGTGGAGACCGACCACTGCGTGGGTGGCGACGAGGCGGTGTTCGGCGGCGGGAAGGTGATCCGCGAATCGATGGGCCAGTCGCGGGCCACCCGTGCCGAGGGTGCCCTCGACACCGTCATCACCGGTGCGGTGGTGCTCGACCACTGGGGGGTGGTCAAGGCCGACGTGGGCCTGCGCGACGGGCGGATCGTCGCCCTCGGTCGGGCCGGCAACCCGGACACCATGCCCGGCGTCCATCCCGACCTGGTGATCGGACCGGCCACCGAGGTCATCGCCGGCAACGGCCGGATCCTCACCGCCGGGGCCGTCGACACCCACGTGCACTTCATCTGCCCGGAGATCGTCACGGAGGCGCTCTCCAGCGGCGTCACCACGCTCGTCGGTGGTGGCACCGGCCCCGCCGAGGGCACCCGGGCCACCACGGTCACCCCGAACGCCTGGCACCTGGCCCGCATGCACGAGGCGCTGGACACGATGCCGGTCAACGTGCTGCTGCTCGGCAAGGGCAACACCGTCTCGGAAGAGGCGCTGTGGGAGCAGTTGCGCGCCGGAGCGGGCGGTTTCAAGCTGCACGAGGACTGGGGCACCACCCCGGCGGCGATCGACGCCTGCCTGCGGGTGGCGGACGCCTCCGGGGTGCAGGTGTCGATCCACACCGACACCCTCAACGAGGCCGGGTTCGTGGCCGACACGCTGCGGGCGATCGGCGGTCGGGCCATCCACTCGTACCACACCGAGGGCGCGGGAGGCGGGCACGCACCGGACATCATCACGGTGGCCAGCGAGCCCAACGTGCTGCCGTCGTCGACCAACCCGACCCGGCCGTACAGCGCCAACACCCTCGCCGAGCACCTGGACATGCTGATGGTCTGCCACCATCTCAATCCGTCCGTGCCCGAGGACCTGGCCTTCGCCGAGAGTCGTATCCGACCGTCCACCATGGCCGCCGAGGACCTGCTGCACGACCTCGGCGCGATCTCGATCATCGGCTCCGACGCGCAGGCGATGGGCCGGGTCGGCGAGGTCATCCTGCGCACCTGGCAGAGCGCGCACGTCATGAAGGAGCGGGTGGGCGCGCTGACGGGCGACGGCGCGGCCGACAACCGTCGAGCCCGGCGGTACGTGGCGAAGTACACCATCTGCGCCGCCATGGCGAACGGGTTGGACCGGGAGATCGGCTCGGTCGAGCCGGGCAAGCTCGCGGACCTGGTGCTCTGGGACCCGGCGTTCTTCGGCGTACGACCGCACCTGGTCATCAAGGGCGGCATGATCGCGTACGCCCAGATGGGTGACGCCAACGCGTCCATCCCGACGCCGCAGCCGATGCTGCCGCGACCGATGTTCGGGGCGTACGGCGCGGCGGCGGCGGCGACCAGCCTGGCGTTCGTCGCGCCGGCCGCCCTCGACGCCGGGCTGCGCCTCGACGTGCGGCGACGGGTGGTGCCCGTCGCCGACGTGCGCTCGCGGGGCAAGGCCGACCTGCCGGAGAACGACGCGATGCCCCGGATCGAGGTGGACCCGGACACCTTCACCGTCCGGATCGACGGCGTCGTGGTGGAGCCGGACCCGGTGCAACGCCTGCCGATGGCCCAGCGGTACTTCCTGTTCTGATGGCGACGTCGAGTCTGCTCCTGTTGCTCGCCGACGGTCGCTTCCCGGCCGGCGCGCACGCGCACTCCGGCGGCCTGGAGGCGGCGGTGGCCGCCGGGCGGGTCACCGACCTCGCCTCGCTGGAGGCGTTCCTCGTCGGCCGGCTGGCCACCGCCGGGCTGGTCGGCGCGGCGTTCGCGGCGGCGGCGCACCGGGCGGTGACGCCGTCCGCCGCCGAGCCGGCCGAGGGCACCACGAGGCCGGTCGGCCTGGGTCATCCCGCCGGGAGGGGCACCTCACCGACCGATCCCGCCGGGCGGGGGACCACGTCGACCGGAGCGGCCGTACGCGGGAGCATGCTGGCGCGGCTCGACGCGGAGCTGGACGCCCGTACCGCGTCGCCGGCGCTGCGCGCGGTGTCCCGTCGCCAGGGCCGGGCCCTGCTGCGCGCCGGCCGGGCCATCTGGCCGGGCGCGTCCTTCGACGACCTGCCCGCCGCGCCCGAGGGAGCGCACCAACCGTTGGTGCTCGGGCTGCTCTGCGCCGCCGCCGGTCTGAGCCGCGCCGAGACCGCCATGGTCGCCGCCCACGGGACGGTGACCGGCGCGGCCAGCGCCGGCGTACGCCTGCTCGGCCTCGACCCGTACCAGGTCCAGGCCGTTCTGGTCGGTCTCGCCGACCTGTGCGACGGCACCGCCGCCGAGGCGGCCCGGGCCGCCGACGATCCACCCGAGCGGCTGCCCGCGGCCGCCGCGCCCCTTGCCGACATCCATGCCGAAGCTCATGCCACCTGGGAGGTGCGTCTCTTTGCGTCCTGACACCGTTTCGCCGACCGCTGCGCCCACTGCCGACCCGATCCCGCACGACGAGACCGTTCCGCACACCCACCCCGAACCGGGAATGGACCCGCATCCGCCGCTGGCGCGGGCCGGCCGGGCGCTGCGCGTCGGCATCGGCGGCCCGGTCGGGTCCGGCAAGACCGCCCTGGTGGCGGCCCTGTGCCGCGCGTTCGCCGGTGAGCTGCGCCTCGGCGTGGTCACCAACGACATCTACACGACCGAGGACGCCGACTTCCTCAAGCGGGCCGGCGTACTGGACCCGAGCCGGATTCGCGCGGTGGAGACCGGCTGCTGCCCGCACACCGCGATCCGCGACGACATCGGGGCCAACCTCGACGCCGTGGACGAGCTGGCCGAGACGGTCGGCCCACTGGACCTGGTGCTGGTCGAGAGCGGCGGGGACAACCTGACCGCCACGTTCAGCCGAGGCCTGGTGGACCGGCAGATCTTCGTGGTCGACGTGGCCGGCGGGGACAAGGTGCCCCGCAAAGGCGGGCCCGGGGTAACGTCCGCCGACCTGCTCGTGATCAACAAGACGGACCTCGCGCCGATGGTGGGCGCGGACCTGGCCGTGATGGACCGGGACGCGCGGGCCCGGCGGGGCGACCTTCCGACGCTGTTCCTGTCGATCGTCGGCGACCCGACGGCGGGTCTGGTGGCCGACTGGATCCGTCACGAGCTGGCCCACCACGCGGCCCTGCACCCGATCGCCGCACAGGTCGGCCCGGCCTGATGCGTGCGCTCGCCCGGCTGGTGGCCCGGGCCGACAGCCGGGGCGGCACGGTCCTCACCGAGCTGCACGGCGAGACGCCGCTGTTGCTGCGGCAGACGCCCGGAGACGGTCGTGTGGTGACCGTGTACGTCGTCGGCGGGGCGGCCGGTCCGCTCGCCGGCGACGACCTGCGCCTGGAGATCGACGTGGGACCGGGGGCGGCGGTGCGCTTGCACAGCGTCGCCGCCTCGGTCGCCCTGCCCGGCCGGCCCGGTGCCGTGTCGCGGATGGCGGTACGCGCCGTCGTGCGCGACGGCGGCGCACTGCACTGGCTGCCCGAGCAACTGGTCGCGGCGGCCGGCTGCGCCCACCTCGCCGAGTCCCGGGTCGAGCTGGCCGCGGGGGCGAGCCTGACCTGGCGTGACGAGGTGATCTGCGGCCGGTACGGCGAAACGCCCGGTGCTGCTGTCGTGCACACCCGGGTCGACTACGACGGCCGGCCGCTGCTGCGCCAGTCGCTGGCCGTGGGGCCGGGAGCGCCCGGCTGGGCCGGCCCCGCGGTGCTCGGCGGCGCGCCGGCGACCGGGTCGCTGCTGGTGGTGGACCCGGAGCGTCCCGCCGAGCCCGCGACGGTCGACGGCACCCTGGCCCGACTGCCCCTGGCCGGCGGCCCGGCGACACTGTGGACCGCCACCGCCCCCGACGCGCACACGCTGCGTACCCACCTCGCAGTGTGAGGCAAGTCGGGATCCCCATGCGGCAACGGGCCGGTCGGTGGCGACCGGTCCGTTGCCGAGTGCGTGGTGATCGGCGCGGCGCAGGGCCGACGTCAACCCCCGATCACAGGGAGAAGGTGCCGATCGCCCTCCAGTTGTACTCGTTGATCCCCGGCTCCCACAGGGTCACGTCGCCGTTGATCTGCGTCGTCCCCGGCGCGTACACCATCATCGAATAGCTCGATCCGTAGCCGAGATCCGCTTCACTGTTCCAACCGCCCAGCGACGACGAGATGTTCTTGGTGGTGTTGCCGCCGTACGGGTTTCCGGTTACCCGAATCCAGTTCGAGTGGCAGGACCAGGAGTAGAAGATCTGGATGGTGGCGACCTGCTGACCCGTGTCGCGGCTGGTGATCGGTCGCGTGGCGATCTGCGCGGCGTTGGCGTTGCAGCCTGTGGCCGCCGGATCCTTGCCGTCGTAGTAGTTGCTCCCACCGCTGGCGCCGTCGGCCTGGGCGGGCGTCGCGACGGACATCGCCAGCGCCCCGGTCGTCGCGAGCGCGGCGACGAACCGCTGCGGCATCGTGGTCTTCCTGATCGGTGTCAACACGGATTTCCTCTCTGTCCCATCCCCGGGTGGAGACGACGGGCTTACCTGTTCAGCTTCGGAGGAGGGCGGGAAAGGCGCTATTGACCCGGTGCGTATCTGTGCGCATGCGGCCGGTACGACAAAGTCGTACCCGTTCGATCAGAACGGCCTGAGCTTGGCGGCAACCGCTGATCGTTGTCGGACGCCGAACTTCCGGAGGATGCGACTCACGTGCGTCTTGGCCGTCTTCTCGGAGATGACCAGGCGGGTCGCGATCTGGTCGTTGCTCAAGCCGTCGGCGATGAGCCCGGCGATCTCGCGCTCTCGGGGCGTGAGCGTGATCAGCAGATCACCACCCTCGGTGGTGGGCATCAGCAGGAGCTCGGCGACATCGGTCTGGAGTCGTTCACACTGCTCCAGCAGATCGCGGAGGGTGCCTTTGGAGTCGACACCGTCGCCTGGGCCCTGGATTAGCGAAGTGATCGTCTCCTTCATCGAACCCAACGCATGGCTCACCATTTCGACGACACCGGGGACGGACCCGTGAGTCAACGAGGTTCGCTCACCTCGTTCGACGAATCCGGCCATCTCGTGCGCGTCCTCTCGCTCGCGGGCCAGCGCTCGCATCGTCCGACGGGCGAGCCACTCGAACGCCAGGACGGCCTCGTCGCCGTACGCGTCGGGCTGGTAGGTCAACATCGACGCGAGCCCGGCGACCCGCTGCCCTCCGTCGACGGGATCGAGCAGGGGGACGACGATGGCGTCGCGGGAAAGGCGTTCGTGGTCACCGAAGGTGTGGCCCTTGTGGAGCAGGCGACCCTGGTCGGACGCGTATCGGTAGGGTCGCGCGTTCTTCTTGATCCACGCGGTGAGGCCCTCCGGGCCGTAGGCCTGGAAACCGGAGTGCTCGTGCTCCTGCCCGTCGTAGACATAGGGGATCACCAGCATGTGCTCGTCGCGGAGAAAGGCGATGTAGAAGCTGTCGACCGGTGCGACGGTGGACATCGTGACCCGGACGAGGTTGTAAAGCTTCCGATGATCCCCAGGCGCGAGATGTCGGATCGAGAAGTCGGCGGTCTCCAGTGCTCGGGCAACGGCGAGTGAGAAGGCTGCGCTTCCATCGGTCACGCATCGAGTATGGGCGCCCACTCAATGCGATTGGCCGATACAGGTGGCCGGCGAGCGCAGAACGACGCGTGCGCCACACGACGAAGCCCCATCTTCGGCATCCCGCACCTGACGAGTCCGCGGCCTCTTATCCTCGGGGGGATGTGCCAACCGGACCAGTCGCCGTTCGCGCGACGGCGCACAGGAGGCCGTGATGAGTGGCAAGGATCGACCCGAGGGCATCAGTCCGACGGCTGTCGAGGGCGCTCCCGGGCTGTGGCGTGTCGACCTGCAGAGGCACGATCTCAGCATCGAGGGCCGCGAGGTCGTCCAGAGTCGGGTCGAGTTCACGCCGGACTCGCCGCCGTTCAAGCACTTCCACCCCGGCGAGGAGATCATCTGCGTGCTCCAGGGCTCCCTGGAGTACACCCTCGAAGGTCAGCCGCCGGTCGTGTGCAACGTCGGTGACGCCCTGACCGTGCCGTACGGGGTCCACCACCAGGCGCGCAACGTCGGCGACGGGGTGGCCGTCGAGCTGGCCACGTACGTCGTCGAGAAGGGCAAGCCGCTGCTGACCAAGGTGGAGTGACGCGGGGTCAGCGGTGTGGGCCGGACGCCTCGGCGTGGTCGCGCTGACGGGCCGGGTCGAGGCGGGCGATCAGGTCGTCGAGGTGGTCGAGCAGGGCGGTGTCGGCGGGTACGCCCAGCTCGGCGAGGCTGGCCCGGACCCGCTCGTCGAGGCGGGCGTGCTCGCGGCGCCCACGGGTCGTCAGGTAGGCACGGATACGTCGGCGGTCCAGCGCGTCGATCCGTCGGAACACCAGGTTACGGTCGACGAGCTGGTCGACCAGCTTGGTGAGGGTGCCCGGCGGCAACGACGCCTCGGCGGACACCTCGGTCATCGGATGGCCCTGACCGTCGGCCAGCAGACAGAGAACCCGCCACGCCTCGGTGGTCAGCTCGTCGTCGGCCAGAACGGCGGCCAACCGGCGGGAGAGCAGCCGTTCGGCGCGGGTGAGCGAGCGCAGCAGGTCGGCTGGCGCCCCGGACACGTCTGACATGGAACTCCCTGGGCCAGTGGCCCTGTCATGTTGACATCCTCTCCGCCCTGAAGGAAGGAGATTCCCTCCACGCTGCGCGTGGAACACGCGGCGTCCGGGTGGGTTACCGCTTCGCCGCGCGGTGCCGGGACGAGTCCCGGTCTTACCTGCGCTCCACGGTCGTTTCGACTCTCCGCCTGTCCAGCGGCGAGCACGTTGATGGCGGCGTTGACGTCCCGGTCGTGGGCTGCTCCGCAGAGGCAGTCCCATTCCCGGACGTTCAGCACCATCTTGTCGTTGATCCAGCCACAGTCGGAGCACATGCGGGTGGACGGGAAGAACCGGTCCACCCGGGCGAAGGTGCGCCCGTACCTCGTGGCCTTGTACTCCAGCATGGCGGTGAAGCTTGCCCAGCCCGCATCGTATACCGATTTGGCGAGCCGGGTCCGGCTGAGACCGACGACGCACAGGTCCTCGACGTACACCGCTTGGTTGTCGCGGATGATCCGTGTGGAGAGCTTGTGCTGCCAGTCCCGCCGGGTGTCGGTCACCCGGGCGTGCGCCCTGGCGACCTTCACGACGGCCTTCTTGCGGATGGCCGAGCCCTTCTGCTTGCGCGAGAGGGGCCTGCTGCAACCGCTTGAGCCCGCGCGCGGCCCGTCCCGGTCCGTGGTGAGCTCTGGTCTTCCGACGTGGGCCGGGCAATCATGTGCTCATGTCCGCGCCGGCACTGCCGTGGCTCACCGTCGATCGGGCCGTGGTCAGCATCGCGCTGGTGTACCCGATGCGCGGTCCGGCGGGGATGTTCGGTCCGACCTGCGAACTCTGCGCCCAGCTCGCGGTGGAGGAGATCAACGCCTGCGGCGGGGTGTTGGGCCGCGAGGTACGGCTGGTGCCCGTCGACGGTGGCGCCCCACCGGCCGAGGTGGCCGCCCAGGTCGAGGCGCTGGTGTCGGTGGGTGCCGTGCAGGGCGTGACCGGCTGGCACATCTCCTCGGTGCGGCAGGCGCTCGCGCCCCGGGTCGCCCACCGCGTGCCGTACGTCTACACCGCCCTCTACGAGGGAGGGGAGCGTACCGAGGGGGTCTTTCTGACCAGCGAGACGCCGGACGCCCAGTTGTGGCCCGCCATGCGGCTGCTCGCCGGCGAGCAGGGCGTACGCCGCTGGTTCGTGGTCGGCAACGACTACGTGTGGCCGCGGCGCACCGCGCGGGCCGCCCAGCGGTACGCGCTGCGCGGCGGTGGGCGGGTGGTGGGGCAGGCGTTCCTGCCGTTGGAGGCGCACGACTTCGACGACGTGTTGCGCCACATCGAGCGCAGCGAGGCCGACGCGGTGGTGATGTTGCTCGTCGGCGCCGATGCGGTGCGGTTCAACCGGGCGTTCGCCCGCGCCGGGATGGATCAGCGCTGCCTGCGGCTGAGCACCCTGATGGACGAGAACATGCTGCTGGCGAGCGGCGTCGGCGCGACGCGGCGGCTCTACAGCACGGCGGGTTTCTTCGCGGGCCTCGTGACGCAGGAGAACCTCGACTTCCACGGCGAGTTCGCCCGCCGGTTCGGGGTCGAGGCGCCGCCGCTGGGCAGTCTGGGGGAGTCCTGCTACGAGGGCGTGATGCTGCTCGCCGCCCTGATCGCGCAGGCCCGCACCCTCGACGTACGGGCGATCGAGACGGCCGCCGACACGGTGGCGTACCACGGGCCGCGGGGTCGGCTGCGGCTGCGTCGGCGGCACGTGCGCCAGCGGATCTACCTCGCCGAGGCCGACGGTCTCGACTTCACCGTGCTCGCCCAGCTCTGACCGCCCGTCCGGACCCTTGACAGGCCCACCCGGCTCGACCCTAAGATGCTTCCTGCGTGAAGTATCTGGCCCGGAGGCCCGATGCCGCGAATGTGTGTCCACCGTCGGCGAAATCTGTTCGCCGACCATTGTGGTGGCAATTCTCCATCGAATTAATCACGGCGGACACTGTCCTGCGCGGACGGTGTCGGCCATTGTGGCGTGCGCTCCCGGACGTGCCGGGGAAACAGTCAATTAAGGGCTGGGAAACACTCACGCAATCATGCCGGTCGACGCTTTGCGTGCCCGTACCCGATGCGATGACCGCAGGCGACGTCCACCCGTTCGCCCCGGCATCGCCAACGTCAGCTCCACCGGACCGCACCGACCGTCCCTTCGCTACCTGAGTGCACCGCAGGGAGATTAGATGTCACTTCTTTGGGGCCGCCGCATCCTGGCGGGTGCCATGACCCTCGTCGCCGCGGCCGCCATGACCGCGTGCGGCAGCAAGACCAGTGACGAGGGCGGCGCTGCCGGCGTCACCGCCGACGTCTCCGGCGACACCGTCAAGGTGGGCCTGCTCAACTCGCTCTCCGGCACCATGGCGATCAGCGAGGTCACCGTCCGCGACTCCATCATGCTCGCCGTCGAGGAGATCAACGCGGCCGGCGGCGTCCTCGGCAAGAAGATCCAGCCGGTGGGGGAGGACGGCGCCTCGGACTGGCCGACCTTCGCCGAGAAGGCCGAGAAGCTCATCTCCGAGGACCGGGTGGCCGCCGTCTTCGGCTGCTGGACGTCGGCGAGCCGCAAGGCGGTCAAGCCGGTGTTCGAGAAGAACAAGGCACTGCTGTTCTACCCGGTGCAGTACGAGGGTCTGGAACAGTCGCCCTACATCTTCTACACCGGCGCGACGACCAACCAGCAGATCGTTCCCGGGCTCGACTACCTCAAGTCCCAGGGAACGAAGTCGGTCTACCTGGTCGGCAGCGACTACGTCTTCCCCCGGACGGCCAACAAAATCATCAAGGCGTACGCGGCGGCGAACGGGATGACAGTGATCGGCGAGGATTACGCGCCGCTCGGGTCCACCGAATTCGGCACGATCGTCAACAAGGTCAGGTCGTCCGGCGCGAAGGCCGTCTTCAACACCCTCAACGGTGACAGCAACGTGGCCTTCTTCAAGGAGTACAAGTCGGCGGGCCTGACCGCGACCGGGATGCCGGTGGTGTCGGTGTCCATCGCCGAGGAAGAGGTCAAGGGCATCGGCACCCAGTACCTCCAGGGCCAGCTCACCGCCTGGAACTACTACCAGACCACGCCTGGCGCGGCGAACACGAAGTTCGTGGCCGCGTACAAGGCGAAGTACGGCGCGGACAAGCCGACGAGCGACCCGATGGAGGCCGCCTACGTCAGCGTCTACCTGTGGAAGGCGATGGTCGAGAAGGCCGGCGCGTTCGACGTCGAGAAGGTCCGCGGCGCCTCCGACGGGATCACCTTCGACGCGCCGGAGGGCCTGGTCACCGTCGACGGCAAGACCCAGCACATCGCCAAGACCGCCCGCATCGGCAAGATCGGCGCCGACGGCCTGATCACCGAGGTGTGGAACTCCGGTAAGCCGGTCACGCCGGACCCGTACCTCAAGACCTACCCGTGGGCGAGCGGCCTGAGCTGACGACGCCGGCCCGGGCGGGCGGCGCGACGACGCGCCCCGCCCGGGCCCCCCGACCAGCAGTACGGAGTACCCACCGTGACAGTCCTCTTCGGTCAACTCTTCACCGGCATCAGCATCGGCGCGGTGCTGCTGCTCATCGCCCTCGGGCTGGCGCTGACCTTCGGCCAGATGAACGTCATCAACATGGCGCACGGCGAGTTCATCATGGCCGGCGCCTACACCACGTACGTGCTGCAACAGAGCATCACCTCCGCTGGCCTGTCGCTGGTGGTCGCGCTGCCGGTGGCGTTCGTGGTCGCCGGCACGATGGGCGTGCTGCTGGAGATTCTGCTGATCCGCCGGCTCTACGCCCGTCCGCTGGACACCCTGCTGGTCACCTGGGGTGTGTCGCTGATGCTGCAACAGCTCGCGCGGGACGTCTTCGGCAGCCCGAACGTGCAGACCCGCGCGCCGGACCTGCTCACCGGCAACGTGGCGTTGCCCGGCGGGCTGACCATCGCCAACAACCGGCTGTTCATCCTCGCCCTGGCGCTGGCCGCCGTCGCCGCGCTCACCCTGGCGCTGCGGCTCACCCCGCTGGGGCGTCGCATCCGAGCGGTGGTGCAGAACCGCGACCTCGCCGCGGTGTCCGGCATCCCCACCGCCCGGGTCGACCGGACGACGTTCTTCCTCGGGTCCGGCCTGGCCGGGCTCGCCGGGGTGGCGCTGACCCTGCTCGGCCCGATCGGCCCGACCATGGGCACCAACCTGATCATCGACGCCTTCCTGGTCGTCGTGGTCGGCGGGATCGGCCAGCTCAAGGGCAGCGTGATCGTCGCCTTCGCCCTCGGTGTGCTCCAGGCCACCGGAGAGTACCTGACGACCCTCAGCGTCGCCAAGGTGATCGTGTTCGTGGCGATCGTCGCGTTCCTCCAGTGGCGGCCACAGGGCCTGTTCACCCTGCGGACCAGGAGCCTCGCATGACCGCCGTGACACCCGCGCCCCCGAGCACCACCACACCGCCCGCCCCGGCCGACGCCACGCCACCGAGCCGGTCCGGCGGCCGGTCACGGCTGCGCGCGGCGGCCGGGTTCGCGTTCGGCGCGGCGGTGCTGTTCGGCGTCGCGCCGCTGCTGTTGTCGGACTTCCGGCTGGCCCTGCTCGCCAAGTACCTCTGCGTCGCCATGGTGGCCGTCGGCATCGGCATCGCCTGGGGGCGCGGCGGCATGCTCACCCTCGGCCAGGGCGTCTTCTTCGGTCTGGGCGGCTACGCGATGGCCATGCACCTCAAGCTCGCCGACGCGGGCCCGGGTGGGATGCCGGACTTCATGCAGCTGTACGGGCAGCTCGACGAAGTGCCCGTGTGGTGGCGGCCGTTCGCCAGCCCCTGGTTCGCGTTGCCCGCCACGGTGCTGCTGCCGATGGCCGTCGCCTTCGGGCTCGGCTCGCTGGTGTTCCGTCGCCGCGTGCGGGGCGCGTACTTCGCCATCCTCAGCCAGGCCCTCGCGGCCGCCATGGTGATCCTGCTCATCGGGCAGCAGGGCACCACGGGCGGCACCAACGGGCTGACCGACATCCAGGGCTTCTTCGGTTACGACCTCGACGACCCGGTCAACCAGCGGATGGTCTACTTCATCATCGCCGGCGTCCTGCTGGCGCTGCTCGCCCTGGCCCGCCAGCTCATCCACAGCCGCTACGGCGAGCTGCTGGTGGCCGTGCGCGACAGCGAGGAGCGGGTCCGTTTCCTCGGGTACGACCCGGCGTCGGTCAAGCTCGTCGCCTACGTGGTGGCGGCCGGCATGGCGGGCCTCGCCGGTGCGCTGTTCGTGCCGGCGGTGGGCATCATCTCGCCCGCCCTGATCGGCATCGTCCCGTCGATCGAGTTCGTCATCGGGGTCGCGGTGGGTGGCCGGGCCACGCTGCTCGGCCCGGTGCTCGGCGCGGTCGCGGTGGCCTGGGCGCGTACCGCCCTCTCGGAACGGTTCCCGGGCACCTGGACGTACCTGCAGGGGTTGCTCTTCGTGGTGGTGGTGGCGTTCCTGCCCGGCGGCCTGGCGTCGCTGTGGGCGCTGGCCCGCCGCCGCGACGCGGGCCCGCGCCGGTGGTCGGCGTTGGGTCGACGACGGACCGAGCGGGCGGAGGTGCCAGCGGCATGAGCGAGGACCGACTGGACGGGCTGTCCGTTCGTGACCTGCGGGTCAGCTTCGACGGGTTCACCGCCGTCGACGGCGTTTCGCTGGAGGTGCCGGCCGGCGACATCCGGTTCCTGATCGGGCCGAATGGCGCCGGCAAGACCACCCTGGTCGACGCGATCACCGGCCTGGTGCGGGCCACCGGTTCGGTCCGCTTCGGCGACCAGGAGCTGCTGGGTCGGCCCGTGCACCGGATCAGCCGCCTCGGCATCGGGCGGACGTTCCAGACCTCGACGATCTTCGAGGAGCTGTCGGTCGTGCAGAACCTCGACATCGCGGCGGGCGCCCGCCGGAGCTGGGCGACCCTCGCCCGGCATCGGCGGGGGATTCCGGACGAGGTCGCCGCCGCGTTGGAGACCATCGGGCTGATCGAGCGTGCCGACCAGCTCGCCGGCACGCTCGCGCACGGCCAGAAGCAGTGGCTGGAGATCGGCATGCTGCTCGTGCAGGACGCGCGGCTGCTGCTGCTCGACGAGCCGGTCGCCGGGATGAGCCACGAGGAGCGCGACGCCACGGGCGCACTGCTGGAGACGGTCAGCCGGGACCGCACGGTGGTGGTGATCGAGCACGACATGGACTTCCTGCGGCGCTTCGCGCGCAGCGTCACCGTGCTGCACGCGGGCAAGGTGCTCAGCGAGGGCACGGTGGCGCAGGTCCAGGCCGACCCGCGCGTACAGGAGGTCTACCTTGGTCACCCGGTCGCCGCCGGGTCGGTCCCCAGTCCTTCGGAGGCATGATGCTGACCCTGCGTGGGGTGCACGCCGGTTACGGACGTTCCCGGGTACTGCACGGGGTGGACCTCGCCGTCCCACCCGACGGGGTGGCCGCGGTGCTCGGGCACAACGGCGCCGGCAAGAGCACTCTGCTGCGGGTCGCGGCCGGCCTGCTGCGCCCGACCGCCGGGGTGGTCGAGCTGGACGGCGAGGACGTCACCCGTCTCGCGCCGCACGAGCGGGTGGCGCGCGGGATGGCGTACGTCCCGCAGGGCCAGCAGTGTTTTCCGCACCTGACGGCGGCGGAGAACCTGCGCCTGGTCGCCGACGGTCGGCGTGACGGGGCGGTGGCCACGGCGGAGGTGCTGGACCTGTTCCCGGCGCTGCGCCCCTTGCTGCGGCGACGGGCCGGGCTGCTCTCCGGCGGTCAGCGTCAACAGCTCGCCATCGCCCGCGCCCTGATCACCCGGCCGCGGCTGCTCATGCTCGACGAGCCGACCGAGGGCATCCAGCCGTCGGTGGTCGCCGAGATCCAGGAGCGGATCGTCGAGCTGACCCGGCAGTCGGGCTTCAGCGTGCTGCTCGTCGAACAGCACCTCGGCTTCGCGCTGCGGGTGGCGAACCGCTACCACGTCCTCGAATCCGGGCGGGTCACCTCGCACGGCGACGGTGGGGTCACGGCGGAGCGCGCCGTGCGGGCGGCGCTGGCGGTCTGACCTCGCCCGCCTCCGCTCACGTCGTCGGTGCGGGGCCGGTCGAGTCGCGGACGACCAGCAGGTGACCGGTGGCGCGCCGGCGGGGTCGCGCCGCGCGAGGCTTGAGGGCGAGCGCGAGCGCGGTACGGCCCATCTCGGTCAGCGGCAGCCGGATGGTGGTGAGGCTGGGCGCGAGGTCGGCGGCGACGGAGACGTCGTCGAAGCCGACGACGGAGATCCGCCCCGGCACCGGCACGCGGCGCGACCGCAGCGTCGAGAGCACCCCGGTCGCCATGGCGTCGTTCAGCGCGACGATCGCGGTGGTCTCCGGGTGCTCGTTGAGGATCTGCTCGGTGGCCGCCCGTCCGCCGCCGCGGGTGAAGTTCCCGTGGACGACAATCAGGTCGGCCGATCGCAGGCCGCGTTGCCGCAGCGCGGCCGTCACGCCGGTGAGCCGGTCGGCGACCGTGGTGAGGCCGGCGCTGCCGGCGGCGACCGCGATGTGCCGGTGACCGAGGTCCATCAGGTGCGCGGCGAGCGCGTGCCCGCCGGCCTCGTTGTCCGGTAGGACGGCGTCGACACCGAGCGCGTGCCGGCCGATGGCGGCGACCCGGCCACCGTGGTCCTGGAACGCCGCCAACTCGGCGCGGGCCTCGGCCTCGACCCGCGGGTCGTCGTACCCCGAGCCGCTGATCAGGATGATGCCGACCCGCTGTGCGATCAGGTGGCGCAGTTGCCGCAGCTCGTAGACCGGGTCCCGGCCGGACTGGCAGATCTGCACCAGCAGCCCCTGCTCGGCGGCGAGCTGGATGACCCCTGCGGCGATCTCGGAGAAGTACGGATCGTCGACCTGGTGGACGATGAGCCCGACGGTGGAACGGGCGCCCCCGGCCAGGGTGCGGGCGTACGGGTTGGCGACGTACCCCAGCTCGTGGGCGATCCGGCGAATCCGGTCGGCCACCTCGGTGCTGACCCCCTCGCGGCCGGCGAGTGCCCGCGAGGCGGTCGCCAGTGAGACCCCCGCGCGTTCGGCCACCTCCACGAGGCGCGGCCGCTGGCCAGCCCTGGGCATCCGCAACTCCCCGGAAACATGTATGTCACCCGATCTATTGCCAGTGACGATCGTCGAAGCCTAGGGTACGTAAGCGCTTACGTAAGCGCTTACGTACCGGGCACCGGCGTGCCGCGAAACGAGGTGAACGATGTCCAGGACTCGAATCGTCGCCGTCTCGCTGCTGGTGGTGGGCGTGCTGACCGGTGTCGGAGCGCCGCCGGCCCAGGCAGACCGGAGCATCGCCCGCGACGTCCACCCGGAGCTGCGGGCACACGTGGTCGCCGCGTACGACTTCGACCACCCGGTGCCCGGTGACCCCGCCCTCGAACGCGACCAGGGGCGCTCCGGCACCGAGGTCGAGCTGGTCAACGGCGGCACGGCGATGCGGGTGCCCGACCACGCCTCCCGGGGCAGCGGTAACGCCGTGCAGACCCGGCAGGTCGATCCGACGACCACCGGCAACGACGACTGGACGGTCGGCACCTGGTCGGCCAGCGTGGTGCGGACGCTACGCGCGTTCAGCGCCACCGGCGGCACCACCATCATGGGCTGGTTCAAGGTGAACTTGGAACGCAACCCCTGCGACTGCCGCATGGACGGCCTGCTGTTCCTGGACAGCGTGGTCTCCGCGTCCGACGTGCGCCGGCAGGACCGCCACCTGGCCCGCTGACCACCCTCGGCACCGTCCCACCGAGAAGGAGACACGCGTGCTGCTCACCGCCCACCATCCCCGCGCGCTGCGCCCCACCGCGCTGACCGCCGGCCTCACGGCGCTCGTGCTGGTGCTGTCCACCCTGTTCGCCACGCCCGCCCGGGCCGCCGACGCCGTCTACGATCCGATCCCCGAGATGCCGACCCAGTCCCGCCTCGGGCTGCTCCTCGACGAGTACGCGCGATTCCCGCAGTCGTACCCGACCCCCGCGCCGACGGACCAGCGGCTCATGCGGACCGCCCGGATCAACACCATCATGGAGCTGCCCGACGGGTCCGGCCGGCGCGCGGTGCCCGACCTGAACGGCAACCTCTATCTGGTCGAGAACGGCGTGCCGCACGTCTACCTGGACGTGGCGGCGACGTTCGCGCCCCAGTTCTTCTCCGGCCGGGGGCTCGGCCAGGGCTTCGGCTACGTCGCCTTCCACCCCGAGTTCGGCGTCAACGGCCGTTTCTACACCATCCACACCGAGTTGGCGTCGGCGACGACCACGCCACCGGACTACGCCCAGGCCGGCACGATCTACCACGGCGTCATCACCGAGTGGACGGCCGACGACCCGGCCGCCGACACCTTCGCCGGCACCCGCCGGGAGGTGCTGCGGATCGGCTTCGGCGGCCAGGTGCACGGTATCCAGGAGATCAACTTCAACCCCACGGCGAAACGCCACGACCGCGACTACGGCCTGCTCTACCTCGCGGTAGGCGACGGCGGCCTCGGCGTGCGCACCACCGACCCGCAGAACCTGGGCCTGCCGCACGGCAAGCTGCTGCGCATCGACCCGAGGGGCACCACGTCGGCCAACGGCCGGTACGGCATCCCCGCCGACAACCCGTTCGTCGGGCGGACCGGGGCGCTCGGCGAGATCCACGCCGTGGGCTTCCGCGACCCGCACCGGTTCAGCTGGGACCGGGCGACCGGCCGGATGTACCTCGGGCACATCGGTGAGCACGCCGTCGAGGCGATCTACGAGGTCCGCGCCGGCGACAACTTCGGCTGGAGCGAGCGCGAGGGCTCCTTCGTCTTCGACAAGGCGGCCACCAACCCCTGCGACCGGCTGTTCCCGTTGCCCGCCGACGACGAGCGCTACGGCTACACGTACCCCGTCGCCGCGTACGACCACGACCCCGCCGCGGACTGGAACTGCACCGCGGACGTCGGCGTCGCGGTGGCCGGCGGTTTCGTCTACCGCGGACGCGCGGTGCCGGCGCTGCGCGGCAAGTACGTCTTCGGCGACCTGGTCGACGGCCGGGTGCTCTACACCGAGGCGAACGAGATGCGCCGTGGCCGCGGCCTCGCCCCGATCCACCAGCTCGCGCTCTTCGACGCCGCGGGTTCGCCGGTGCGGATGCGGGACCTCTCCGGACCCGGCGCGCCCGGCGACCCCAACCGGGTCGACCTGCGCTTCGGCACCGACGCGGCCGGCGAGCTGTACCTCGTCGCCAAGGCCAACGGCACGGTCTGGAAGGTCACCGGCACCCGGGAGTTCGCCAGCGGCGACGTCGGCGGCACCACCCTGCGCCACACCGCCGGCGCCGCCAACTGGGCGCCGGTGACGCCGACGAAGTGGCAGTTCACCCGCGACGAGGTCATCCTCGCCGAGGCCGGCGAGAGCCGGCCGGGCCCGCGCCGGCCCTTCGAGTACGCCGTGCTGACCACCGGCCCCACCTGGTCGTCGGTGCAGGTCGATGCTCGGGTACGACTCGACACGCCGGTCGACGTCAGCAACCGGGACGTGATCATCGTCTTCGGCTGGCGCTCGGACACCGAGTTCTACTACGCCCACCTCTCCACCGACAACACGATCTATCCGCACAACGGCATCTTCAAGGTCAACAATGCCGATCGGGAACGCATCGACCACCAGTGGAACGGCCGCTCCCGTGGGGCCAACCCGGCGATCACCGACGCCGCGTGGCACCGCGTACGCGTCGTGCACCTGCCGGCCACCGGCGAGATCGCCGTCTACGTCGACGGGCACCGCGACCCGCTGCTGACCGCGAAGGACACCACGTTCGGATCGGGGCGGGTGGGCTTCGGCTCGTTCGACAACGTCGGCCGAGCACGCCATCTCACCGTGACCGGCACACCGGCCCAGGCCGGATCGCGGTCGAGCTAGACGCTCGCCATCCGCTTCGGCTGGCCCGCCAGGTCGATGTGCCGGTGGGCGGTATACCTCAGGGTCATATTCATGACTCTGAGGTATACCGCTCACTACCGCAGCCGCCCCCACGGCGGTCGCCGCCGGCCTCCCCGACAGCCCGAGCCAGGGCGCGGGCCCATCGTCTGCGGACCTGACCCGTCGGAGCCGGTCTACTTCGTACAATTCCTGCCATGCCGGAGATCGTCGAGTTGCTGGCCTCGCCCGTACACCGCTTCCTGGGCCGGCCCTCCGACGGCCCGGCGCCGGCCCCGCCCGGCGAGCTGGTCGACACCGTCCAGATCCGGGCCGGCCTCGGCATCGTCGGCGATCGCTACTTCGGCAAGCAGGCGCACCGCGACGCCAGTGTCACGGTGATCGCCCAGGAATCGCTGCCGGCGGGGATCGGCCTGGCGCAGGTCCGCCGCAACATCCTCACCGTCGGCCTCGCCGTGGACGAGCTGATCGGCAGGGTGCTGATCCTCGACTCCGGCGACGGCCCCGTCGGCCTGCGCGTGAACCGCGCCGCCCGCCCCTGCGCGTGGATGGACGTCACGGTCGGGCCGGGCGCCTGGAAGGCGCTGCGCACCACGGGTGGCGTCCGTTGCACGCCGCTGCACGACGGCGTGCTGCGTATCGGTCCGGTCGAGGCGACGGTGAGCTGACCGCCTCTCAGACCTGGCTGATGTGCGCGGCGAGGACGCGCCAACCGTGCGGGTCGTCGTGCACCCAGGTGCGGGTGTAGCGCAGGCGCGCGCTGAACGGCGCGCCGTCGAACGTCCCGGCGACCCGGGCCAGGCAGAACGTCACACCTGTCGACCCGACGACGAGCAGGTCCAACTCCTCCTCGGTCAGCTCCTCGACGACCGAGGTCCGGTCCCGGTGCGCGGCGAGATCCTCCGCCTTGGTGTGCTTGCGGCCGTCGGGGCCGATCGCGATCAGTTGGTCGACCAGCAACTGGTCGAGGGCCGCGACGTCACCGGCCCTCTGCGCGGCCTGCAGGGTGCGTTCGGCGTCGAGCAGCTCCGCCTCGCGTGCGCTGTCCGGCATGGCACCGTCCTCCCGGTCTCCCGCTCCCGGCGCCGCCGTCCGGACTGACCGCATTGTGGCAGGCCACACCGCCAGGACGTGGACGCATCGGCACGGCGGCGCCCCACCCGTCCATCCGAATCGCCGACCTGGGCGTTTTTCATCCCGAATACTGGCCCTATGCCACGGTAGGTGATGCCGAATGAACGCGTCGTGGCTGTCTCGAAACCCGGTCCGGTGGCAGATTCCATCGACACCGCCGCCCGCACCACCATGGGCTAGACGAGTAAGTCCGAAGTCTGGTCAGTGGTCGTAGGCGATCAGGGACCTGGTCACGGGTTGGCCGGTGGTCCGGTTATGCCAGATCGCGGC
>NZ_JBICTE010000044.1:0-53629 GCF_043197485.1 Micromonospora sp. NPDC049102 | reverse complement strand
GAGGGTGTCGAGGTCTTGCGTCACAACATGATCATCGGCACCCTCCCTTCATGCCCAGACATCGACCCCTGACATCGGAACTACTCGTCTAGGCGGACGCTCCTGTCCGGGTGGTGGCGTTGATCGCGACTCGTTCCGTCCCCAGCATCGCGACATCCCGACCCGGTGGAGCGAGGGCGGTCGGTTATCCCCGTACAAAGAATACGAGGTTGCCGAGGGACATCGTTCGTATCGTCGACGTCATGCGAACTGTCGTACTTGTACATGGACTCCGGCACGCCAGCTGGTGCTGGAGCCCGGTGGCGTGACTACCGGTGGACCGAATCATCGAGCTGCTCGACCACGCCGAGCTGGCCGAGTCCGCAGCGGCGAACGCGTCGCTGCCCGCGCACGTGATGCGAGACCGATTCGCCTCTTCGGCCCCCTGACGGTGACGACGCGGTAGCAGATTGAAGGAGCCCATCGGGGAGCATGCAGACGACTGCCGCCATGCCGACGGCGGGATCTGGCCGGTGGCCTCGACCCCGTCACCGCCCGGCATGCGCAGGTCCATGAGCACGATGTCAGGCTGCTGCTCGGCGGCGAGCTGCACTCCCTTCGGCCCCGACGACGCCTCGCCGACCACCGTCAGGTCCTCCTCGGCGTCGAGCATGCCGCGCAACCCCATCCGTACGACCGGGTGATCGTCGACGAGCACGATGCGGATCACGCGGGCACTTCCAGCTCGACGATCGTGCCGCCCCCCGGTCCTCCGTGGACGGTGAGGATGCCGTCGACCTGCTCGGCGCGCGAACGCATGCCGACGAGCCCGAACCCATCGAGGCGGTCCGACGCGAACCCGAGGCGCATGCTCGACGGTGAACAACTGACCCCACCTGCTCGACCGAGGCTGGTAGCGTGCGCCGAACACGAAGATCATGGGGGAAACATCGATGAACCGAACACGACTCGTCCTGACCGGCTTGGCCGTAGCGGCGATGATCGCGACGTCCGGCTGCGATCCGCAGCCGGAATCTCAGGACGCCGCGACCTCGCCGTCACCGGCGGTCTCCAGCGCCACCCCAACCGTCGGTGCGGCCAGCGCCGCGGCCGACAACGCGGCCACGGTGAAGGCCTGCGCCGACATCAGGAAGGACATCAAGGACAACGCGGCTAAGATCGCCAAGGCCGAGAAGATCGGCCCGCCGGCCGGACACTTCGCGGTCAGTGCCCAGTGGGCCGCCGGCTCGGTCGCGATCCTGGCGCACGCGATTGGCGCCAACCAGGCGGTCACCGCCGCCTCCGAGAAGATCCAGAACGAGATGACGAGCCTGAGCGACGCGTACAACAAGTCCGCCGACGCCAAGCCCAGCAAGAAGGCCCTGGAAGCTGCCATCAAGGAGCTGGACACGGCCTGCTCGACCGCCTGACCGGTTCGACCTCGCAATCGGCGGTGACCCTCACCCGGGGGTCACCGCCGATTCGTATGTCAGTCGGTCCCGCGGCCTGGGCCAGCGGCCGTTGAGCGAGCCACGGTCAGCCTGCGTGACGTCCAGCGAGCTACCGCGACGAGCGGCGAACCAGGCCCGGCAAGCCGCACATGCTCTCCGTCAGGGTCGGCCTGCGCCCTCGATCGTGCTGCTACTTCTGCGGACGTAGTGCGGTCAGAAGGCTGTCGAGTTGACCCCAGGCGCGCGCGCTGGCGAGGTGGTCAATGTAGTCCCGGGACTCGATGATGAGCCCATCGCGGATACGCATCACGAAGACGCACGGCACCGTGAATTCCTCCCCCGTCTCGGCGACATGCCCCTGATAGGAAAACTCGGCGACAATGACCTCCGGGTCTGCGGTTTCGTGAATCCGCACGTCGACCGGCTTACGGTTCAACGTCCGGTCGGCCGGAGGCGCCGCGGTGAAGTGCTCGTGCAGTTCGCTACGGCTCCGCAACGGCGGCGGGTCGAGCGGGTGGAACGGATGCGTGACATGGGTCTGTTCGCCGTACAGATCGGCCAGGTCTTCGTACGGACCGTCGCAGACACCGTTCACGAGTCGGAGGAAGGTCTCGCGTGGACTACTCATACCGGGCATCCTTCGTATCGGTAGATGTCACTCACGCCATGCCGTGGAGTACGGTCGGGGACGGCCGGTACCCTACCCACCTCGGCCCCGATCTGACTGTCCCGATGGACTTTCGTGTGCCGTACCAGGTGCGCCTGGCCATCGTGGCCAGAGGACGTGCCGACTCCTCGGGCCGAGAAGCCGAGCACCAGCGTTTCGATCACGCGAGCAGCAGTGCCGCATCCCAGGTGAGCGTGGTGGCCGCCGGAGGTGTACCGCGCAGCACGAGCGCGACGCCGGCCGCGCCGTCGAGCACGCCGGCCCAGTGCGCTGGAGTCGTTCGTACGTCGAATCTGCTCTCCGGGTCGACGAAGGTGTTCAGGTGGGCACGGACTCGCCTGGTCAGCGGCTCGATGGCTGTGGGCGAGGCGGCGTCGCGGGCCACGAGACTCAGGACGTGCAGGACTCCGGCAGAGCCGTGGCAGAGGGAGGCGTCGCGAATGCCGGTCGTGGACCAGGGGCGGGCCAATGCCGCCGTGAGGGTGGTCAACGCAGCCCGCTCCCAGGCCGGTTCCGCATAGGCGCGCGCCGCCAGTTGCAGGGCGCGCGCGATCCCCGGTGCTCCGTAGCACCAGGCCACTCGGCTCGGTGGCAATCCGCGCACCGAGCCACGCTCCTCGTACTCCAGCGGCACCACCGCCGGCCAGTACGGGCCGTACTCGTCGTAGCCGCGTCGGGCCAACAGCCATTCGGCGATCCGGGCCACCGCCGCGCGCTGCCCCGTCACCTCGACGCCAGCCGTCGCCGCGAGGGCCAGCAGCGCCAGAGGCCCGGCGATTCCGTGTGCCAGTCCCGGATTGAGGTGTCCCCGCGCGGCGGCGACGGGATCGTTGAGAACGGCCGGGTCGGGTGTCCACCAGCCGGGCACCGGCCGGCGACCAGGAGTGACGGGTTCGATGAGCCGTACCAGGTAGCGCAGCGTCCGTTCCAGCACGGCGCGGTGCTGTTCCACGTCCGCCAACAACACCCGGCCCAACCCCGCCAGGCCGAAGCTGACGTCGTAGTGCTGCATTCGGACGCCCGAACGGCCCGAAGCGAGACGTTCCTCCTCGGTCGCAAGCAGGCGTTCGGCGATCCGGATGGTTGCGTTGTCCGCCGAGCTGAGGAGTTTCGCGTAGTCACCGGGAGTTCGGGCGAGCATTCGCCCGGCGAGCGCCACCGCGGGCAGACCATCGAACACACTCTCGTGGGCGGGATGCGCGGAGCGCACGCCGCGCAGGAGCAACCGGTGCGCGGTCGCGCGATCGGCCGGGTTGTCGCTCCCGGCGAAGACCAGCGCGAGCCCGACGTAGCCGTCGGCGATCGACATCGGATGCCACCGCCGACCGCCGTCGGCGAGCGGTTCGGGGTCCGCCGCTGCGGCAGCCAACCGCGAGGTGATGTCCTGGAGCCAGCTCATCGTCGGGACTTCGCGCGGGCCTGGTGAGCACGCAGGGCGCCGCTGGCGAGCGCGTACACCAGGTGCTCGCTGTCCGGCTCGGTTCCCAGCCTGCGGTTGCAGTGCATGTGCGCCAGCGCGGCGAGCGCGGTGTCGCGACGATCAGCCGCGAGATGTCTGCCGTACGCGGCGAGGCGATCGGCCCACTCCCGTTCGATCGGGTCCGTGGGTGTGGGCCAGTCGAGACCGATGGCGTTCAACGCGGCGACTCGATGCGGAGCGAAGAGGCGGCGCTCGGGGTAACCATCGGCGAATCGCGACAGCAACCACTGGTCGCCAATGGTGCTGGACCCGTGGAATGACCGGACGAGCGCGACCAGGTCCCGCGCGATCAGCACCGGGTCGTCGGCACCCTGCAACCGGTTCAGTACGAACATGCTGTCCGCGGCGAAGACCCGCTCCGCGAGCGGCATCAGCAGGGTGCCACCGTAACGGCCGACCTCCGGGTGGTAGGGCGCCAGCGTCATCGCCCCAGCCAACCCGGATGCGGCCACCTCGGTCGCCAACCCGTACAGCGCGGGCAGTACCTCGCCGCGCACCACCCCGGGCTCGCCGTGCAGTCGGATCCGCAACTCGGGTGCGTCACGATCGTCGACGTACCGGAGGAAGAACCACCTGTCGATCCGGTCGGCCACCGCGGTGATCCAGGGCAGCAGATGACGGGTGAGCAATTGGTGTTGGCGCGGAGTATCACAGGGGATTCGCGCGTACAGCCACTCGCCGCCGGGCAGAGCTGAGGGCACGTCGGCGACGACGGGACGGCCAGGAAGGGCCGCCGCGCGGGACGCGGTGCGCGAGCGCAGCGACAACACCAATTCGCTTTCGTACGCGCCGTCGGCTCCCCGCAGCCAACCATGGTCCAGGTCGGGAAGTGGTTCGGCGCAGACGTCCACGGCCGATGACCGTGCGGCCGCACGGAGCAGGCGCCGATGCACTGGCGATTCGAGGTCGAGCCCGATGCGATGGTCGGCATACGCCAGCCGTACGTGTCGTGGCACACCGATCCGCGAACGCCACGCGGCCAACGCTTCGTCGTCTGAGAGGTCCTCGGGAGTTGCCCGCCACCGGGCGGGACTGAGGACCGTGCGGCCGTAGCGGACGGTCGGCAGGAACGGCGCGTTCACGAGCGGACCCCAGCTCCACCCCTTGAAGGTGCGCACTCCCATGAACGTCACGCCCCGCAGGAGCCGGACGACCTGCGGCGCGAAGGTGTCGGTGTCGAGCACGTGCGGGATGATCACGTCGAGTTCGCGGCCCCGGCTCAACGAGTACAACCGCAGCCGTTCGGCGTCGGCGACGATCGCCACGTCAGTCAGGCGCAGGTCGTCGTCCGACATCGGCGCCACCCCGACGACGAGGGCGGTCGGTAGCGTGCGAGACGAGGGCAGCACGTTGCCGTAGCGGGGCGGTACTACCGAATGGACGAGTTCGACGGGCAGTGTCGCGTCCGGGTCCCCGACGGGGCGTACCAGCTCGGTCAGGGTGGTCCCGAGACCGGACAGATGACCGAAGCGCCCGAGCGAGGCGCCGGCCTGCTGCGTGCCGGTGAGCGGGGAGATGATCAGCTCGAAGTCGCCGGCCTGCAGGGCCGCAGCGTCGCGAGAGACCAGAGCGCAGATCAGGTCGATCGATGCGGGTGGGCTCCCGCCCGGGCGGTGCAGCTGGTCGATGGTGTCATCGTCGAGGACCACGTCGCGACCGCCGTGCAGGGTGGACTCGACGAGCAGTCGGGTGAGCACGGTGGTCCGGGCGACATCGTCGAAGTCGAGGCGACGGAGCCGCGGGTCGTCCTTGTGGCCGTCGGGGAGGCCGATCCCAAGGTCCGGGTCGATCACGTCGGTCAGGGGCACCGCACGGCCGAGGCCGTACCGGTCGAGGAAGCGGGCGTGGTAGTCCTGCATGGCCCGAGAGCGAGGCGTGTCGGGAATCGCCAGACGGTGCAGAGCGCTGGCAGCGCGCTCGGCCTCGACTGCGACCGAGCGGGGCAGTGTCACGTCGAGGTCCAAGCCGAGATCGACCTGGATCGCCTCATCTTCGCCGGCCAGGCGCCGCGTCTCGGCGAGCGCCGCCGGTCGGCCCGCCGCGGGCGCGTCGGAGTAGGCGGTGATCGCCTGGCGGGCTGATTCGACCGTCTTGTGACCGGGCAGTGCCGCTTCCAGCATGTCCAGGGAACGCGTCCGCCCCAGCGGCGTCAACAGCACGCCGGCACCAACCATGTCGGTGACCAGCGCCAGGACACGGTCACGTGGTGCGCCGGGAAACTCTACGACCAGGCAATCGACCATGGTCGACGCCAGGACCGGGGAAGCGGCGTGCTTCAGGATGGCCGCGACCAGGCGTGTACGACGTAAGGTGCGGCGCACGACGCCCGACCGGCCGGCGCCGAACGGCTGTACGACCAGATCGCCATCAACCCGCACCAGGTCGTCCACCACGAGCACGCACCGCTCGACGATGGCTGGATCTCGTTCGAGATCGCCGACGAGGGCGGCCAGCCAGCCGTGGTCGGGACGCACGTGCCGGCGATGGTCACGGCCGATCGAGGCCGACACCGCGTCGCCGAACGAGCCGAGGGCCACCCCCGCCATGAGTCCGAACGGCGTGGCCCGGCCCGCCATCCGCAGCAGATACCGGGTCAACGACTCGGCGGCCCGGTCCGTGCGGCGCTGCCCGAGGTCCCGCCCGTCGCCGACCTTCGCGAAGGTCTCGGCCATGGAACGGCTCGCGAGCGTGACAGCCTCCACGATCGGCGTGGCCGCCGGGTCGACGAGCAGGTCCCGCGCGTCCACCTGCGCCACACGGGTTCTCTCAGCCGCGCGTCGCGGCAGCACGGCGGCTCTCACCACGAACTGCGCGGCGCAGCTGAAGACGATGTCCACATGGGTTCCCGAGGCTGGAACGGCTGGCCGGACGGCGTTGTGCCGTCCGGCCAGCCGAGGGGTTCAGCAGAAGGCGCAGGTCGTGATCGTCCGGTCGATCGTCGGGACCACCGCAGCGCCGCTCTCCACCGTGTCGGTGGTGACGTCTGCTTCCTCGATTTCGATGTCAAACAGTTCGTTCATCTCGTGAACCGACATAGTCAACCTCCTCTGCTCGGGCGGAAGGTGTTACCCGCCGGCGACATTTTCCCGAACACCTCTGGACAGAGTCTGGATTGCGGGTGGGTCGACAGCTCGGCATGACTGGCCGCGGCCGAGGGCGGCGTAGAGCTGGTCAACCTGGGGTTCGGCGGAAGCGCGCTGCTCGACCCGTTCACCGCCCGCGCCATGCGGGACATTCCCACGGACCTGATCAGTGTCAAGATCGGCATCAACATCGTCGACAGCGACGTGATGCGTCTACGTGCCTTCACCCCTGCGGTCGACGGCTTCCTCGACACTGTCCGCGAAGGGCACCCGACCACACCACTGCTCGTCGTGTCCGCCATCCCGTGCCCGGTTCAGGAGGACACGCCCGGTCCCCTCGCGCCGGACTTCGAGGGCGGGACTCTGCGGTTCAAGGCCACCGGCGATCCGGCCGAGCGCAGCGCTGGGCGGCTGACCCTCAACGTCATCCGCGACGAACTCGCCCGGATCGTCGAACAGCGTTCGGCCGATGACCCGAACCTGCACTACCTCGACGGACGTGACCTGTACGGCGAGGCGGACTGCGCCGAATTCCCCCTTCCCGACGAGGTGCACCCCGACCCTGCCGGGCATCGCCGTATCGCCGAGAACTTCGCGCGGCTCGCGTTCGGCGACGGCGGCCCCTTCGCCACCAAGGCCGGCTGACGGCCTGTCGCGCGCCGCGCGGCGGTCCACCGACGGCACTGCAAGGCTGGCGGGCGAAGGTGAACTTTGCGGAAACGAATGAATGTGACGCGGATGTCCGGGGCATCACGTACGCCACACATAGGACGATCCGCGAGGTGACTGATGACCGAACCCACCGCCACCGGCGGTCTCGTTGATCCGGAGATCGCCCTGCAACGCCAGGTCGAGACGCTGAAACAACGTTTTCCGGATGTCGACCGCGCCGAACTCGCCAGGCGCGTACACGCGGCGTACGAGAGCCTCAAGAAGGAGGCCACCGTCGTCTCGCACCTCGTCGCCCTGACCGAAAAGCGCGTCACGGAGGATCTGCGCGACAACGGTGGGGAGGTTCAGATCCGCAGTGACGACACGGCCCCATAACCACGAGCCCCGATGGCTGTGGCGGCGCACACGAATTCCTTGCTGCGCCCGCACTTTCGGCCCGGCGCGACGTAGCGTTGAGGGCCGCCCAGGGCGGATCCGCATGCCGCATGCCTGGTTGACGCTGATCCGCTAGGTGAAGATGGTGAACGCTCGGTGCCTGTGCTGACTGACCCACAGCTGGATGCGATATCGCCGGGGGCGGTCGCCCCTGCGGTGTTCCACTCCTCGTCGGCCCCGTCCCGCCGCACGCTGATCGACATTCTCGACGAGTCCGTGCGCGTGCACGGCGAAGCCGCAGCTCTCGACAACGGTGCCACGACGATGACGTACCGCGAACTGGCCAACGCGGTCGAGGTCGTACGGATGTCGCTTGCTGGGCACGGGATCGGTGTCGGCGACCGCGTTGGCGTCCGGATTTCATCCGGCACTGCCGAGCTGTACCTGGCGATCCTCGGCGTTCTCGCCGCGGGGGCCGCCTACGTGCCGGTCGACGCGGACGATCCTGAGGAACGCATCGAGCTCGTGTTCGCCGAGGCGGGGGTCGTCGCGGTCCTGGGCGACGGGCTGGCGGTGTCGCTGCGCCGTACGCCCACCGGTCGGACCGGTCGGCCCGGCCCGGACGACGACGCCTGGATCATCTTCACCTCCGGCTCGACGGGCACCCCGAAGGGTGTCGCGGTCAGCCACGGTGCTGCGGCGGCTTTCGTGGATGCCGAGGCGCAGTTGTTCCTCGTCGACGAGGCCAGCGAGTCGATCGGTCCGCAGGATCGGGTCCTGGCGGGCCTGTCGGTGGCGTTCGACGCGTCGTGCGAGGAGATGTGGCTGGCGTGGCGGCACGGCGCATGTCTGGTGCCGGCGGCGCGGTCGCTCGTGCGCAGTGGCGTCGACCTGGGTCCGTGGTTGGCCGAGCAGCGGATCTCGGTGGTGTCGACGGTGCCGACGCTCGCTGCGCTGTGGCCGGTCGAGGCGCTGGAGGAGGTCCGGCTGCTGATCTTTGGCGGGGAGGCCTGCCCGCCGGAGCTCGCACAGCGCCTGGCCGTCGAGGGCCGGGAGGTCTGGAACACGTACGGACCCACCGAGGCGACCGTGGTCGCCTGCGCCGCACGATTGACCGGCGAGGAACCCGTACGCATCGGGTTGCCGCTGGCTGGCTGGGAACTCGCCGTGGTCGACGTCTCCGGCGCTCCGGTGGCGATGGGTGAGACCGGGGAACTGGTGATCGGCGGGGTGGGACTCGCCCGCTATCTGGACCTGGGAAAGGACGCCGAGAAGTTCGCGCCGCTGCCGGCGCTCGGCTGGCAGCGGGCGTACCGCAGCGGTGACATCGTCCGGGCGGAGCCGGAAGGTCTGCTGTTTGTCGGCCGCGGCGACGAACAGGTGAAGCTCGGCGGACGCCGGATCGAGCTGGGCGAGATCGACGCCGCGCTGCAGGCGTTGCCCGACGTCGCCGGTGCCGCCGCGGCGGTGCAGCGCACTCCCGCCGGTAACCAACTGCTCGTGGGTTACGTGGTTCCGCACGACGGCGTGACCTTCGATGCCGCGACGGCGGCGCTGCTGATCCGTGAGCAGTTGCCGGCCGCGCTCGTGCCGCTGCTGGCCGTGGTGGACGCGCTGCCGACCCGGACGTCCGGCAAGGTGGACCGCGCCGCGCTGCCCTGGCCACTGGCCACCGTCGAGGAGGCCGCGGGTCAGCTGACCGCGACGGAAGAATGGCTCGCCGACGGTTGGGCGGAGATCCTGGGCGTACGCCCCGCCGAGGCGGACGCGGACTTCTTCACCCACGGCGGTGGCAGCCTGAACGCGGCGCAACTGGTCGCGTGGATCCGGCGCCGGCACCCCGGGGTCTCGGTGGCCGACATCTACCTCCACCCACAACTGTCGCGGCTCGCGGCGGTGCTCGACGCGCTCGACACGACGGCGACGACGCGCCGGGAGGTTCGCCCGACGCCGAGGCGCTCCGGACTGATCCAGGCCGCGATGCTGGTGCCGATGCTCGCGTTGGTCGGGCTCCGCTGGTTGACCGTCGTGGCCGCCCTGGGCAACGTCTTTGCCCTACTCGCTGCGGCACCGTGGGCACCGACTGTGTCCTGGTGGTGGGTGGTGCTGGGCTGGCTTGTGCTGTTCAGCCCACTGGGTCGGATCGCCGTCGCCGCCGGTGGAGCGCGACTGCTGCTGCGCGGCGTACGCCCGGGCAGCTACCCGCGCGGTGGCGGCGTTCACCTGCGGCTGTGGGCCGCCGAACGCCTCGCCGACCTGACCGGCGCCACCAGCGTCGCCGGAGCGTCCTGGATGATCACGTACGCCAGGGCCCTCGGCGCGCAGGTCGGGGCGGACGTCGACCTGCACTCGGCACCCCCGGTGACGGGTCTGCTGAAGCTCGGGCGCGGTGCGGCCATCGAACCGGAGGTCGACCTGTCCGGCCACTGGGTCGACGGCGATGTTGTCCGCATCGGCAGGGTTCGTGTCGGTGCCGACGCCCGGGTCGGATCCCGCAGCACCCTGATGCCGGGCGCTCGGATCGGCAAGGGCGCCCGCGTCGCCGCGGGCTCGACGGTGACCGGAGCCGTACCGGCGAACCAACACTGGGCCGGCTCACCGGCCGCAGCCGGTGCCGCCGCCAAGGACTCGAGCGAGTGGCCGGGGCAGCGCCCCCTCCGATCACGGATGGGGGCTCGCCTCTGGCCGCTCGCGTACGGTGTGACCGCCCAACTGCTGGTGCTGGTTCCGGTCGTCGCCGCGCTGGGGGCGCTCGCCCCGCTCGGCTGGACGCTTGCCGTCCGACCGACGTTCGGCGCTGCGCTGGCCGCCGTCGCGGTAGCGGCTGTCGCCTACGTCGTGGGCTACGCGCTACTGGTGCTCGGGGCCGTCCGGGCGCTCAGCATCGGTTTGCGAGCCGGGTACCACCCTGTGCAGGGGCGGGTGGCGTGGCAGGTGTGGGCAACCGAGCGGCTGATGGGGATGGCCCGGGTCGGGTTGTTCCCGCTCTACGCCAGCCTCTTCACACCTGTGTGGTTGCGGCTGCTGGGCGCGAAGGTGGGGCGCGGGGTGGAGGCGTCCACCGTCCTCGCGGTGCCGGCGATGACCACCGTCGCCGACGGGGCCTTCCTGGCCGACGACACCATGGTCGCCACCTACGAGCTGAGCCATGGATGGCTGCGGGTCGCCCCGGCCCGCATCGGTAAGCAGGCATTCCTCGGCAACTCCGGAATGGCGGCTCCCGGGCGTTCGGTGCCCAAGCGTGGGCTTGTCGGGGTGTTGTCGTCGGCGCCGTTCAAGGCGAAGAAGGGCTCCTCGTGGCTCGGCGCGCCGCCGATGCCGCTGCGGCGGACCGTCGAGGCGGCCGACACCAGCCGCACCTTCGACCCGCCGGTTCGGCTGAGGGCGGCCCGGGCTGCGATCGAGCTGTGCCGGATCGTTCCGGTGATGTGCGCCGGCGCCCTGGCGGTCGGTGTCCTGGCCGTGCTCGCGTTGATCTGGCGGGCTGCCGGTTGGTGGGCTGCGGCGGCCGCCGCCGGGCCGGTGCTGCTGGGTGCGGCGATCGCCGCCGCCGCCGTCGCGACGGCCGCGAAGTGGCTGCTGGTCGGACGCTTCCGGGTCGCCGAGCGCGCGCTGTGGACCTCCTTCGTGTGGCGCAACGAACTCGCCGACACGTTCGTCGAGGTTCTGGCCGCGCCGTGGCTGGTCCGTTTCGCGACCGGCACACCGCTGCTCACGGCGTGGCTGCGCACGCTCGGTGCGAAGATCGGCCGGGGCGTCTGGTTGGAGACCTACTGGCTGCCCGAGTACGACCTGGTCCGCCTCGGCGACGGCGCGACGGTGAACCGCGGTTGTGTGGTGCAGACCCACCTGTTCCATGATCGTGTGATGAGCATGGACGAGGTGACACTGGACGCGGGGGCCGTACTGGGCCCGCACGGCATCGTCCTGCCGGGTGCGAGCATCGGGGCGCGGACCACCGTCGGGCCCGGTTCACTGGTGACCCGCGGCGACGCCGTGCCGAGCGACAGCCGATGGTTGGGTAACCCGATCACCGCCTGGCCGGCTCCAGCGGCACGGTCGCAATGAATCCAGAGGCGGCGTCGGGCGGCGCATCACCTGGCGCCGCCCGCTCCGGCGACTCCTACCTGCCCGAGCACGGCAACGGCGGCTACCAGGTGCGGCACTACGACCTCGACCTCGACTACCGGGTCGCGTCGAACCGGCTTGCGGGCCAGGCCGACATCACCGCGGTCGCCGTCCAGCCGCTCTCGCGGTTCACCCTCGACCTCGGTCGATTCCGCGTGCAGGACGTCCGGGTGAACGGGCGCCCGGCGAAGTACCTGCACCGTCCGGACAAACTGCAGATCAAACCCGAGCGGCCGATCGGCGCCGGGGACACCTTCCGGGTGGAGATTCGGTACGCGGGTAAGCCGGTGCCCATCCCCGGCCGGTGGGGTGAACTCGGCTGGGAGGAACTCACCGACGGGGCGCTCGTGGCCAGCCAGCCGAACGGATCGCCGTCGTGGTTTCCGTGCGACGACCAGCCCGCCGCAAAGGCCACCTTCCGGGTGGCTGTCACGGCACCCTCTCCGTACACGGTCCTGGTGACCGGTGACCCCGTGCTGCGGCGGCGAGGCCCACACGGCACGAGCTGGGTGTACGAGCGGCGCGAACCTACCTCGCCGTACTTGATGAGCGTGCAGGTCGGACGCTACGACATGGTGGATCTGACTGTCGGTGAGGTGGTACAGCGGGCGGCGATCCCGCCCGCACTACGCAGGAACGTGGCACACGACTTCGGCAGGCACGGCGAGATCATGTCGGTGCTGCAGCGGCTCTTCGGACCGTACCCCTTCCGGGAGTACGTGGTCGTGGTCGCCGACGACGTACTCGACGATCCCGTCGAGGCGCAGGGCATGGCCGTCTTCGGACGGAACCACGTCGACGGGCGGCGTACGCACGAGCGGCTCATCGTGCACGAGCTGGCCCACCAGTGGTTCGGCAACAGCCTCACGGTGGCGGACTGGCGACACATCTGGCTCAACGAGGGCTTCGCCACCTACGCCGAGTGGCTGTGGTCCGGCGTCTGCGGCGACCTGCCAACCGACGCCCTGGCCGCGCAGTGGTACGCGTGGGTCACGGCTCGCCCGCGAAACGTCGTCGTCGCGGATCCCGGCGTCGACCGCATGTTCGACCCGCTGGTCTACAAGCGCGGCGCGCTCACCGTGCACGCCCTGCGAAAGAGGATCGGCGACGAGTCCTTCTTCGCGCTCCTGCGAGCCTGGGCCGCCGAGCACCGCCACGCGACGGTGACGACCGAGCAGTTTCGGCTGCACGCCCAGCGATTCTCCCGCGATCCGCTGGACGATCTGTTCGACGCCTGGATCGACCGTCGGTCGCTGCCTCCACTACCTCGCTGACCAGGACGCCACCGGCACCGGCACCTCAGATGGCACATTCCTCCGTCGACAGGCCGCACCGAATCGTCACCGGGTCGCCTGTCCGTCAGCCGGCATGCGAGGCTCAAGCTCCGCAACCAACGGAGCCACGCCGCCCACTACCGCCACAGCCGCACCATCCCTGGCATGACCCCCCGACCTCACACCCCTTGTGCCCGGAGGAACGCAGACGATGGACCACGCATCCCAGCTCGTCCAGGAGCGGAGTGCCCCACCGGCCACGCTGGTGATCTTCGGTGCCTCCGGTGACCTGACCCGGCGCAAGCTGCTGCCCGCAGTGGAGAGCCTGGCTCGGCACGAGCGGCTCCCGGACCAGTTCGCGCTCGTCGGTGTCGCGCGCACGTCGATGACCGACGAGCAGTTCGTCGAGAGCGCCCTCGGCGAGAACGCCCTCGCCAGCAAGCGTCAACTTCAGGGCGGCGTGCGGTACGTGGCCGGCGGCTACGACGACCCGGAGACCTACAAACGGCTCGTGGAGACCCTCGACGAGCTCGACGCACAGCGGGGCACGTCCGGCAACCGGCTCTTCTACCTGTCCACCCCGGCCGGCGCCTTCGAGCCGGTGATCAACGGACTGGCCCGAGTCGGGCTCAACCAGCCACGCGAAGGCTCGTTCTCCCGCCTGGTCATCGAGAAGCCGTACGGGCGCGACGTGGTCACGGCCCGCGAACTCGACGGCGTCGTGCACAGCGCCTTCGACGAGCACCAGGTCTTTCGTATCGATCACTACCTGGGCAAGGACACCGTCCAGAACGTGCTGGCGCTACGCTTCGCGAACTCGATCTTCCAGCCCATCTGGGATCGCTCCTGGGTCGACCACGTGCAGATCACCGTCGCCGAGACCCTCGGTGTCGGCAGCCGCGGCGGCTTCTACGAGGAGGCCGGCGCGATGCGCGACATCGTGCAGAACCACGTGCTCCAGGTCCTCGCGCTGGCACTGATGGAGCCACCGGCCTCCTTCGAGGCCGAGGGCCTGCGCAACGAGAAGGTGAAGCTGCTACAGGCGATCCGCCTCCCCACCGACCGGGACATCGCCGAGGCCGCGGTCCGGGGCCAGTACACCCGGGGCGGCACCCGTGAGGAGCTGATGGCCGGCTACCGCGAGGAGGCCGGCGTCGACCCCCTGTCGCGGACCGAGACCTACGCGGCCATGCGGCTCAACGTGGACAACTGGCGCTGGGCCGGGGTGCCGTTCTACGTACGCACCGGCAAGCGCCTGCCGGCCCGGCTCACCGAGGTGGCACTGCAGTTCCAGCGACCGCCGCACCTGCCGATCCCGACCGATCAGCTCACCGGCCTCGACGCCGACGCGCTGATCCTGCGGATCCAGCCGAACGAGGGCATCTCGCTGCGCTTCGGTGCCAAGGTGCCGGGCCACTCCTTCCGGGTCCGCACCGCCACGATGGAATTCTCCTACGACCAGACGTTCGTCGAGGAGTCCCCGGAGGCGTACGAGCGTCTGCTCCTGGACGCGCTGATCGGTGACGCGTCGCTGTTCATCCGCAGCGACGAGGTGCAGCAGTGCTGGCGGATCGTCGACCCGATCATCGACCACTGGGAGAAGGACAACTCGCCGATCCCCACCTACGAGGCCGCCTCCTGGGGCCCGACCGACGCCGACCGGCTCATCGGCCGACACGGCCGCAAGTGGCGCAACTCGGCGTGACCCAGCCACTACACGTACGACCGCGCTGCTTGAGCCCGATCACTTGGGCTCAAGCAGCGACGGACAGCGCGGTCCGCAGGCTCCGGTGCGTCGCCGCCACGAGATCAGCCCGCCCGGATGGGTGGTCGGTCACGCCGCGGCCAACCGGCGCGTCGCCACGCCGACTATCAGCTCCACCGGCACGGTGTCGTGGCCGAGTCCGGCGAGCACCGGTACCCGTTCGACGGGCACCGGGTCGCCCGGCGCGGCGACGACGCGCTTGATGAGCAGGCGGGTGTCCGGCATGACGTACCGGACGCGCTCCGGTTCGAATTCCGCGACGAGGTCCGGATCGGCCCGATCCGGGCTGCGGAACACGATCAGCGCGCCCGGTCGCAGTCGCAGCACCTGTTGACGACGGACGAGCAGCCGGTCGCCGCCGTGGTAGGTGGGCGGCGGATCAGCGCGACGAGGTTGGCGCTCTCCCCGTCGAACCAGTCGAGGGCGGCGTCGGCGTCGGCGAAGCGCACCGGGTCGCGGACGGCCTCCGGCTCGGGCGAGATCCGCTTCGCCGCCGGCCGCAGCAGCGCCTCACCGGCGTCCGCCGCAGCCAGATACCAGGTGACCAGCCGTCGCTCGGCAGCGGCGTGCAGCTGTGGCGGATCGTCGGCGGACACGTCCCGGGCGAAGAGCAGCAACAGGTCGTGCAGCGCGTACCGGTCCGGTCCCGTGGCCACGACCAGGTGCGTGTCGACGAGCTCGTCGAGCAGCGCCCGGGTCTCCCCGGGCGACGACCCGACCAACGCGGCGCAGGCGGCTCAGGACGGAGCTGGCCCGGGAAAGAGACCGAGCAGACGGAACAGCCGGGCCGCCGGTGCCGACAGCGCCCGGTACGACAGGTCGAACGCGGCTCGGACGGCGACGCTGTACTCTTCGACGCTCAGCGCACGCCGCCGCCGGCACCCCACCGCTCCGTAGAGTGTTTCCGCAGTGGTCACGTCGGATGACGTAGGGAGCCGAGAGGACGTGGTGATTCGGATGCTCGTTGGCGTCGTCGTACACCCGACCAGGCCGCAGGCCGCCGAGACGGCGGACCTGGTGTCGCGGATCTGCGCCGAGCACGGCGCCACGGCGCGGACCCTGGACGTCTGGCGGGACGAGCAGAGCCCCGCCGACGTGCTGGCCGACCTGCCGCAGCGGCCGCAGCTCGTCGTCACCATCGGCGGCGATGGCACTCTCCTGCGCGGACTGGCCGTCGCGGTCGAGGCCGACGCACCCGTTCTCGGCGTGAAGGCCGGCCGGGTCGGCTTCCTCACCCCGTTTGCCGCGACGGACCTGCCGAGGGTGCTGGGCGCCGCCCTGACCGGCCGTGCGACCATCCAGCAACGCATGCTGCTCACCCTGCGGGCGTCGCGCCCGCTACAGGTCCCACCGGAGCTTCGGACCCTGCTGCGCTACGGCCGCGGTCCCGCGCCCGCCCCGCCCATCCCTCGACGGGGTACGCCCGACCAGGTGGGCTGGGGCGTCCCACTGGGCCTCAGCGGCCTCAACGACGTCGTGTTCGAGAAGCTCGGCCGGGACCGGCAGACCAGCGTGGCGGTGTACCTGTCCGGGCGGCTGTTCGCCACCTACTCCGCCGACGGCGTCATGGTCGCCTCACCGACCGGCTCCACCGCCTACTCCTTCGCCGCAGGCGGACCGGTCCTGTCGCCGCGCCTCAACGCCCTCGTCTTCACCCCGGTCGCCCCGCACATGGCGTTCAACCGAAGCATGGTCACCGCCCCGGACGAACCCGTGGGTGTCCAGGTGCTCCCTCGCTCGGGCCAGGTCACAGTCGTCGTCGACGGACGCGTACACGGGATCCTCGACCCCGGCGACTGGGTCGCCGTCTACCCCGCCCGACGCCGCGCGAAGCTCATCGTCAACGATGTCGACGACTTCTTCGGCCGACTCCGGGACCAGTTCTCGCTCGCCGACGCTCCCGCCGCCCGCGCCGACACCGACAGCCAGCCCCCACTGCTGATCTACCGACCGGACCTACCGATACCGGAGGACCTGCAACACCTGCACCTGCCGGCTGAGGGGTCCGATCCCGGCTGAGCCGCACGTCCCACGCCTCCGAACGCCGGAGCGGGGAAGCAGTCAGGGCGTGTAGACGATCGCCATGCGGGTGATGACGCCGAGCTCGGTGGCGACCGCGACCATGGCCTGCTTGTTGGACGCGAACCACGCGGCGAACTGTTTGCCCGTCATGGGACACGTGTCCCCCTTCTCCCGGGCGTCCATACACACGTCCCCCTGGGCGTCCTCCCACGTGAAGTAGTCGACGTCGTCGGCGAGCGGTACGGTGACCTTGGTTTCGCTCTCCTCCGTGATGTATGCCAGGTGCGTACACCGGCCGTCCGATCGTTCGATCTTGAATGCCCGGCAGTACGCGTCGCTGGCCATGAAGAGGATCGGTTCCACGACGGCGGATGCGTTCGCCGGGTCGTAGGAGTGCAGCGTCACCACCGACGTGGTGCTGCCCTGGGTGAGGTCGGCGAATCGGGGCTGGCCGCCGCGACGGCGATCCTGAGTGCCGAGTGTCCGCAGATCCTGGTGCCGGCGGGCCAGTGGCAGTCCGCGAGACCGGCGGGCGACGAGCACGTTCTCGTCAGCTGCGTGGTGAGTCCGGGCTTCGAGTTCGCCGACTTCCACATGCTGTGAGCACCAGCACTCGCGTCGTCGGTGCCGGTCAACATTGCCTACTACGGCAGACCAGCGTGGCGGTGCACCTGTCCGGGGGCTGTGCTGAGGGCGCAGATGCCCGGCGGCCAGGAGTTGCCGTGGCCACCGGGCATCTGGTGTGACGGGTGTTACTTGGTGCCGCCGGTCAGCGCGACCAGTGCGCTGGCGGTGCGGAAGTACGGGTTGCGTCCGAGGTCGCCGACGGTGGTGATGTTGAAGGCGTCCTTGAGGAGCTTGGCGTCGCCGTCGCTGGCCCCCGCGAGGGCCGCGACCGGGGCGTCGACCAGCTCGGAGGCTGAACCTTCATCGCGTCCGGTGTCCACCTGGCGGCCCGGTCGACGCTGTCGGCGTCAGCGCGCGCGGCGTGGTAGCGGCCGCACGAGTCGCGGGCGTACCGGGTGCGGCGTAGTACTCGACCTCCTGATGGAACGGCAGGCTCTGGTGCAGGCCGACGATGTGCCCACGTTCCAGGTCGGCGCCCTGGAACGGGAAGCCGAGCCGCCCGAACGCCTCCGGGCTGCCGCGCCGGCACGTTTGATCACTTGGATCGAGGCCTGTCAGCCGTTACTGATCGTGACGGTTGCTGCTGCTCCCTCTGGTGTTGACGGATCGAGTACGTCACGGCGGCCGCCCAGATCGCGCAGACGACCACGTAGCAGCCATAACGAACGGTGGCCGGGGCATCGAACCAGTCACTGCGTAGCAGGGTTCGGCTGTTGGTCAGCACGATCACGCCGCCGACCGCGGAGCCGAGCACCCGGGGCGGGACCATGCGGACGAGCCAGGCCGCCACCGGCGCGGCGACCACCCCGCCGACGAGCAGCCCGGCAACCCAGCCGAAGTTGACGTTCTCCGCACCGATACCGAGGAGGAAGCCGAGGCTCGCCGCGACGGCGACCAGGAACTCGCTGGTGTCGATCGATCCAATGACCTTGCGTGGTTCGAGCCTGCCGCTAGCCAGGATCGCCGGGGTGCCGATAGGCCCCCAACCGCCGCCACCGGTGGCGTCGACGAAGCCGGCGAGCAGGCCCAGTGGACCGAGGAATCGCCTGCGCAGCGGCTTGCCCACGTTGCCCTTCGCCAAACCGAAAGCGGTGAAGCGGACCAGGAGGTAGCTACCGAGAGTGAGCAGTATCAGCGATACGATCGGTGCCGCCGCATCGGTGGAGAGGCTGGACAGGAAGGTCGCGCCGGCGAAGGCGCCGACCGCACCCGGAATGCCGATCCGCGCGACGACCTTCGCGTCGACGTTGCCGAATCGCCAGTGGGCGGCACCCGAGGCGAGGGTCGTGCCGATCTCGGCGAGGTGCACGGTGGCGGAGGCGGCGGCCGCATGGACGCCGACGGCGAGCAGCAGGGTTGTCGAGGTCACGCCGTAGGCCATGCCGAGACTGCCGTCGACCAGTTGGGCGCCGAGACCGACCAGGGCCAGCAGGAGAATTTTGCGCATGAGGGACCACCAGTTCGTTGGGGGCAGGTGGAAGGGGAAGCAGACCGCTCGGGTTGGACGGGCGGGTGGGCGGCCCGTCGGCGAGGTCCTGCCGGTCTGGTGAGGGCCGACGGGGCATCCGGCGGGGCCGCCGGGCACGCGGGCGTGGCGACATCGACCCCGAGGGTGTCGAGGAACGGACGTACGGAGGGATGGCGTGGAGCCACCGCCATGGAGGGCTCGCCAAGCACGCCGCGCCCGGCTCGAACCGGCGCGGACCGGTGGCGCCGACCGGGGCCGCCCGGCGGTGGTCGGTCAAGCGACGGGCCCCGGTCGCCCCGCTCGATGACATGGCATTTTGTCGGTCGATTCCCCTCCTCTCCGATAGGCATTCGGCCCATTCAACGAGGGCCAACCGGGGACCAATTCCATACTCAGGAAGTAGGAATGGTTCCGGCCCCATCAAACCGACCAGATAAGAGTGCTTTTATAAGCCGGATCTGCAAGATGATAGTGATGGATGTCACTTTTATGCCGGGCTAGTAACATCTCTGAATTCAAAGTACGTCGATAGTTAACACCACGCCTGGTGACCGGAGCCCGGCCGCCGGCCAGCCACCCCAGGTCGGGCTGTCACGCCGCGACGGACGGAAGGCGTCCCGCGTCTCATCGATGCGATCGGAAGAACCGCAGGCCAGCGGGTTACTTTGAGAAAGTTAACTGAGCCGTAACTAAGCTGGCCTAACTTAAGCGGAGCCCGAGATCGACAGACGACAATTCTCTGCGGGCAGCAGCCCCGATTGATCATCTGATTCATTCGGTCGCGTCCGAGACCCGGCGCCCAATGAAGTGGGAGTCCGATGAGCCCTGCACCGAACACGCGCGATCTCGTAATCGTGATCAGCGCCGGTAGTCTCCTCGAACCCAGTCCCGGGATCGTCACCGCCGCCCGCCGCGGCGGCGGTCACGGCGTCCTGGATCTCGCCTCCGGCGACAGCTGGACACTCACCGCCCTGGCCCAGGCGGCAGCCGGGTCGAGCGGACCGATCGGCGTACGCGTACCGGCCGGCTGCACCGCCACGCCGGCCGACGTGGAACGGGCGGGCCACGGCCGGGTCGATCTCCTGGTCCTACCGCCGGATGCGCCCTGGCCACTGGCCGACGTGGTCGACAGGTACCGCGTGCTCGTCGAGGTGACCAGCCTCGACGACGCCCGGTACGCCGCCGCCGCCGGAGCGCACGGGCTCATCGCGCAGGGCATGGAGGGTGGCGGCACAGTCAGTGAGCTCAGCTCGTTCGTCCTGCTCCAGCAACTGGCCGCAGCCGACGACATCGACCTGCCGATCTGGGTCGCCGGCGGCGTCGGCCCCCGCACCGCCGTCGCCTGTGTCATCGGCGGCGCGGCCGGCGTCGTCCTGGACAGCCAGCTCACCCTCATGCCGGAGTCGGAGCTCCCGACGGACGTGCGGGGCACGATCCGTCGAATGGACGGGTCCGAGACGGTCCTCATCGACGGTGTTCGCGGAATCCGGCGAGGCGGTCCGCACGACAGCGCCTCACAACTGCTGCCGATCGGCCAGGACGGCTGGCTCGCCGCCGTCTTCGCCCGGCGCTGGCCCGACACCGCCACCGCCGTACGCGGAATCCGCGCCACAGTGCTCGAAGCGATCGCCGAGACGGCTGCTGGGGACGCCCTGGCGCCGGGCTCCGCTCTCGCCGACGCCCTCAACATACGGGTACCCGTGGTGCAGGGCCCGATGACCAGGGTCAGCGACGAGGCCCCGTTCGCGGCCGCGGTTGCCGCCGACGGCGCGCTGCCCTTCATCGCGCTCGCACTGTCCGGTGCGGAACAGTCCCGCCGGGTGCTCCGGGAGACCGCTGATCGGCTGGGCGACCGGCCCTGGGGCGTCGGGGTGCTGGGCTTCGCGCCCAACGAGCTGCGCGCGGCACAACTTGCGGCGATCCGGGAGATCAGACCCGCGTGCGCCATCATCGCGGGCGGGCGGCCGTCCCAGGCCACGGCGTTGGAGCAGGACGGGATCAATACCTTCCTGCACGTGCCGTCACCGGGGTTGCTGCGGCAGTTCCTGCGGGCGGGGGCGCGCAAGTTCGTCTTCGAGGGCGCCGAATGCGGCGGGCATGTCGGACCACGGGCGAGCTTTCCCCTGTGGGAGGCGCAGTTGCTGGTGCTCGAAGAGTTCCTGGCGGACAAGCCGGACGACGCCGGGCGGCTGCAACTGCTGTTCGCGGGCGGCATCCACGACGCCCGCTCGGCGGCTATGGTCGCCGCGATGGCGGCCCCGCTGACCGGACGCGGAGCGCGGATCGGGCTGCTGATGGGGACCGCCTACCTCTTCACCAGCGAAGCGGTGCAGGAGGGCGCGATTCAACCCCTGTTCCACCGTGCGGCCATCGCCGCCACCGGCACGTCGCTGCTGGAGACCGCCCCCGGACACGCGACCCGCTGCCTGCCCAGTCCGTTCGTGGACGACTTCCACGGCGTACGGGAGGAGCTGGAGTCGGCCGGGGTGGAGAACCGCCAGGTCTGGGAGCAACTGGAACTGCTGAACGTCGGCCGGCTGAGGATCGCCAGCAAGGGCGTACGCCGGGAGAACGACGGCCTGGTGGAGGTCGACGAGGCGGTGCAGGCCGTCGAGGGGATGTTCATGGCCGGCCAGGTCGCCGTGCTGCGCCACGCACCGACCACTGTCGCAGAGCTGCACGCACAGGTCACCACCGAGGCACGCGAGTTCCTGGCGGGACGGGCCGCCGCCCTGCGCGCGGAACTCATCGCGCCGACCGTGCCGGAGGACGAGTCACCCACGCCGCTGGACATCGCCATCGTCGGCATGTCCTGCATCCTTCCCGGCTCCCCCGACCTGCACAGCTTCTGGCAGACCGTCCTCGGTGGTACCGATGCGGTCACCGAGGTGCCGACCGACCGGTGGGACGTCGACACGTACTACGCGCCCCAGGTGGACCCGGGAATGGCGGGTCGGATCAGTGTCTCCCGGTGGGGCGGGTTCATCGAGCCGGTTCCGTTCGACGCGATCCGGTACGGGATTCCCCCGGCGGCGCTGAGCAGCATCGACCCGACCCAGTTGCTCGCGCTCGAGGTGGCACATCGGGCGCTCGTCGACGCCGGATACCCGTACGACGCGGCCGGCGCGGACCACCGGCAGACCGGGGTGGTGTTCGGGGCCGAGGCTGGCAGCGACATGGGTCACGCCCAGACGCTGCGGACCATGCTCCCGGCCTACCTCGGGGACGTGCCGGCCGAGTTGGAGGACCAACTCCCCACCGTCACCGAGGACAGCTTCCCCGGCGTGTTGGCCAACGTCATCGCCGGTCGGATCGCCAACCGCCTCGACCTCGGCGGTCCCAACTACACCATCGACGCCGCCTGCGCCTCGTCGCTCGCCGCCATGGACGCCGCCTGCAAGGAACTCAGCGCCGGCAGCAGCGACCTGATGATCTGCGGCGGCGCCGACCTGCACAACGGCATCAACGACTACCTGATGTTCACCTCCGCGCACGCCCTCTCCCCCACCGGACGATGCCGCACGTTCGACAGCACCGGCGACGGCATCGCCCTCGGCGAGGGGGTGGCGTGCGTCGTCCTGAAGCGGTTGGCCGACGCCGAACGCGACGGCGACCGGATCTACGCCGTGATCAAGGGCATCGGAAGCTCCAGCGACGGACGGGCGCTCGGGCTCACCGCGCCGAGAGCGAGCGGGCAGCGACGCGCCCTCGACCGGGCGTACCACCGCACCGGGATCTCGCCCCGACAGGTCGGTCTGGTCGAGGCGCACGGCACCGGCACGGTGGTGGGCGACCGTACCGAACTGGAGACGCTGACCCGGTTCTTCGACGAGGCCGGCGCGGAGCCCGGTAGTTGCGCCCTGGGCTCGGTGAAGTCGCAGATCGGGCACACCAAGTGCGCGGCGGGCCTGGCGGGTGTGATCAAGGCGAGCCTCGCTCTCCACACCGGAGTGAAGCCACCCACGATCCACCTGACCCGCCCCAACCCGGCGTGGAATCCGGAGAGCAGCCCCTTCGCGTTCTACACCGGCGTTCGCCCGTGGATCGCGCCGGCGGCCGAGCGGCTGGCCGGGGTGAGCGCGTTCGGGTTCGGCGGGACGAACTTCCACACCGTGCTCAGCGCGTACCCGAACAGCCCGGAGCCACGGCACACCCGGCAGTCCTGGCCGGCGGAGCTGTTCTGCTTCCGCGGCGCCGATCGGCCCGCCGCACAGCTGCGGGTACGGCGGCTGCTGGAGATGCTGTCGAACCGCGACGAGCTGGGCCGACCGTGGTCGTTGCGGGACCTGGCCGCGTCGCTGTCCGACGAGGCCGACCACCGGGCCGGCGCGGTCCGGATTGCCATCGTCGCCCGTGACCGGGACGAACTCGCCGAGCTGTTGGGCCGGGCCGTCGCCGGCGAGCACGACCCGGCGCGCGGGCTGGTCCAACCGTCGGACGACCCGGAGCCGGGCAAGGTCGCCTTCCTCTTCCCCGGTCAGGGCAGCCAGCGGCCGGGGGCGCTCGCCGAACTGTTCGTCGCGTTCCCCGAGCTGCGGCACTACCTGCGCCTCGGCGCCGAGTGGGCGGACCTGCTCTTCCCGCCGTCGGCATTCGACCCGGAGACGGCGCGCGAGCAGGAGGACCGGGTACGCGACACCCGGGTCGCCCAACCCGTCCTGGGCATCGGCGGCCTCGCGGTCGACCACCTGTTACGTCGGCTGGGCGTCCGGCCGGACCTGACCGGCGGACACAGCTACGGGGAGCTCGTCGCGCTCTGCGTAGCCGACGCGTTCGACCCCGAGACCCTGCTCGCGCTGAGCCGGCAACGGGCCGATGCGATCCTCGCCGCCACCGGCGACGATCCGGGCACCATGGCGGCGGTCACCGGCACCGCCGAGCAGGTGAGCCAGGTGCTCACCGCATCGGGACTGGCGGGCGAGGTCGTGCTGGCCAACCGGAACACGCCGACGCAGGTCGTGATCTCCGGGCCGACTCCCGCGGTCGGGTCGGCGGTGGCGGCGCTGCGCGAGGGCGGGCTGTCGGCCCGTCAGCTCTCCGTCGCGTGCGCGTTCCACAGCCCGGTGGTGGCCGACGGCACCACACGTTTCGCCGAGGCGCTGGCGTCCAGCACGGTACGGGAGCCGGCCATCCAGGTCTGGTCGAACCACACGGCCGCCCCGTACGACGGGGACGCCGACCGGGTACGTGACCGGCTCGCCGCGCAGATCGGCGCGCCCGTGCGGTTCGTCGAACAGATCGAGGCGATGTACGCCAGCGGCGCTCGGACCTTCGTGGAGGCCGGCCCCGGTCAGGTTCTCACCAAACTGGTCCGGGCCATCCTCGGCGACCGGCCGCACCTCGCGGTCGCCACCGAGCCCCGCCCCGACGAGGGGCTGCGTGGCTTCCTCGTCACTATCGCCCAACTGGCCTGTGCTGGCGTCCCGGTTCGGACCGGTTGGTTGTTCCAGGGCCGCGACACAGCGGACCTCGGGACGGTCAAGACGGGCCAGCGTCCGTTCTGGACCGTGGACGGCCAGCTCGTGCGAGATCAGTCCGGGAACAGCCTGCCCGGTGGAATGACGCCCCCACGACGGATCAAGGAGTTGTCGATGACCGCTTCGAACGGGACCGCCTTCAGTGGCCGGGACAGCCGCGACGAGTTGCTGAGCGAGTTCCTCCGCACCAGCCGGGACATGATCGCCTCGCAGCGGGACGTGATGCTCGCGTACTTCGGCGACGGCGCGGGTGGCCGGCTCGTGTGGCAGCCCTCGCAAGCCTACCCGCCGATGGTGTTGCCGGGTCACGGGAGCGAGGTCGCCCCGGTCGCGACGACGACGGCGGTGGTGGCCGCTCCCCCGGCCGCACCGACGGGCGGGATCGACGTGGCCGCCGTGGCGGTCGCCGCGTCCGGTCCTGATTTCCAGAGCGCGATCCTCGATGTGATCAGCGAGCGCACCGGCTACCCGGTGGACCTGATCGAACTCGACCTCGACCTCGAAGCCGACCTCAGCATCGACTCCATCAAACGCGCCGAAGTCGCCGGCGAAGTCGCGGCACGACTGGGCCTCGCCGTCGACGGCGACCAAGCCGAACTCGAAGACCTCGTCAAGGCCCGCACCGTACGCACCATGGTCGACTGGCTCAACCAGAAAATACAGTCGACGACGAGTGCGACCGTGATCCACGCGACCGCCGTACTCGGCCCGGCGAACGGGATGGCGCACTCCACCGCTCTGGTCGCGACCGGCACCGCGGTCTTGACCCGTCCCGACTTCCGAAGCGCGATCCTCGATGTGATCAGCGAGCGCACCGGCTACCCGGTGGACCTGATCGAACTCGACCTCGACCTCGAAGCCGACCTCAGCATCGACTCCATCAAACGCGCCGAAGTCGCCGGCGAAGTCGCGGCACGACTGGGCCTCGCCGTCGACGGCGACCAAGCCGAACTCGAAGACCTCGTCAAGGCCCGCACCGTACGCACCATGGTCGACTGGCTCAACCAGAAGACGCAGGGGGTCAGCGCGGCGGCACCGTCGCCGCGTAACGGCGCGCTGGCCCCGACGCCCGCGCCACGTGCCCTCACCGCACCCACGCCGAAGGTGGCACCACCCGCGGGAGCGCCCTCGGCCCTGGCCACGATGAGCCCGGTCATCGCACCCGCGCCGGTCCCCACCGTGTCGGTCACCGCCACCGGCCGGGCCGGGATCACGCCGAAGCGGCTACTGCCCCTGGCGACGGTGATCGCGGGACCTCCCGGCCCGGACGCCGGCGCCCCACTGGCCGGGCAGCGGGCCGACGTGCTCGCCGGAACACGTTTTCTCATCACCGGCGCCAACCCGGCGCTGGCGTACCTCGCCGAACTGCTCCAGGAGCAGGGCGCGGCCGGGCAGACGGGTGTGGTGGACGAGAGGCAGGCCGACCAGCTCGCCGGCTTCGACGGGCTGATCCTGCTGGACGGTCTGGACGGCGTCGGAGCACCCCTACTGCCCGACATTTTCCCGTTTCTCCAGCAGGCGCTCGCGGCCGGTCCCCGCTGGCTGCTCGCGGCAGGACCGGTCGGCGGCACGAAACGTAGCGACGGCCTGGCCGGCCTGTTCCGGACCATCGCCAGGGAATACCCACAGGTCACGGCCAGGTACGTCCAGGTCGACGGTGCCGCCGACCCGCAGCAGATCGCCCGACACCTGATCGACGAGCTGCTGGTCCCCGGGGAGACCCCGGCCGTCGTGCGGTGCGAGACCGAGCGGACAACTGACGACCTCGCACCGGTGGCGCTGGGTGCGGTGGCGACGAGCGGCGCCGGGCCGGCCGGTGACGGCGCCTCCGAGGCCACGGCGATCGGCCTCGACCAGGATTCGGTGGTGGTGCTGGTCGGCGGGGCTCGCGGGATCACACCCTGGTTCGCCCGCGCGGTGGCCATGGCGAGCCGCTGCCGGATCGAGCTGGTCGGCCGCACACCGCTGCCGACCGAGCCGGAGGATCCGGACCTGGTGTCGGCGCGGGACAAGGCGTCGTTGCGTGCCGCGCTCGCCGGCCGGGGTCTGCGGTCACCGGCGCAGATCGAACACACCGCGCAGGCGATCCTGGCCGCCCGCGAGGTCGAGAGGACCCTCGCCGAACTGCGGGAACTGGGCAGCGAGGTGCGCTACCACGCCCTCGACGTGCGGGACGCGTCGGCGATCCGCAGCCTACTGCTGGACACCGAGCGTACGTACGGTCGAGTTGACGGCGTGGTGTACGCGGCCGGCGTGATCGAGGACAAGCTGATCGCGCAGAAGGACCCACAATCGTTCGCCCGGGTGTTCGGCACCAAGGTCGACGGGGCCCGTTCCGTACTGGCCGGCCTGGACGAGCTGAACTCGCCGCCTCGGTTCGTGGTGCTGTTCGGCAGCATCGCCGCGGCATACGGCAATCGAGGTCAGAGCGACTACGCCGCAGCGAACGACGCGATCGACGCGATCGGCGCCCGCTGGGCGGCCAGCACCGGCAACCGCTGTCTGACCGTGCACTGGGGCCCGTGGGCACCTGGTGCCGGGCACGGCGGGATGGTCAGCGACGAGCTGAGTCGGGAGTACGCGCGCCGCGGCATCGAGCTGATCGACCCCGAAGCGGGTGCCTTCAGCCTGCTCAGCGAGTTGGCCTGGGGCGACCCGAAGATCAACTCTGTGGTCTACACCGCCTCCGGCTGGTGATCGTCCAGCGGATGCGGTGGCACCCGCGCCGTACACCCGGTACGCCCGTCGACGGTGGAGCGAGAGGTCGAAAATGAACACGAGTACCGATCGGAGCGACCCGATCGCGATCGTCGGGATGGCGGCGGTGATGCCCGGCGCCGGCAACCTGGAGAGCTACTGGCGGAACCTGGTCGACGGGGTGGACGCGATCACCGACGTGCCGGCGCACCGGTGGGACGAGGAGTTCTACGACCCGGAGCAGGCCCACCGGCCGGACCGGATGTACTGCCGTCGCGGCGGGTTCGTCGACGAGTTCGCGACCTTCGAGCCGCTGCGGTTCGGCATCATGCCCGCCTCGGTGGCGGAGATCGAACCGGACCAGCTCATCGCGCTGAACGTGGCCGCCGCCGCGATCGACGATGCCGGCGGCGCGGACCGACTGCCCGGCGGCGACCGGGTCGGTGTGATCCTCGGGCGGGGCGGCATCCTCAGTCCGGCTCAGGCCCGCTACGCCCAACGGGTGCGGATGTCGAGCCAGGTCGTCCAGGTGCTGCGGGAGCTGATTCCGGAGCTGGACCAGAGCCGGCTCGACCTGGTACGCGAGAAGTTCGACGAACGGCTCGGCCCGTACCAGCCGGAGGGGACGATCGGTCTGGTGCCGAACCTGGCCGCGTCCCGGGTGGCCAACCGGCTGAACCTGCGCGGTCCGGCGTACACCCTGGACGCGGCCTGCGCCTCGTCGCTGATCGCGGTCGACCAGGCGATCAATGAGCTGACCAGTGGACGGTTGGACGCCGTCCTGGCCGGTGGTGTGCACCACGTCCACGACATCAGCTTCTGGTCGGTGTTCAACCAGTTGCGGGCGCTGTCCAGGCGCGGTGAGAGCCGGCCGTTCCACCGGGAGTCCGACGGCTTGCTGATCGGCGAGGGCACCGGTGTGGTCGTACTCAAGCGGTGGTCCGACGCTGTCCGGGACGGCGACCGGGTGTACGCGGTCATCCGGGGCAGCGGGATGTCCAGCGACGGCCGCTCGGCGAGCATGTTCAACCCCGCCTCCTCCGGACAGGTGCTGGCCATCCGGCGGGCCTGGCAGGCCGCGGGGCTGGACCCGACCGCGCCGGACGCGGTGGGCTTGCTGGAGGCGCACGGCACCGGTACGCCGACCGGCGACGCGGCCGAACTGGTCTCGGTCGCCGAGGTCTTCGGCCCGCACTCGGGCGACGGCCCGCGCCCGGTGATCGGGTCCGTCAAGTCGATGATCGGGCACACCATGCCAGCCGCCGGGATCGCCGGCCTGATCAAGGCCACACTGGCGGTGTACCGGGGAGTCCTGCCGCCCACGCTGCACTGCGAGGACCCACGCTCGGAGATGGCCGCGACCCGGTTCGCCCCGATCCCCACCGCCCGCCCGTGGGAGAGCGACGGGCCGCGTCGCGCCGGAGTGAACGCCTTCGGCTTCGGCGGCATCAACGCACACGTCATCATCGAGCAGGCGCCCGAGCCCAACGGTGTACGGAACCGGCCGACCGGCGGGCAGCCGTCGGCGGCGATCGGAGCGGATGTCGGAGGAGGCGCGGCGTCGACCGTGGCCAGCTCGACGGTTGCGGTGACCGAGCCGGACCAGGTGCTCTGGCTCGCCGCCCCGGACCCCGTCCGGTTGGCCGGCCTGCTGTCCCGTGACGACCACGAGGTGCGGGCCCTCGGCGTCGAACGGGCCCGGAGCAACCGGCCCGCCAACGGGGCCGAGACGTGCCGACTCGGCATCGTCAACCCGACCGACAAGCTGCTGGCTGTCGCCCGCAAGACGGTCGCCCGCGGTCAGGCGTGGCGGGGCGGACGGGACATCTGGTTCAGCCCGTCACCGCTGCTGGCCTCCGGCACCGGGCGCCTCGCCTTCGTCTTCCCCGGCCTGGAGGCGGAGTTCGCGCCCCGTACCGCAGACATCGCCGCGCACCTCGGACTGCCCGACCGGCAGTGGTCCGCCTCGGACCTGGGCCAGCACGGCGCCGGGCTGATCGAGGTCGGCAAACTCCTCGACAAGGCGCTGCGCCACATCGGCGTGCTACCGGACGCGGTCGCCGGACACAGCATTGGCGAGTGGACCGCCGCCGCGACCAGTGGTCAGATCAGCACGGCGGCGATGGATGAATTCCTGGAACTGTTCAACGCCGACTCGGTCGAGGTCTCCGGATACGTGTTCGCCGCCGTGGGAGCTGGCGCGGACCGGGTCACCCCGATGCTGGGTGACTTCCCGGGGGTTCTGCTCTCGCACGACAACGCCCCGGCGCAGTCGGTGGTGAACGGCCCCGAACCTCAGGTGGACCGGCTCGTCGAGGCCCTGCGTACGGAGAACGTGCTGTGTCAGAAGCTGCCGTTCCGGTCGGCCTTCCACACTCCCGTGTTCGTCGACGGCCTGCAGTCGATCGGCGCGGCACTGCGCCGGTGGGAGGTACACCCGACCCGGATACCGGTCTGGTCGGCGACCCTGGCGGCACCGTTCCCCGCTGACGAGGCACAGGTCAATGCCCTGTTCGTCAGGCACATGATGGAACCGGTCTGGTTCCGTCAGACCGTAGCGGCGATGTACGGCGCCGGGGTACGGGTCTTCCTCCAGGTTGGTGCGGGACAGCTCGCCTCGCTGATCAGCGACAACCTGCGCGGCCGTGAGCATCTCGCGATGCCAGTCAACGTGAAGCACCGCAGCGGGCTGGACCAGCTCCGCCGGGTCGCCACCGCGATCTGGGTGGAGGGCGGCAGCCCGAACCTGGCCGCGCTCGATCCACCGTTGGCGAAGGCACCCGCGAAACCGGTACGCCGTGGCCCGTCGATTCCGCTGGACCTCGGTGGGCCGCTGGTCCGGCTCGGAGCCGGCGCAGCCGGTCTGCTCGGCGTGTCAGCAGGCGGCACCCCGCCGAGCCACCTGTCTGCGGGCCCGCCGGAGCAGGGTGCGGCCGTGCCGATCGGCGCGGTCAGGGCGGGGCGCCAGCCGGAGCCGGCGGGTACCGGCACCAACCCGGCGGCGGCGCTTGCCGCCCTGCACCGGTTGACCGGACGGTCCAGCGCTGCCGCGGAACTCGCCGCGCTGTTGCAGGACACGGCTCGGGACGCGGTGAACGTGCTGGACGCGGCCGCCCGACCGGCTCCGCCCGGAGCGCCGCGCCCGGGTGTCGGACAACCTCCGGTCGCCCAGCCTGCCGGATCCTCCCGAACCGCCGCGCCCGAGAGCCGGGGCACCGACACCGCCGGCAACGGCAACCCCGGTGCGGTACGGCGGTTCACGTTGCGGGTCTCCGTCGAGAGCATGCCGTACCTGAGAGATCACTGCTTCTTCGTCCAGCCACCGGACTGGCCGAACGTGGAGGACCGGTGGCCAGTGGTGCCGGCCACCACCCTGGTCCAGCACATGGTCGACGCGGCGGAGCAGGCCATGCCGGGCATGCGGGCGGTGGCCGTACGCGACGCCCGGTTCAACCGTTGGCTGATAGCCGAGCCAGGTCAGGACGTCGAGATCACAGTGAAGCCGACCGGTGACGGCCTGTTCTCGGTCACCCTCGGCCCGTACGCCCGGTCGACAGTGGAACTCGCCGCCGACTATCCGGCGTACCCGCCCGAGGTGTGGCGGCACGACCCCGCGACCGAACGACCGCCACGGATCAGCGCCGAGGAGATGTACGCCGAGCGACTGATGTTCCACGGCCCCCAGTTCCAGGGTGTCACCGCCGTACACGCCCTCGGCGACATGCACGTTCGGGGAGTGGTCACCGCACCTGTGCCGCCGGGCGCGCTGCTGGACAACGCGCTACAGCTGATCGGCAACTGGCTCATCACCACACAGCCGTTCCGTACCGTGGCGTTGCCCGTGGGCCTGGGCCACATCCGCTACTTCGGTCCCCCACCGGCACCCGGTACGGCCTTCGAGTGTGTGGCCCGGGTGCGCTCGATCGACGACGCACAACTCGTCGCGGACACCCAACTGGTGGTCGACGACCGGGTGTGGGCACAAATCGAGGGCGCGGTCGACCGGCGCTTCGACAGCCACCCGCAGGCTCGGCCAGCGGAACGGTTCCCCGAGCGGCATCCGATGTCCCTGATCCAACCCGAGGGCTGGACGATGGCCTTCGACTGCTGGACCGACCTGGTCACCCAGGGCATGGCCGCCCGCGGCATCCTGGGCTCGGCCGCGTACGAGCACTACGAACGGCAGCCCGCCAGATCCCGCAAACAGTGGCTGTTGGGCCGGATCGCGGTGAAGGACGCCGTCCGGTTCCGGTTGTGGGAGGACGGGCACAGCGACGTCTACCCCATCGAGTTGACGGTCGGCAACGATCCGAACGGGCGACCCCGGGTGTACGGACGTCCGGGCCGTGACCTGCGCGACTGCGATGTCTCGCTGGCGCACTGCGCGGAGATCGGCGTCGCGATCGCGAAACCCCGTCCTCCGGCGTCGCCACCCGACGCACCCGGCATCGGCATCGACGTCGCCGAGATCACCGACCATCCGGAGAGCACCCTGGGCTTCGCCCTGACCGACGGGGAGACCGCCCTGCTGAACTCGCTCAGCGACGACGCGCAGGACCGACGGCGGTGGTTCACCCGGTTCTGGGCCGCCAAGGAGGCCGTCGGCAAGGCCGAGGGGACCGGACTCGACGGGCGCCCGCGCCAGTTCGTCGTGCAGAGCGCCACGGACACGGCGCTCACCGTCCTCGTCGAAAACCGGAGCTACCCGGTCCAGCACCGCGAGGTCGGAAATCCCGAAGACCTACCGCCCCGACGGTACGTCGTCGCCTGGACCTGGGGCCCGCAGACCGGGGCCGATCAGCCGTGACCGGCATCCACTCCCGACCAACCGAAGGAGTACAACCCATGGCCGCCTCGCACGCCGACATCCTCGCCGAGCTCACCGGGATCATCCAGGCGGTGCTCGGGGACTTCGCCGCCGATGCACCGATCACCATGGACACCACCTTCCGTGACGACCTCGGCATGGAGAGCATCGATGTGGTCTCCCTCGCCGGCCGGCTACAGGCCCGGTACGGCAACAGCGTCAACTTCGCGCATTTCGTCGCCAAACTGGATTTGGAGACCGTGGGCGAGCTGCGGGTCGGGCAACTGGTCGAGCACATCGCACGCTCCCTCGACGCGAGGCCTGCCGTCGTCGAGGCGGTCCGCTCGTGACGATGATCCGGGCCAACGGGATCGACGTCCATGTCGAACGCCTCGAACCACCGGCCGGGGAGCCGGGCGAGGTCGGCGCTGAGCGGGGTGCTGACCCGGCCACCCTCGTGATGATCCACGGGATGGCCTCCGACAGCCTCGCAAGCTGGTATTTCACAGTGGCCAAGCCCTTCGCCGACGCCGGGCTCCGGGTGCTCATGTACGACCTGCGGGGGCACGGCCACAGCGAGCGCCCGCCCACCGGTTACACCCTCGACGACTTCGTCGACGACCTGTCGGCTTTGCTGACCACACTTGACGTCACCGCCCCGGTGCACCTGCTCGGCAACTCCTTCGGCGGCACGATCGCATTCGCCTACGCGGCCCGCCACCCCGACCGGGTCGCCTCCGTCGCGGCGATCGAATCCTCGCCGCCGACCCCGGCATGGATGGCCCGGGTCGCGCGCCGACTGGACCGGGCCGCCGACCTCCTGCCCCGGCCGGAGGCGCTGGCGCAGATCGTCGCCGGTCGGGGGGCACGGGTGGCCCGCCGGGCCCGGGACACCGGCGAGATGCTCGTGACGACCACGCTGGCGCGGGACCTGCCGGCCAGCGCCCTGCCCAGTGCCGCGCAGATCAGCGCGATCGGCTCACCGGTGCTCTGCCTCTACGGCGCGAACTCGGCTGTCGTCGAGCTGGCACCGGCCGTGGTCCGGCTGCTATCGCAGACGCGAACCGTGGTCCTACCGGGCGAGAAACACAGAGTCCTGGTCGACCGGCCGGAGGCGGTCCGCCGGCTCGTACTGGCGTGGCTCCGCGAGGAGTGCTCCGTCGAGGTGGCCGAGGTGGCCACCGCCCCGTGACAACCCAACGTGCAGGAGGTCCTCGGATGGACACCCCGGTCACCGGCAGGTCGATCATCATCAGCAACGGCCGGTGCGGCTCGACGCTGCTCTCGGACCTGATCGCGGAGCAGCCCGAGACTCTCTCGGCGCAGGAGTTCTTCATGTCCGTCGCACCCTGGGCGCGCAGTTCCGAGGTACTGACCGGGGCCGCGTACTGGGAGGTGCTGAGCAGCCCCAAGGCGGAACTCGCCACCCTCTTCCGGATCGGGTTGCCGCCGAAGGAGGTGCGCTATCCGCTGACCGGCCGGTGGGCGGACCGGATGACCGAGCTGCCGCGAATCCTCGCCATCACCCTGTCGAAGCTGACCACCGATCCGGACCGCCTCTTCGACCAGCTCACCGCGCGGGTGCCGGACTTCCCGACGCAGTCGGTCGGCGACCACCACCGGATGTTCCTCGACCTGCTGGCCGTGATGACCGGCAAGCGGCGCTGGGTCGAGCGTTCCGGCGGATCGAGCCACGTCGCTCCGTACCTGTTGCGGGCATTTCCCGAGGCGAAGGTGGTGTACCTGATCCGCGACCGGGAGGCGACCGCCCGCTCGATGAGCCGGCACTCGTCGTTCCAGCTGATCCAGCTGCGGGTGGAGTTCCTCGGCCGGTGCGGGCTGGATCCCTTCCGGCTCGAGCCGGGCCAGTCGGTGCCCGAGGATCTGGAGCGTTACCTGCCGGACCGGCTCACCGCCGACCTGCTCCGAGATCGGAGCCAGGACCTCCGCCGCTATCTCGGTCTGAGCGCGTTCCTGACCAGCCAGGCCGAGCAGGCGCTCACCGACCTGCCCCCGCGACATCTGCACCGGATGAGCTACGAGGACCTGGTCGCCGACCCGGTCGGGCAACTCGACCTGCTGGCCCAATTCCTGGAGTTCGAGGACGGGGCGGGCTGGGCGCGGCGGGTCGCCGGACGGGTGGTCGGTCCCGCTCGGCCCCGCGAGGTCGCCGCGGCCTGACCCGCAACCGTGCCCCACCGATCGTCATGACTCCGTCGAACGAGAGGAACCATTGGTGAAACCATTCCGGATGTCGGGCCGGCGGCCGCTCGCCGCGGCCGCCGTACTGGGACTGCTGTACGTGCTCGCGGCACCGGCGTCGACGGCTGCCGCAGCAATCGGGACAGATGCGCCGGCCACGGCCGGACATCAGCCGAGGTACGAGCGGACGCTGATCGGGAAGGGCACCCCGGACGAGTGCTTCGCCGGTGTCGGCGTGGCCTATCCACCCGGTCCTCCGTGCGCCACCGGCCAGCCGAAGGTGAACCAGTCCTATCTGTGGGGCATGACCCAGACCGCGCAGAGCCTGTGGTTCGGCACCGGAGCGAACGTCAACTGCATGACCAGCGGGCGCAACCTGCGCAACACGACACCGAACCTGAACGACGACTGGGTGTGCGAGTACGGCGAGAGCCAGATCGCGAAACGCAACCCGACCCTGCCCGCCACCCTTGGCGACCATCGCCCGCCTCGGCTGTACACGTACGACAAACGGTCGCGGCGGTTGACGGAGAAGACCGACGCGGTGAAGAACGCCTCCACCACCGACGCCAACCGGCTGAGCACGACCGCCGGGATCCGGGCCGCCGGCACCCATCAGGGGGTGGCGTTCCTGGGCGGACCCGCTCTGGGCGAGAGCATCAACCTGTTCGCCTTCGACACGGGCACCGGCGCCTTCCTCGGCTCGGTCAACCTGCCGGCGTACGGCAACATCCGCCACTTCGTGGTGGCCGACGGCGCGCTCTACGCGGGCGTAGGAGTGGGCGCGAACGGCGGCAACCGGGGACACGTGCTGCGCTGGACCGGCTCCCGGAGCAACCCGTTCAGTTTCGTCGAGGTCGCGAACCTACCGGCCCAGGCGGCGGATCTCACCGTGCACGACGGGCGGATCTTCGTGACGACCTGGACGGGTTCCGGTGACGACGCCCTGGCAGCCGGTGTGCCCGGCACAACCGACGAGCCGCTGTCCGGGGTCGCCGGGGTGTGGATGAGCCCGAAGCTGTCGCAGGGGGAACGCGGCCTCACGCCGGCCGACGCCGACAACTGGACCCAGGTCTGGTCGGTCGACGGGTACGAGCCCGACCCGGTGGTGGCCCGCACCTATGCCCTGGGTGGGCTCGCCTCCTTCAACGGCTATCTCTACTGGGGCACGATGCACGTGCCCATGAAGGCGACCACTGTGCACATCGCGACCTATCCACCGGCGGACGAGGCCGCGCTGCGCGCCACCGTGCGCAGCACGCAGCGGGCCATCAGCATCTTCCGAGGTAAGAGCTTCGGCGACCGGCACCAGCGGGTGGACCTGTTGTACGGCGCGCCCCAGTTGCCCGCCTACGACCCGGCGGGCAACGGCGGCCGGGGCCTCTGGGCCGCCGTCTCGACCGGTTACACCCCGATGTACGGCCCGTCGGGCATGGGTAACCCCTACAACAACTACACCTGGAAGATGGCGGTGGCGGGCGGGAAGCTGTACGTGGGCACCATGGACTGGAGCTATATCTCCAAGGACCTGGGCCAGGACACCGCCCGGCTGTTGGGTGTCACCGGCCCCGCCGCGGCCGAGTTCGGCGCGGCCGCTGGGTTGGCCGACGACCCCCCGCCAGCACCGGTCTACGGCGGCGACCTGTTCGTCTTCGACTCGACCAGCAGACCGGCAACGGTGGTGGACAACAGCGGGCTCGGCAATTACCTGAACTACGGGATCCGCAACATGATCGCCGACGGGTCGACCCTCTACCTGGGCATGGCCAATCCGATGAATTTGCGGACGGACCCCGACGATGACGTTCCCGAGGGCGGCTGGGAACTGATCCAGCTCAGCGTGCAGCACTGTTAGCCGGTCGGGCTCCGCTCAGGCGACACGTCGCGGGAAAGGGCGGAGCCATCCCGCCAAACACAAATCTGCGCAGGTCCTTACAAAACCTGAACATTGATATGTCAGGGTGCGATTATGATGACAATTGGTATATCTCGGACACAGCTCGTGGGACCGTGCCGTCGGCGGCGACACCTGCTCACGGCCCTGTCGCTCGTCGGAGTGCTCACCCTGTCGGCCGGCTGCGGGCTGTTCCGGGACGACCCGGAGCAGCACGAGACCGGACCGGTGTCGACCGTGCCCGGCGTGCCCACCGGCTCCTCGGCGCACACTCTCGTGGCAGACGGGCAGGAACGCGGCTTCCGCCTCTACCGGCCGACCAACCTCGCCCAGTCGACCCCGGCGCCGCTCGTGGTCATGCTGCACGGCGCGCTCGGCACCGGCAGCCAGGCGGAAAGCTCCTACGGCTGGAACGCCCAGGCCGACCGGAAGGGCTTTGTCGTCGCGTACCCGGACGGGTTGAGCCGCTCCTGGGCGGTGAGCCCGGAGTGCTGCGGCCCGCCGGCCCGCGACGGCGTGAACGACGTGGCCTTCATCCAGAAACTGGTGGCCACGGTGGCCGACCAACTTCCGGTCGACCGCACCCGGATCTACGCCACCGGGATCTCCAACGGCGGGATGCTCGCATACCGCCTGGCGTGCGACACGACGCTTTTCGCCGCGATCGGGCCGGTGGCGGCGACCCAACTCGGCCCGTGCTCGTCCCCGGCACCGATCTCCGTGATCCACGTTCACGGGATGGCGGACCAGACAGTGCCGTTGAACGGTGGTCCGGGCAAACGGGACAACGACGGGACAGGACGCAATCCGGTCAAGATCGACGGTCCGCCCATCCCCGACCTGCTCGCCCGGTGGCGTACCACCGACGGCTGCGGGGCGCCGGCGACGACCGCCTCGGGCCCGGTCAGGACCTCGGTCGCCACCTGTCCCGAAGGACGGGCGGTCGAGTTGGCCACCATCGACGACGCCGGCCATCAGTGGCCCGGCGCCACCGGCCCCAGGCCGGAGGCGCAACGCCTCCTCGACCTGGATCCACCCGCGACCGCGCTGGACGCGACCGAGACCATCTGGCGCTTCTTCGAAGCACACCCCCGAACCGGCGGCTGACCCGACCGGCGCCCATCCACCCGACAGTTCAGGACAGGGAGCAGCAGATGCCCAGCAGTGGTGCCAGCCCGCCCGCGGTCGAGGTCACCGACCTCGTCAAGCGCTATGCCGGGAGCACGACCGCAGCCGTGGACGGGCTGTCCTTCGCAGTGGCCTCCGGCGAGATCTTCGGGCTGCTGGGACCGAACGGTGCCGGCAAGTCGACCACCATCGGCATCCTCACCACCCGGCTGCGGGCGTCCTCGGGCCGAGCGCTGGTCGGCGGGGTCGACGTGGTCGGCGACCCGGTCGCGGCCCGCGCCCAGTTGGCCGTCGTACCCCAGCACAACAACCTGGACCGGTCGCTGACGCCACGACAGAACCTCCTGTACCACGCGGCGTACCACGGCGTCGGCCGCGCCGTCCGGAACGCCCGGGCCGACGCGCTGCTGGACCGTTTCGGCCTGACGGATGGTGCCGACAAGCGGATCGAGGCGTACTCGGGCGGCATGGTGCAACGGCTGATGATCGCGCGTGCGCTGATCCACGAACCGGCGGTGCTCTTCCTCGACGAGCCCACCAACGGCCTGGACCCGCAGTCCCGCAGGCTGATCTGGAGCCGGATCCGCGAGATGCGTGGGCGCGGTGTGACAGTCGTACTGACCACCCACCAGATGAACGCGGCCGCCGCCCTGGTCGACCGCGTCGGCATCGTCGACCGCGGTCGGCTGCTCACCCTGGACACGCCGGGCAACCTGGTCAGAGGGCTCGCCGGACGGTCGATACTCGACCTGACGGTCACCCCGACCGCGCTCGACGCACCGGACGAACTACTGGCCGCGCTTTCCGCGGTCGCCGGCGTCCGCAAGGGTGAACGGCTCGCCGCCGCGCCGCCACCCGGCGCCGGGGCCGCCAGACTCCGTTTCGGCCTCGGTGGCGGCTCCGGGTTCGGCGCGGGCACGCCCGCCGCACTGGCAGCGCTGGCCAGGGAAAGGGCGGTCGCCACGCTCGCCCCCGACCCGGGCGGGCGCGAGCGCCTCCGGATCCGGCTGCATCTCGCCACCGACCCCGCCACCGTGCTCGGGCCGGCGCTCACCGTTCTGACCACGCGGTCGGCGACCCTCACCGACGTACACATCGCCGAGCCGAGCCTCGAGGACGTCTTCATCGGACTGACCGGAAGGGACCCACGGTGACCGACCTCGACACCCCGCCAGTTGTCGCAACGAGCACCACGGCCACGCCAGCGAGACCCAGCGCCGCCCGGGTCTTCCTGGCCATTCTGCACCGGGACCTGCTGGTCACCGCCAAGGAACTCTGGGTCATCCTGGTCCAGGTCGGACTCACCCCGCTGTTCATGCTCTTCGTCTTCGTCAAGGTCCTCGGCGGGCAGGGCATCGTCGCCGGGAACTTCGCCGACCTGTTCCTGCCCGGCATCGTCGCGCTCGCCGCGCTCACCACCGCGCTGCAGAGCGTCGCGCTGCCACTGGTCAAGGAGTTCGGCTTCACCCGGGAGATCGAAGACCGGTTGCTCGCCCCGCTGTCGACGAACCTGGTAGCGGTCGGCAAGCTCGTGGTCGCGATGCTGCGCGGGCTCGTCGCCGCAGCCCTCATCTACCCACTGGGCGCACTGATGGTCGGCTCGGCTCCGTGGCAGCCCGGAGGGTTGCCGATGGTCCTCCTGACGATCCTGCTCGGCGGATGGATCGGCGGCGGCATCGGCATGACCCTGGCGATGATCCTGCCCATCCAACGGATCAACATCACGTTCTCGCTGGTCGTGACCCCAATCATCTGGACCGGTTGCATCCACTACCCGTGGTTGCGGCTCTCCTCGATGCCGTGGTTCCAAACCGTCACCGCCCTCAACCCGATGACCTACGTCTCCGAGGGTGTGCGCGGGGCCATGTTGCCCGACGTAGCGCACCTGCCGTCCTGGGTCTGTCTGCTGGTCCTGACCGGGGTGGCCGCAATGGTCACGGTTACCAGCGTCCGAAGTTTCAGTCGGCGTGCCGTCCAGTGAACGGCACGGTCACCGCGTCTATCGGAGGTGCTCGTCGATGAACGTGTTGGAACCCCCCAGGTCAACAGCTCCCGCGTCGGATGGCGCGTTCGCCGCCTGGTTGGCCGGTCGGGCCGGCCGGCTGCTGCTGCGCGTCCGCGCGGAGCACGGTCACCACGGCCCGGCGGCGTTGAAGCGCGCGGGTGATCGGGCGTCGCACCAGCTGCTGCGCCTTGAACTGGCACGGCACCGAAGCGCCGACGCCGTGCTCTCCGAGGAGGACGACAGCGCCCGGCAGGCCTGGACAACGGGTACGGCCGGCCCATCGCCGGAGCGGCTGGGCGCCGACCGGGTGTGGATCGTCGACCCGTTGGATGGGACCCGCGAGTTCTCCGAGCCGGGCCGGACGGACTGGGCGGTGCATGTCGCACTCTGGCAACGGAACGCACCGACGGAGCACCGCCTCGTGGCGGGTGCCATCGCCCTGCCGGCCCAGCTCCGTACCCTCGGCACCGAGACACCCCCACCCCGGCCGCCGACGCCCAGCGGCCGGACGATCCGGTTGGCGGCGAGTCGGAGCCGGCCGCCGGCGTTCCTGACGGAGTTGGCGAACGAGGTCGGTGCCGAGTTGGTGCCGATGGGGTCGGCCGGGGCGAAGATCGCCGCGGTGATCACCGGTGAGGTCGACGCGTACGTGCACGCTGGTGGACAGTACGAGTGGGATTCGGCGGCGCCGGTGGCGGTGGCGACGGCCACGGGACTGCACGCTTCCCGCATCGATGGTTCCGCGTTGAGCTACAACGAGGCTGATCCTCGGCTGCCGGACCTGGTGGTCTGCCGGCCGGAGTTGGCCGCTCCACTCATCGCCGCGCTGCGGCGACACCTGACCCTCGTGCCGGCACCGGCCACGGCAGCGGGTTGATACCGCGATGACGACAAACGACACGACGCCCGCGGCGGCGTACCGGGTGTCGCACCTGGACGCGATCGAGGCAGAGAGCATCTTCGTCATGCGCGAGGTGGTGGCCGAGATGGAGCGCCCGGTCCTGCTCTTCTCCGGCGGCAAGGATTCGATCGTGATGCTCCGGTTGGCCCAGAAGGCATTCGCGCCAGCCCGTATCCCGTTCCCGGTGATGCACGTCGACACCGGGCACAACTTCGACGAGGTGTTGGACTACCGGGACCAGCGGGTCGCCGAACTCGGCCTGCAGTTGGTGGTGGCGAGCGTACCCGAGGCGTTGGAGGCAGGTCTGGTCCGCGAATCCGCCGACGGGACGCGGAACCGGATCCAGACCCCGGTGTTGTTGGCGGCGGTGGAGAAGTACCGGTTCGACGCGTTGTTCGGCGGGGCGCGGCGGGACGAGGAGAAGGCCCGGGCCAAGGAGCGGATGTTCAGCTTCCGGGACGACTTCGGTCAGTGGGATCCGAAGAACCAACGGCCGGAGCTGTGGTCGTTGTACAACGGTCGGCATCATCCGGGCGAGTCGATCCGGGTGTTCCCGTTGTCGAACTGGACCGAGCTGGACGTCTGGCACTACATCGCCCAGGAACGGCTGGCGTTGCCGTCGATCTACTACGCGCACGAACGTACGGTGATCGAACGCGACGGAATGCTCTATGCGGTGAACGAGTTCGTCGCGCCCCGAGGCTCGGAGGAGCCGTTCAAGGCGCGGGTGCGGTACCGGACCGTCGGCGACGCCTCCTGCACGGCGGCGGTGCTCTCCGAGGCGGACACGGTGGACCTGGTGATCGAGGAGGTCGCGGCGACCCGGATCACCGAGCGGGGGGCGACCCGGGGTGACGACCGGGTGAGTGAGACCGCGATGGAAGACCGCAAACGGGAAGGCTACTTCTGATGGGCACGACCGGGGTCTCGGTGGTCGAGGGCGCAGCGTCCGAGGGGCGGGCGATGGACCTGTTGCGGTTCTCGACGGCGGGCAGCGTCGACGACGGCAAGTCGACGCTGATCGGTCGGTTGCTCTACGACACCAAGTCGTTGTTCGCGGACCAGTTGGCAGCCGTGGAGGCGGCCAGCGCGGCCAAGGGCGACGAGTACACGAATCTGGCGTTGCTGACCGATGGCCTGCGGGCGGAGCGGGAGCAGGGCATCACGATCGATGTGGCGTACCGGTATTTCGCCACACCCCTGCGGAAGTTCATCGTCGCCGACACCCCGGGGCACATCCAGTACACCCGGAACATGGTCACCGGCGCCTCCACCGCCGACCTGGCGTTGATCCTGGTCGACGCCCGCAAGGGTCTGGTGGAGCAGTCCCGCCGGCACGCCTTCCTGTGTTCGCTGCTGCGGGTGCCGCACGTGGTGTTGTGTGTGAACAAGATGGACCTGGTGGACTGGTCGCAGCAGGCGTTCGAGCGGATCTCGGACGAGTTCACCGCGTTCGCGGCGAAGTTGGAAGTGCCGGACCTCGCCGTCGTCCCGGTCTCGGCGCTGCACGGCGACAACATCGCGACCCGCTCGGAGCACACCCCGTGGTACGAGGGCCCGTCACTGCTGCACCACCTGGAGCAGGTGCACATCGCCTCCGACCGGAACCTGGTCGACGTCCGGTTCCCGGTGCAATATGTGATCCGCCCGCAGTCCACCACGATCACCGACTACCGGGGTTACGCCGGCCAGGTCGCCTCAGGTGTGCTGAAGCCGGGAGACGACGTTCTGGTTCTCCCCTGCGGGCTCACCTCCCAGATCGCGGGGATCGAGACCGCGGACGGGCCGGTCGCCGAGGCGTATCCGCCGATGTCGGTCACGGTCCGGTTGACCGACGAGATGGACGTGTCCCGGGGCGACCTGATCTGCCGGCCGAACAACGGCCCGGCGGTCGCGCAGGACATCGAGGCGATGATCTGCTGGATGGACGAGGCCACCCCGCTGCGTCCCGGTGCGACGTACGCCGTCAAGCACACCACCCGTACCGCCCGGGCCGTGATCCGCGAACTGCACTACCGACTCGATGTGAACTCGCTGCATCGTGACAAGGCCGCCACCGAACTCGGACTCAACGAAATCGGCCGCGTCCGCATACGTACGACCGTCCCGCTCCTCGTCGACGAATACCGGCGCAACCGCACCACCGGTGGTTTCATCCTGATCGACGAAACCACCAACCGCACCATCGCTGCCGGAATGATCGTCGAGACCAATTGACCTACGGCAAGGGCCCTTTCCGCTATCGGAAAATCGGAGCGGAAAGGGCCCGTCGTCACGTCTCAGACAGTTAGGGTCCAGCTGTTGATATAGCCGGTGTCACCGGAAAAGACGTCTCGCACCCGGAGCAGCCAGGTGCCGTTCGCCGGCTCCGTGGAGAGATTCGCGGTATAGGTGGCGTTGACGTTGTCGGCACCGTCGAGGAAGCTCTGGTTCTTCAGCCGGTAGGCCGTACCGTCCGGTGCCACCAGATCGATGATCAGGTCGCCACGGAAGGTGTGCACGATATCGACCGCCACTGTGGACGCCGAGGAGGCGTTACGGCTACAGCCGGTGATGACGATGCCGCTGGTCACCGCCGTGTTGCTGTCGGGTATCGCCACATCGGTGCCGTTGGCGCCCGAGCAGCCGCCGCCACCCGAGCCGGTCACCGTCAACGAGTACGTGGCGCTGCGCGTACCCGCGGTGCCGGTACCGGTGACACTGACGCCGTAGGTGCCGGCAGGGGTGCTCGCCGAGGTGGCGATGGTGAGCGTTGACGCGCCGCCCGAGGTCACCGTGGCTGGGCTGAACGAGGCGGTGGCGCCACTCGGCAGCCCGCTCGCCGACAGGCTCACCGACTGCGCCGAGCCGCTGGTGGTCGTGGTACTCACGGTGGCGCTGACCGAGCCGCCTGGCGCGGTCGAACCGGCCGTCGGTGACACCCCGACGGAGAAGTCGTCGGCCGGTGGAGTGCCACCGCTGCCCACGTAGAGCAACTGGTTCGGGGTGCCGGTGCCGACGTTGGTCACCACGTTCGGGGTGGAGTTGTTGACCAGGTAGTCCCGCACCTGCTGCGGGGTCCAGGACGGGTTCGCCGACAGCGCCAGCGCCGCCGCGCCGGCGACGTGCGGCGAGGCCATCGAGGTGCCGCTGATGGTGTTGGTCGCGGTGTTGCTGTTGTACCAGGCCGAGGTGATGTCGACGCCCGGTGCCAGGATGTCGACGCAGGTGCCGAAGTTGGAGAAGCTCGCGGCCGCGTCGTTGTTCTGCGTCGCGCCAACGGTGATCGCGGAGGCCACCCGCGCCGGGGAGTAGTTGCAGGCGTTCTGCCGGACGCCGAGGGCGTTGCCATTGCCGGCCGCGACCGCGTACGTGACGCCGGAGCTGATCGAGTTGTTGATGGCCGTGTCGAGCGAGCTGTTGGCGCTGCCACCGAGGCTCATGTTCGCCACGGCCGGCTTGATCGCGTTCGCGGTGACCCAGTCGATGCCGCCGATCACACCGGCATTGGTGCCACTGCCCGAGCAGTTCAGCACCCGCACGCCGACCAACTGGACGCCCTTGGCCAGGCCGTACGTCGAGCCACCGACGGTGCCGGCGACGTGCGTGCCGTGCCCGTTGCAGTCGTCCGCCGACCCGCCGTCGACAGCGTCGTAGCCGGAGGCGGCTCGGCCGCCGAAGTCGTTGTGGGAGAAGTTGATGCCGGTGTCGACGATGTACGCGTGCACGTTGGTCGCGGTGTTCGGATAGGTGTACGAGCTGTCGAGCGGTAGGTTGCGCTGGTCGACGCGGTCCAGGCCCCAGGACGGGGGGTTCGGCTGTGTCCCGGAGATGCGGACCGTGTGGTTCTGCTCGACGTACGCGACATCGGGGTGCGCGGCGATCCTGGCCGCCGCCTTGGCGCCGGCGGTGATCTCGAAGCCGCGCAGTGCCGTGGAGTAGGTCCGACCGACCGCACCGCCGTGCTGACCAGCCAGCCTGCTGGCCGTGACACCGACCTGCGCCCGGCTCACCGCGCTCTCCTTGAACACCACGATGTAGCTGTCGGTGACCGCCGTGGCACCGCCGGCATTACGGATGGCACCTTCCGGTTCGGCCGCCATGGCCGGCGTGGCGGCTGTGATTGCCAGCATCACGACGGCGCCCAGCACAATTGATCTTCTCGGGAGAATCATTCTCCCCTCCCTCCGATTCGGCACACGTTCGTCCGCCCGTCCACGACGGTGAATCGATGATGGCCGATAGAGAAGAGATTACTCAATGATGGCGGCAGAAGACAGATCCCAGGTCCTCTATATCGCTCACGAGATGAAGATCAAAGTGTGGCAATTCATTCCAGATCACGGGCTTGGTGGTCATTCCGAGACGCGCCGTCGATTCGTCGGCAGCCCATGCGTGGCGACCTCTGCACTTCACCAGAAAGAGGCCGGCGACCAGGACAGGCTATTCCTCCTGCCCGCCGCGCCTGACCACTTCCACGAGGGCATCGTCCGTGGCTCCGGACGTCCACGACAACCCGCAACCGCCGATGCGAGCGGGACCGGGCCAGTCGTGGTGCGACCTCCCCGCCGCACGCCTGCACACCCGGGCCCACACCATGCGGGTCTGGCTCGCCAGCAGCCCGCGGCGGTCAGTGCGCCGGCCAGGAGGCCATGGCCAGTTCCGCCGCATCGGTGAACTCCACCGCCGTGGTGCCATCCCGGGCGCGCTGGGACATGCCGTGCAGGACGGCCGCGTTGACGATGTGCCGGTGGTACGTCGTGGTGAACTGACTGACGAGGCATGGGCGGTGATCGCGCCGCTGCTACCGGAGCCTGGCGGTGCGCGGGGACGGTGGCGCGATCACCGTCAGGTCATCAATGGGATCCTGTGGAAGCTGCGCACGGGTGCGCCGTGGCGTGACCTGCCGGAACGCTTCGGACCGTGGAAAACCTGCCACGAACGGCTGCGGCGGTGGACCGCGGATGGCACCTGGGATCGGATCCTCGCCGCGGCGCAGGTCCATGACGACGGCACACCCGTGCAGTGGACGATCAGCATCGACTCGTCGATCGTGCGGGCGCACCAGCATTCCGCTGGCGCCCGCAAAAAAGGGGCTCCCCATCAAGTCCGGCGACGCCTGGTGCGCAAGATGGCGAGGCCATCGGCCGGTCCCGAGGTGGGTTGAGCACGACGATCCACCTCGCCGTTGACGGTCGTGGCCGGCCGTTGTCGATCCTGCTCACGCCCGGCCAGGCCGGCGACAACCCCCAGCTCCTGGCGTTGCTCGATGCGATCCGGGTCAACGAGCCCGGACCCGGACGGCCCCGCAAGCGACCCGATGTGCTGATCGCCGACAAGGGCTACGCGCATGACTCGACCCGCCGAGCTCTGCGGCAGCGAGGCATCCGGCATGTCATCCCCGAACGCAGCGACCAAGCCGCCCGCCGCGCCGCCAAAGGCAGCGCCGGCGGACGACCACCAGCCTTCGACAAGCAGGTCTACCGCAAACGCAACGTCGTGGAACGCTGCTTCAACCGGCTCAAGCAATGGCGTGACCTGGCCACCCGCTACGCCAAACGAGCGTCCCTCTACCAGGCCAGCCTCGTCCTCATCGCTGCCATCATCTGGCTTCCATGATTGACAGGAGAGGCCCTAGTTGCCGCGATCCTCGCCAGAGTCAGGCAGGTCGAGGTACGCCAGCAGCCGACAGAGCCCGCTCACGTGCGGAATGTCGTGCCACAGCGATATGACGTCCTTCGGATCTCGCTGAAGAAGGCTGGACAGCTCTGCGAGATCGTCGCTGCTCTGCCCGCAGTCGATCTCCAGCTCCGGCCGCGGAACCATCGCGAATGCCGCACGAAGATCGACGTTCCAGTAGTAGTCAACGCCGAGCTGTGACAGCTGCATCTGAGGACCGAACCGGCTCTCCGCCGCGTCCAACAGCATCGAGCACGCTCGGCGCAAATCCGCGATCCTCAGCACCGCACCAGCATCGGTCACGCCTCATGATCCCTCGATGTGACGTCACCTGACCAGCCCGATTCAAGATCGGCAGGACACGGCCTAGGCGATGGGTAGAGTTGGGGCCTTCCAGCAGCCTCACGTGGAGGACTGGCGGCATATCTGGCTCAACGAAGGTTTCGCCACGTACGCCGAGTGGCTGTGGTCGGTGTCTGCGGTGACCTGTCGACAGACGCCCCTCGTCGCAAAGTGGTACACGTGGGTCGCGGCCCGCCCGCGCAACGTCGTCGTCGCCGACCCCGGCGTCGACCGGATGCTCGACCCACTGGTCTACAAGCGTGGCGCGCTCACCGTGCACACCCTGCGCAAAAGCGTCGGCGACGAATCGATCATCGCGCTCCTGCGAGCCTGGGTCGCCGAGCACGCACACGCAACGGTGACGATCGAGCAGTTCCAGCTGCATGCCCAGCGCTTCGCCCCGCGAGCCCTGACACGTTCCGACCAGGAGACCGGAGACGGTTCAGCTCCTTCCGAAGGCACGAGGCTGGCCGCAGGCCGAGTGCTTGATCGTCTGGACCATTGGCCAGAGCGCCGTCGAGGCGTTCACCACCATTCGGTGAGGTCGCGAGTTCCTACGTCACGGTGCGTACGGGCTCCGGGCGGTCGAGAGGTTCGACGTCGTCCTCGTTCCTGAACTGGGTTCACCGCCCGGCGTTAATTCCTGCATGATTCGCCAAGGGGGTCACAGCCGCGTCGGGTCCACCTTCTCTCCGAGCAGGACGCCGCCGGCCAGTTCCACCACGTCCGAGCCGACCATCGCGTGCTGCGTGGCGACGTGTATGTCACGGAAGTGCCGCTGCAACGGGCTGCTCGCGTACACCGAGGTGCCACCGCCGCTGCGGTAGGCAAGGTCCACGGCAGCCGCGGCGGAGTTGGCCGCGTTCGTGACCGCCAGTCGAAGCCGAGCGCGTTGCTCCACCGTGATCGGGTCACTGCCGAGCGCCGTCCGCCAGCACTCGGCCACCGTCGCGCGCAGCAGTTCCTCGCCGCCGCCGAGCAGCGCTTCCGCCTCGGCGACGGCGGCCCGGACGGCAGGCTTGCCCGCGATCGTTCCGCCCCCGCCGGGCACCTGCTTCTCCCGGGCCAGCCGGACGATTTCGTCAACGGCGGCCCGGCCGATGCCCAGCGCGGCGGCACCCACCCCGATTGACAGATAGCCGAAGACCGGGAAGGCGTAGAGCGCCCCCGGGCGGGGCGGTACCTGCCCGAACAGTGAGAACGATCGGCTGGCCGGGACGAACACGTCCACCGCCTCCACGTCGTCGCTACCGGTCGCGCGCAACCCGGCGACCTGCCAGGTGTTGTGCGCGACCAGTTCAGCGGTCGGCACGACGAAGTGCCGCACAACGGGCCGTCCATGCTGGTCGGTGACCGGAGCAGAGCTCTCGATCAACACGGCGCCCAGCACCAGCGCGCTGGCGTGCCGGTTGGCGCTGGCGAACGGCCAGCGGCCGGTCAGTCGAAAGCCACCATCGGTCGGCCTGGCGCCGCCCAGCGGTGCGGCCACACCGGCGATCAGGAATTCGGGGGCGGCAAGCAGCTCGGCGGCCACTCGCTCATCAAGGTAGCCCAGCGTCACACTGGTAGCAGCGGCGATCATCGCACACCAGCCGACCGACCCGTCGGCCCGCGCGAGGTCATGAACCAGGGTGTAGAGGGTCAATGGATCGGCCTCCAACCCGCCGGCCGCCCGGGGCGCCGCGAGCCGAAAGACACCCAGCTCGGCCAAGTGGCCGAGAAGCGCGTCTGGCAGCCGTCCGGCCTCCTCGATGGCGGCGGCGTCGGTGCGGATCTGCGGCGCCAGCGCCGCCACGGATTTCAGCAGAGAGGGCGCGGTATCGACAGACACGGCCACCAGCTTAGACCGTGACCGGTCCATGCTCGACCGGGAGCGTGGGGCCTACCTGGCCCGACTGCGCACGGCCGCCACCGAAGACCCGGTGCTGGCCACCGCGTTCCTTCGTGTCACCCACCTCATGGATCCACCGGCGGCGCTCTTCGCACCGAAGGTCACGGCTCGCGTCCCGGCCTGACCGCAGCAGCCGGCTTACCGCCTCTGGCGGCATGGCTGTGGGCTTGGTCGGCGGTCCGACGCTCGGCTTCGCCGGCGGCACCGACGAGATCTTCGACTCGTCCGGCGACGACGAGGGCGGCGAGGACGAAGAATGACGGCCTGTCCTTTGTGGACTCCATCGCCCGGGTGATGATCTAATTCAACCCGATTCGCCCGAGGTAGCCGGAATCCAGGCTACGTGGAAAAGGAGTATTCATGCCCGTTACCGCCGATCTCACCAAGCTGGTCGACAAGGCATATCAGGACAAGACCCTCGCCGAGTTGGTCGACGCCCCGGTGTCCGCCCTTGCGGGAGTCAGCGACGGTGGTGCCAAGTTGCTCAGAGAGGCGCTCGGCATCGTCACGATCGGTGACCTCGGCCGCAACCCGTACTTCCGCACGGCCAATGCCCTGGTCGACCTAGCCAAGTAACACACTCTCCCGGCGATGCCCGGGCTGCCAGTTCCCGTGGCCGCCCGGGCATCCGTTACCCGTTCGATCGAACGACTCGGTGACGATGAAGGTCCGCGAGCACGGGCGGACGGTCAACGTCCACGCGCTTGTCGTGGTCGACGCCGACGGCTGACTCGCGGGTGGGTGATGACGGACCGGGATCTCGCCGGGTATCGGGCCACTCGGGGTGGCGGCGGCCGGTTGCCGGTACGTTCGGATCCGGTTGCCGCTCCGGTGTCGTTGTATCTACTTGATGAACCAACCGGACCCCCGTCCGAGTGATGCACGAGTCCGCCCAGGTCAGCGCCCTGCTTCTGACGGCGCCAGATCGCCATCTTCAGCGCGTCGAGCGCCAGATCCGTGTAGAGCGACGTGGACACCTGCCGGTCGACGATCATGCGGGAGTACACGTCGAGGACGAACGCGGCGTATACCCAGCCCACGCTGGTGCGCACGTAGGTCAGGTCAGCGACCCACAGCTGGTTCGGCCGCACTGCGGTGAAGCCGTGGCATAGGGCGATGCGGCCGGTAGCACGGTGGGGCAGGCATGCCTGCCCCGTGATCTTCCCGACCGGCAGCCTGGTGGCGCGGGACCTGGACGTGTTGCAGGCCGAGGCGGATGACCTGCTGCTCACCCGAGCAGATGCAGGCTCAGCGTCGCGCTGATCATGTCGACCACCGGCGCCCAACCCTCGCGGATGAACAGGTGCGGACCCCGCTCGTGGTGCAGGACGAAGCCCGAGTCGGTCCGCGCCGACCAGCCAACCATCTGGTCGGCCGACACCGCCAGATCCTGGTCGCCGACGAATCCGGTGATCGGGGCGGCCAGCCGGTGTGGCGCCCCCGGGCCCAGACGAAACGACCGGCACGCGGCGAAGTCCGCGGCGAGGACCTGGGTGAGCTGCCGCACCCAGGCCTCGTCCGCTCGGACCTGCGGTGGCAGGCCCCCGAAATAGCGGTCGATGTGCTCGGCCAACTCCTCAGCCGGAGCAGCCGTCGGCATCGGACCGGTGCCCGGGGCGATCGCGGCGCTCACGAACAGGTGCACCGGGCCGGCTTCACCCCGCTGTTCCATCCGGCTCGCCAACTCGTACGTGACCAAGGCACCCATGCTGTGGCCGAAGAATGCATAGGGGCGATCGAATACCGGGCCGAGTGCCGTATTCAGATGGTCGATCAGAACCTCGAAGTCAGTGATGAGGTCTTCGTGCCGACGATCTTCTCGACCCGGGTACTGAACGGCCACCAATTCGATGTCAGCGGTCAAGGAGGCGGGCCAGGGCCGGAACAGCGACGCCGCGCCGCCGGCGTACGAAAAACAGATCAGCCGCAGGGCCGGCGAGACGGACCGTGCCCACTCACCCGCCGGAGCGCCGGAACTTACGCACCGACAGCCAGGAGAACACCGCGAGGATCACCAGCGACCAGGCGACCGAGAGCATGACCGGATGTTGCATGGGCCAGACTTCGGAGGGATCGGCGCCGGGGTTCGCGAACATGCGCCGACATGCCTGGACGACGGCGCTGAGCGGGTTCCAGTACGCGACTGGCTGCAGCCAACTGGGCATCGTGGTGATGGGAACGAACGCATTGGACAGGAACGTCATGGGGAACAGCCAGATCAGGCCCGCCGAGCTGGCCGCTTCCGTCGTGCGGACGGTGAGACCGACCCAGACGCCGACGCACGAGAACGCGTAGCCGAACAGCAGCAGCAGCGCGAAGGCGCCCAACGCGGGCAACGAACCGTTGTGGATTCGCCAACCCACGAGCGCGGCCAGAAGCACCAGTACCAGCATGGTGGCTGCCGTCTGGACCGCGTCAGCCAGCGTCCGGCCCACCAGCACCGCCGGACGGGCCATGGGCAATGCTCGGAAGCGGTCCATGACTCCCTTCGTCAGGTCCTGGGCGACCCCGGTGGACGCGCCGGCCACGCCGAAGGTCACCGCCTGGGTGAAGATGCCGGACATGATGAACTCCCGGTACCCGTTCGACCCTGTGCCTGCGACGGTGACCGCACCGCCCAGCAAATAGGAGAACAGCAACACGAGCATCACGGCCTGCACCAGCACGAGCACGAAGCTCTCCGGCGTGCGGGCCGTACGCCGCAGATTGCGTTTGGCCACCGTCCACGAATCGCGCAGCAGCCTTACGAGCCGCGGACGCGACCGCGGCGTCGTCCAGACGAGGGTCACCCGATCCGTCGTCATCTCAGCCACCCTTCCGACCCACGGGTTGAAGCGCCGGATCATCGGCGCTTGTGCCGGTGAGCCCGGTCAACGACAGGAAGACATCGTCGAGGGTTGGCCGGCGCAGGCCGATGTCATCGGGAAGGAGGCCGCGACGATCCAGCTCGTGGATCATCGCGGCCAGCACCTCTGCGCCACCATCGATCGGCACAGCGATCCGGCGGGAGTGCCGGTCGGCGACCACCTTGCCGACGGCGAAGCCAGTGGCCACCGCGACCGTGGCGGTGAGCCGATCCGCATCGCGCGCCACGATCTCGATTCGGCTGCCGCCGGTCCGCGCTTTGAGCTCGTCACTGGAACCGTGGGCGATGACCCTCCCGTGGTCCACCACGACGATGTCGTCGGCCAAGCGGTCCGCCTCCTCCAGATACTGGGTGGTGAGCAGGATGGTGGTGCCCTGCTCGACGAGCGCATCGACCAGCTCCCACAGCGCCATGCGGTTGTACGGATCGAGGCCGGTGGTCGGCTCGTCGAGGAAGATCACCGGTGGCCGCATGACGAGAGCGGCGGCCAGGTCGAGCCGGCATCGCATGCCGCCGGAATACGTTCCGGCGAGCCGGTTCCGGTTTGCCCGGGCACGGGTGACGGCCAACTAGATGATTGAGTCCTCCATCGCAGCGAGTGCCTAATTGTAGGCGAGTCAAGTATTTCTTCAGAGTCTCCCACTATATTCATGGCACCTTTGGCAATCGACTACACATTTAGTTCCCCGGGCCTTCGCGCCCGCCGCCGAGTCAACAGCCTTCGGGCTGGTTCTGCTGGTCGTGACGATCGGCTGTCACTGTTCCCAAGTCGCCCGCTTTCAGCCCGCCCGATAGTGAAGGATTTAGACTTGAAGCAGAATATGGGAGCCGATGGACGGCTACCGGGTGTTGCGGATCCCGACTTCCTTGCGCTCGGCCTCGGCGGCACGAACATGATGGCTATGTTGTGGACGGTGGCGACGGGCCGACGTGCCGTCGGGGTCGAAGAACGCGGTGATCCGTTTGTCGGCGTGCATTGGAACATTCGCGTCGACCTGTTCCATCAACTGGGCCTCATCGACCGTATGATGCTGGACCAGTACGGCGATTACGGGGTGCCGCGTCACTCGGACGGCAGCAGATTCTCCCTTGCGGAACGCTTCTACGGGCCAGCCACACAGTCCGGCCACGTTGTGCCGGATGAAGTCATCACCAAGTACAACAACGCCCTGCACCTGGTCGGAAGAATCGATCACATCGAATTCATCGACGATCGCTGACGCGATGGAATCCCGCAACGAACGGTGACCCATCTGGACCCTCCGTGCGTCCCGGACCGTCCCGACCCCGAGGCGATCCGCACCGACATGCAGCAGGTCTTGGACGGCCCGTCCACGTTCCAAGCCGGGGCGGCCTCGATCCTGCGTCTGCTACGGCGCTATCTCGAGGCCGTCGAGGAGATGGATCTGGCGGCGGGGGTCGCGCGCCCCCGCGTCCGCTTGTTCACCCACCACCGCACTTTTTCCGACGGCGGTGGCCTGCAGCGATGTCCCGACGGCCGAATTCAGGTACGGATCCAGGAGCTTCAAGAAGTCGATCTCATGACCCGGTTCGTCCGGCTGCCGACGCCCGGCGCTCCGGTCATCGATCTCGGCATTCCGGAACTACTCATGGTCGCTGAAGGCTTCAGCAGCGATGATGCCCAGCGCCTAGGTTTCGAACAGCATGATGTCTCCATCGACCACGGCGACGGCCGAGGCCCCGTGGTCGGGCAGGCAGATTTCGTCGCCGGGCTCGTCGAGGTCTTGGTCGACGGACGCCTCCGCCGCCGGATATCTTCCTGCTTCGACGATGACAACCGAGAGTACTGGCTACGACAAATCGCCGTCGGCCACGAGAATGACCCCGCGATCGGCTGGGTGCTGGTTCAAGTGCCCGACTTCCTGGATTTCGATCCCATTGCCCAGGGCCTGGTTCCGCAAGGCACCCGGCGTGACTCGGCGGAGTATTTTGGCGCGTACCAGCGCCTGCTCTTTGATTTTTACATCGGCCAGGCAGCAGACGTGCTGGACGTGCCGGTGGCGGAACTGCGCAAAGTCCAGATGACGTACGGGCCAAAGCTCTTCAGCCTGATTGAACGGGTCGGCGACGACGCGCAGGTGGCAGCCAACGGGGTGGTCGCCGGTGATTCCTTCGGCAACGGCCATTTTCTTACCAGCGGCGGTGCCATGACGGGAATGATCGGGCACAGCGCTCGTGTCCTTCAGTATTGGCGCAGCAGAAGTCTCGGCGCAGATGCCGGGAAAGCTCTTCGGGCGCTCGCCGACGGCATCCGGGAGGACACGTTGAACTGGCTGGAGGCAAGCGAGAAAGAATATCGAACTGCGGCACCCGTCAACTTCGGCAAAGAACGTATTGCGTTAATCGCTGAACGGAGCGGCATCGACGCTGACCGAGTGCCCGCCCAAATCGATGCTGCCAGACGCATGCGTCACTCATTGCTGCCTCTGGACGCGTCCGACTGGCGACGCCGTGTCCTTCGAAACGGCATCGCGTCGTCGACACCGCTTCCCGCCTTGCAGGAGCAGAATCCGGAGAACCGGACCGACGTCGATTCAACTGCAAACACGTGGAGAGCAATTTGAGAATGCGACCGAATTCTTGGGCCGAACTTGCCACTGCTGCAGTCGGTGAGGAAAGCGTGAAAGATTCACTGCGTGACTTACGCGCCGACTCTAAGAGCGCGTTTCACATTGCTGTCAGTCGGGTGTGTTGAAGGTGCGGCGTTGTTGGCGGGTGGCGGGTTCGCCTCGGGTGAGACGGCGGAGCA
>NZ_JBICTE010000043.1:0-57197 GCF_043197485.1 Micromonospora sp. NPDC049102 | reverse complement strand
AAACCGCCTGGCACCACCAACACACCAGCCAGACCGAGCCAGATAGCGTCACCCCTGCACCGACCGGCAGCAGGTAAACACCCCTCCATCAAAGCTGGGGAAGCTCACCACCGGCACGCCGTAGGGGTTGATGGCGATGAACCGGGTCTGAGTCCCCGCCGGCGCGGTCTACGTCGCGCCGCCCGCGCTGAAGGAGGGGCCGCTCACCTCGGTGACCATCCGCCGCCAGGTGCCGTCGTTCTCGGTCACGGGGTCGGTGGCGGTGACCCAGTCGATGATCTTCCGCTCACCGGTCGTGGTCTTCTGCAGCGCCGGCTGGTCCAGGTCGATGCCGGAGTCCATGATGCCGATGGTCACCCCGCGGCCGTCCCACTGCGGGTGGGCGGCTTTGAAGGACTCCGCGCCGGTCTCGTTGGTCGGCATGTACGGGTTCACAGCGCCGGTGCCCGCGCCGGGACCGCTGAGCGTCGCGCCCTGCGTGGCGGCCTTCGCGCCGGCGGTCGCGGTGCCGGCGGTCGGGTCCGGCAGCTGGATGACCTCGTCCAGGTCGATGGCGGTGACGCCCGGTAGCCTGGCGGCCTTGAGCACCTTGCTGGTGGGCACGGTGGCCAGGACGTAGCCGATCTGGTCGAAGCGTCGGTTGACCGCGTCGCTGAGGGCCTCGACCCCGTCGACGACGGCGTTGCTCTGGCCCTTCTCGGCGGCGACGATCAGGGTGACCGTCGGCGCGTGCTTCGCCTCGGCCTGGGCGAGCAGCTTGGCGTCGTGCGAGCCCAACGCCTCGGCGGGGGGTGCCCTGCGCAGTGTCGGGGGTGGAGGGAGCGGCGCTCGCGGTGGCGGCACCACCCGTCACGGTCATGGCACCGGAGGCCAGGACCGCAGCGAAGAGCGCGGCGGAGGTACGCCTGCTCAGGTTTCGGGATCTACTCACGTTCTCTTTCCTCCAGAGAACGGGGCCCTGAGATGACAGGGCGCGTATGAGCGCATCCTTCGTGGTGTTGGTAGTCGATGTCGATAGATGGATCGACGTTGTGATCTCCCCGTGACATCATCAGCTGGCTCTTCATCTCTGAGGGCGAGGTCGGCCGCTATGACCTCGAAGGACGGGTTCCCTGACCAGAATCGGCCACGGGCCACGCCGCGGGAATCCGGCGTCGGATCGCCGCTCATCGACCGCCGCGTGCCAGCAGGGTCGCGCGGATGTCATGCCGAGCGAACGGCGTTGGTGACGTCGACCGGACCGACCTCACCACGCTGGGCCGACGCCGCAAGCTCCGCCAGCAGGCCGCCTGCGGAAACCGCGTTTCGCCGGCGTTGCCGCTCTGTCGCTTATGCTGCCCTATCAGCACTCGTTCCGGTTTTCATTACCGCGCTCGTGGGTCGCGCTCCTCCCGCCGCGGGCTGATTCGCACTGCCCCGCAACGGCAAGGAGATGGGGGGGATGGTGCGGCGGCGTACATGCGCAACGACGCATAATGGTCCGACGGGCAGCGAGGCGACGTGTCGGCAGCGGTAGGCCCGGCGGCGCCCGAAATCACGGGAGGATGGCGGCCACGGTGAACCAGGCGATGCCGAATGTGACCCGGAACACCCGACAGCGGGCAGAGGTGCTGGCGCTGCTGCGCGAGGTGGAGGGCTTCCACTCGGCGCAGCAACTGCACCAGATGCTGCTCGCGCGGAAGGCGGGCGTCGGCCTGACCACCGTCTATCGAACGTTGCAGCTGCTGGTGGATGCCGGTGAGATCGATTCGACTCGACTGCCGGGCGGCGAACAGCTCTTCCGCCGGTGCAGCCAGAGCAAACACCACCACCACCTGGTCTGCCGAGACTGCGGACGCACGGTCGAGGTGGCCGGCCCGGCCGTGGAACGCTGGGCCGACCAGGTTGCCGCCCAGCACGGGTTCGTCGACGTCGGCCACACCTTGGAAATCTTCGGCACGTGTGCCGAGTGCGTGCGCTAAACGATCGACGGTCGTCTCCTGAAGCCAAGGCGGGAAGTCCGGAAGAACCCGGGCCCTGGTCGGTCGGTCCGTGGTAGCCGAGCGCCTCGACGTGGGGCTGACTCAGGGCGCGTCGCGTCGATGAAACTCATGGGCGCACTGAGGGAAGCTCCCAGTCCTGGCCGCCGACGCCGCCAAGCTGCACCAGCCCCTTAACCTCTTCCAGCTTTCCTGCAACTCGTTACCATTGTCGATATCCGTCGCAGGAGGGGTGCTTCTGGTAGGGCGGATTCCGGTCGGCGCGGCACCCTGGCGTGGCGTCGCGCCGGCCGGCTCCACCCGACCCGGCCAGAGCCCTTGCGGCCAACAGTGCTCTCGCACTTGTCTCACTCATGAGGCCGCTCACCCATCAGGCGGGTCCGCGGCGGAGCGTGCTACCTCCGGTCGCCTCGCGGTCTTCGATGTCTCACGGCGTGGCGCTGGGCACAGTCAGCAAGAAAGCTGCTGTCCGGTCAGTGGCCTGCTTACGTCGGGTCCGCCCCACCGCCGCTAGCCCGTCCGCCGGGTCGCCGGACCGGCGCGTCCAACCAAAAGGTCATGCGGGTGAGCCCTCAGGCACCCGAGCCCCTAATCAAAAACGGGAACCATTAGCATCTTGCCGAACCCCGGTGAGGAGATCCTTCATGGCCGTGCCCAAGCGCAAGATGTCCCGGTCCAACACCCGCCACCGTCGCGCACATTGGAAGGCGACTGTGCCGCAGTTGACGCCTTGTCCTTGCCCGCGCAAGGAGATGGCGGTGCCGCACCGAGCCTGTGCGCACTGCGGCCTGTACAAGGGGCGCCAGGTAGTGGATCAGCCGTGACGGGCCGGCTACCGGTGACAGTGCTGTCCGGGTTTCTCGGCGCGGGCAAGACCAGCCTGCTCAACCACGTGCTGGCCAACCGTGACGGGCTGCGGGTGGCGGTGATCGTCAACGACATGAGCGAGATCAACATTGACGCTGCCTTGGTGCGGGACGGCGGGGCATTGTCGCGGACGGAGGAGCGGCTCATTGAGCTGACCAACGGCTGTATCTGCTGCACCTTGCGCGACGATCTGCTCGATGAGGTGACCCTGTTGGCCCGGCGGGGCAGCTTCGACTACCTGCTGATCGAGTCCAGCGGCATCTCCGAGCCGATGCCAGTGGCCGCGACGTTCGCCTTCGGCGTAGAGGACGGGCAGATCCTCGATGACCTGGCTCGGCTGGACACCACCGTGACGGTGGTCGACGCGGCGGGCCTGCTGGCCGGCATCGAAGCGGAGGAGACCCTCGAGGCACGTGGGCTGGCCGCGTACGAGGGAGACGACCGGAGCATCTCCGACCTGCTGGTCGACCAGATCGAGTTCGCCGACGTGCTGGTGGTCAACAAGACCGACCTGGTCGCCCCAGAGGATCTGGCCGTGGTCGAGGCACTGCTGACCCGCCTGAATCCGGCCGCCCGACAGGTCCGTGCCACGCATGGCCGGGTGCCCCGGCGGAGATCCTGCACACGGGCCGGTTCGACCTGGAGCGGGCCGAGACGGCGCCCGGCTGGGTCGCCGAGCTCAATGGCGGGCACGTCCCGGAAACCGAGGCATACGGCATCTCCAGCATCGTCTTCCGCGACCATCGACCTATGCACCCGCAGCGACTGTGGGACCTGCTGGCCGGCGGGCTGGACGTGTTCGGTGTGGTGCGGTCGAAGGGATTCCTGTGGCTGGCCAGCCGCCCGGACGTGCAGGCACTGTGGTCGCAGGCCGGCCCTTCAGGCCGGTGCGATCCCGTCGGCGTGCCCGTCGTGGTCTCCGGGGAATGGCCCGAGGATCCCGACGAGCGCATCGAGCTGGAGTCTCGCTGGCATCCGGTCTTTGGAGACAGGCAGCAGAAACTCGTCCTCATCGGTATCGACCTGGACCGTCAGGGCCTACGGGTAGCCCTGACCGCATGCCTGCTCACCGACACCGAGATCGCCGCCGGACAGGATTCCTGGCGGGGGCTGCCCGATCCGTTCCCCACCTGGGACCTGAGCGACCTGCACGAACACGACCATCGCGACCCGGTTCAGATCTGAGCATGACAACCACCTGACTCGGACGATGTCACCCGGTAGCGGCGCGATCGTGAGCCGCTTTACCCCGTACGAAGCTGGGCCGCGGCGCGTCCGGGCCGCTGATCGCGTCGGCGCCGAGACCGTACGCGGACACGTGCCCAGAGGGCGCGCGACGGCGTCGAACTGGTGCGCGCGTTGGCATCCGGCCAGGCGTTGGTGTCATCGACGTCGGGCTGCGGCCCGGAGCGCCGAGGCGGTCCTCGCCGGGCTGGTCGCCTTCCTGTTGCCGGATCCTCAGCAGAAGAGTCGTCGTAGTGACCGCGCTCAGGCGTACCAGGGTGTGCGCCTGACGCTCACCGCCGGGCTGCTCAGCGCCCTGTGAGGAGTCCGGTCGGGCCGGGTGGCGCATAGCCCCCGGCCTGCAGCGCTATGACGGGGCGGCTACGCCCGGTGGGGGTCAGACCTGTGTGAGGTTCTCCAACGCGTGTGAGGTTCTCCAACGCGGCGCGCCGGAGCGCGCAGCGTCTCCCGCGGGGCTGCTGACTCGGCGCAGGGCTGCTATCTCGGTCGGGACGTCAGCGCGGCGGAGCGATCGGGTCATGGCGAGGGCCTTCCCGCCGGCGCCGCCGCTGACGGTCGACCGCGAGTCGGTCGCCGGGGGTGACTAGCTCGCGGTCGACCGTCAGGTGCCAGACCCGATCGTGCCGGGCGGCCCGCACCAGCTGTGACGCCGGCCGGTCCAGTCGATCGGCACCCGATGGTCAGCTGCTCTGGGGTCCGCGGCGGGCGTACTTCTGGCGGAACTTCTCGACTCGCCCCGCGGTGTCGAGCAGGCGTTGCTTGCCGGTCCAGAAGGGGTGGCTGGCGGAGGAAACCTGGACGTCGATGACGGGGTAGGTGTTGCCGTCGGTCCATTCGATGGTTTGGTCGCTGGTGGTGGTGGAGCGGGTGAGGAAGGCGAAGTCGGCGCTCTTGTCGCGGTAGACGACGGGTCGGTAGTCGGGGTGGATTCCGGGCTTCATGCGGGTTGCGCTCCTTCAGTGTCGGTGTCTGCCAGTTCCTCCGCCTCGAGGGGGAAGCAGCCGGCGAACGGGTCGTGGTAGGTGCGCCACATCGCCTCGCCGTCGGCGAGTTCGGCGTCGGTGAGCAGGCAGCGGGCGAGGGCGCGGTGCAGGTCGACGGGGTCGACGTCGAGGCCGATGAAGACCAGGTGCTGGTGGCGGTCGCCGTAGTAGGGGTCCCACTCCATGGCGGCGGCGAGGCGGCGTTGGTCGTCGACGTGCTCCCAGCGGTCCTCGGGCAGGCTTGCCAGCCAGTGTCCGAGTGAGCCCATGGCCAGACCGCCACCGGCGAACTCCCAGGCCACGACGGTGTCGGGTTGGCTGGCCAGCCAGAGGTGGCCCCGGGAGCGGATCATCTCGGCGTTGACCTGCTCCAGGACGTCGTGCAGGCGTTGCGGGTGGAACGGGCGGCGGGCACGGAAGACGGCGGAAACCACACCGCAGTCGGATTCCGGCTCGTGTGTTCCCAGCGTGTAGCCCTGTAGGCCGCGGGCGAATACCCCGGGGGTCTCTGGCCGGTGCCGATGGGTGTGGCGCAGTTGGCGGGTCAGCGTGCTGGCGTCGACGCGGTCACCGTCGATGCGGATGTGCACCGCCCAGGGCGCCATGCGCTGCAGCAGGACCGACAGCCGGCTGGTGTCGAAGGCGCCTTCCCGGGACTGTCCCCAGAGCACCAGGGTGTCGGCGTACTCGATCTGGCGGACCACGACGTCGGCGAGCGCTCTGTCGTCGTCCTCTGCGGCCTGGATGCCGAGTGCGGTGAGGTCGTCGGTGCTGGCGAGGCCGTCGAGTAGGTGTTCGGCGTCGAGGACGGTGACGTAGGAGTCGACGCGCATGAGCGCGGTGATGGGTGCGCCGTCGACGAGGCAGTGGGCGCAGGCGGCGGCGACCGCCTCGGGTTCCACCACTTCGGGCAGCATCAGCACCAGGTCGTGGCCGGGATGGCTGCGGGCGAGTCGGACGAGGGTGGGCAGCACGTCCTCGCGCAGGGTGCACGAGATGCAACCGTGCCTCAGGTTGACCTGCTCGTCCTCGACGATGCCTTTGGTGCAGCGCACCACACGGCGCACAGCGTCCTCGCGGATCCCGGTGAGGTCGTGGCGCACCAGCAGCAGTGACTCGTCGGCGGCGAGCAGCGCCCGGGCTACGGCGAAGGTCGCCGCTGGCCAGAACCCGGACAGCACCGTCAACGAGGGTCGGGTATCCGCGTCCGTTGTCACGACGTGGGTCGGGGCCTGTGGTGACGACGACATCGCACTCCTCTCGATACTTACTGAAAACGATTGTCATTCTAGGCGCACGAGGGCTGGTGAGGCGAACGGCGGTCAGATGGGCGCGACGGCTCCGGCTGGTTTCGTCAGCAATGACCCGGGGTGGACCTGACCGATCGGATGATGTAGAACTGAAAACCGTTGTCGTTATCATTCCAACGAGCAAGGGAGCGCTCACTGTGTCCCGACGTTGTGACGTCACCGGCGCGAAGCCGAGCTTCGGCAACGCCGTGTCCCACTCCCACCGGCGCACCCGCCGCCGGTGGAACCCGAACCTGCAGAACCACCGCTACTGGCTGCCGTCGCAACGGCGATGGGTCAGCCTCACCCTGACGACGAAGGCGCTCAAGACCGCGGACCGAAAGGGCATCGAGAAGGTCGTCGCCGAGCTGCGCGCCCGGGGGGTGAAGCTCTGATGGCCCGCCAGACCGATGTGCGACCGATCGTGCGGCTGCGCAGCACCGCCGGCACCGACTACACGTACGTCACCCGCAAGAACCGCCGCAACGACCCGGACCGGTTGGTCCTGCGCAAGTACGACCCGGTCGTCCGCCGGCACGTCGAGTTCCGCGAGGCCCGCTGATGGCCAAGAAGAGCCTGGTCAATCGGCAGGCGCGCCGCGAGGAACTAGTCGCCCGGCACGTCGAGGGGCGGGCGGAGCTGAAGCGGCTGATCGCCCATCCGGACACCGACCCGGAGGTACGCGCCGAGGCGGTGCGCCGGCTGAGCCGGCTGCCGCGGGATTCCAGCCCGGTGCGGCTGCGCTCGCGCGACCAGATCGACGGGCGCCCGCGCGGGGTGCTGACCCGGTTCGGGTTGTCCCGGGTGCGTTTCCGCGAGCTGGCTCTGCGTGGCGAGCTGCCCGGGGTGCGCAAGGCGTCCTGGTGATGTCACCACATGTACCACCGCTCAGGTCGCGCGGTGCTGAAAGGGGAGGTATGAATGCGACTCTGATGGCTCGCGGTTTCGCGGCCCTGGTTGCCGGGGCGGTGGTGGTCGCCGGCACGGTGCTGGCGCCGACCGCTGCGTCGGCGGCCGAGAAGGTGGTGTTGTCCAAGGGGCACACCGATGCGCTCGACGTGCACTACGAGGATGGTTCGCTGTCGTTGAAGGTGCACGACGACACTGTCAGCCCTTCGGTGACGAGGGACCCGGCCGACGTGACGTTCCAGGTTCTGCCCGAGGCGGCGATGGCTGTTCCGGACGATCCCCGGTTCGCCTTCCTCGGGCCGGCGGGAAGCCAGGTCTGGCTCCTGCCGTTGACCCAGGACCCGGATCTGCTCTGGCCGGGCTGGAACACCACGACGCTCGGTTCGGGGGTGTTCGAGGGGAACAAGGTGCGGCTGAGCCTGGTCGATGTGCAGGGGCCGGGCAGCGTCACGCTGTTCACGCAGGACTCGTTCGGCGGTCCGATCATCAAGTTCCGCTCCGACGACGGTCTGCCGGACGCGATCGACGTGCCGGTGCACACCCACGCGCACTCGAACTGGGCGTTCGGCGCGATGGGCAACTACACCCTGACGTTCCAGGCCGACGCGACGTTGACCAACGGCACGACGGTCAGCACCGGGCCGGTCAACTACGCGTTCGTCGTCGGTGAACTGTCCGGCGGTGGGCCGCAGGTCAGCCTGGCGGTCAGCGGCATGGCCGACGAGTACCAGCCCAACGACACGGTGACGCTCAGCGCGGTGCAGACGCCGCAGACCGAGCTGGACCACTACCACTGGTTCAGCAGGTGCCCCGGCACGGAGGACTGGGCCATCATCGCGGGTGAGGCGGGAGCGAGCTACTCGTTCACGGCCATTCGGGAGCTGAACGCCTGCGAGTACGTGGTCAAGGTGTACGGCGACGCCCACGAGGTGGTAGCGACCAGCGAACCCGTGGCCCTCTGGGTGGCGTTCCCGCCGCAGGAGCCGGGCACCTCGCAGACGATCACCGCGTCGATCGACGAGACTCAGGGTTCTCTGGTGATCAGCGTCAATCCGGACGACCGTGCCGTGGTGCTGCCACCGGCGCAGCTCACCGCCGGTGGTGACCGGTGGGAGAGCAACGGTGAGCTCCGTCCGGTCACGGTGACCGACACCCGCGCCGGCCGACCGGGGTGGAGTGCGTCCGGGCAGATCCCGGCGGACTTCGTCGGGCCGGATGGTGCGACGTTCAGCTCCGGCTACCTCGGCTGGAACCCTCGGCTGATCGCCCAGGGTTCCGGGCAGGGTGTCGTCGCTGGTCCGGAGGTTACGCCGTACGTCGTCGGGTCCGGCGGCGGTCTTGGTAGCAGCGCGGTGCTGGGAGCGGCGCCGGGCGGTGCCGGGCGGGGCACGGCGCAACTGGGCGCGGGTCTGCGGCTGAACCTGCCCACCGAGACGGCTGCGGGGACGTACTCCGCGACCCTCACCCTTACCGCGATCTGATCGCCCGAACCCGTCCGGTGGCCCGGCGCTGAACCGTGCCACCGGACGGTCGCGGGGTGGGAGGGCCGTTGCCGCGACCCGCTCACTCCTCTGATCTAGGAACGGAATTCATCCCCGCCATGCGCCTGCTCGCCGCCATCGCCACCGGCATCGTCCTGTTCGGCGCGGCCCCGGCACCTCCTACGCCGTCGCCTCCTACGCCGTCGCCTCCTGCGCCGTCGGCACCGTCTGCCGTGACGTGGGGAGTGTCGCCGTCGAGCGCGAAGGGCCCGAACGGCCGGCCAGCGTTCACCTACAAGCTCGACCCCGGCGCCACCCTAACCGACTACGTCGCGGTCACTAACCACTCGTCGCGTCCGCTGACCCTGAACCTCTACGCCAGCGACGCGTTCACCACCGCGCAGGGCGGGTTCGACCTGCTTGCCGGTGGTCAGAAGCCCACCGACGTCGGCGCCTGGGTCCGCTTCACCGGCGCCACCGTGACCATCCCGTCCACGTCCCGCCTGGACATCCCGTTCACGCTCACCGTGCCGAACAATGCCACGCCCGGGGACCACGCCGGCGGAATCGTCGCCTCGCTCGCCGCCACGGCGGCAGACGCGCAGGGCAACCAGGTCGCCGTCGACCATCGGGTCGGCGCGCGGATCTACCTGCGGGTGAGCGGCGAGCTGCGACCGGCGCTGGCTGTCGAGGACCTTCGGGTACGGCACACGGGCTCGCTCAACCCCCTCGCCGGTGGGACGCTCACCGCGACCTTCACCGTCCGCAACACCGGCAACGTCCGGCTCACCGGGCAGCCCGCGCTCGCCGCATCCGGACCGTTCGGCCTCGGCCGGCGCTCGACCGACGGGGCGGCCCTGGCGGAGATTCTGCCCGGTGGCGAACTGACCACCACCGTACGTATGACGGGCGTGCCGCCGCTGTTCCAGCTGACCGCGAGCGCCGCCGTCGCGCCCGCTGCGGTGGGCGACCAAGTCCTCGACCCGCAGCCGCACAGCCGCACGGCGCGCACCACCGTCTGGGCGATGCCCTGGCCACAGATGGGCCTGCTGGTCCTGCTCGCCCTCGTCGGCTGGGCGCTAATCGCCGCGCGCCGGCGGCGGGCCCGACAGATCGCCCGGACGGTAGCCGCCGCCCGGGAGGAGGGTCGTTCCGAGTCCAGCCGGGAGACCGAACGGACGCTGGACGGCAGGGAGGCCCCGGTCCCCGCCGCGATCGGTGTGAGTCGGCAGCCCAGCAGTGACAGTGAGCCACCGCAGCGCCCGGCGTCGGACGCCGACGATCGCGGGCCGGGTCACAACAACCGGCAGCCGGACATCGACCGCACGGTGCAGGACGAGCGATGACCGGGCTGTGCCGGACCGAGGGTGCCGCGCCGGCCCTCCCGATCCCGTCGGGCGGCGTCAGCCCTGCGAGTCACGCCGTCACGGCGCGACACCACCTCGATGAACCACTACGAAGCCGTCTGGGGAGCATGCAATGAGGATGAGAACCATGCGCGCCGGCGCCGCCGGTCTTGCGGTGGCCGTACTGGCGTTGGCTGCTGGGGGTGCGCCGGCGGCCGCAGAGCCGGCCGCGGTCACCGCGGCCGGCGCGGACCTGGTATCCGTCGCGCTCGACGGTGAGACGATGTCGCTGCGGCTGCGCGACGCCGCGCAGGTGTCGCGCGACGCGGCCGGACACGACCCGGCCGAGGTGGTGCTCGGCCCGGACGGCGGGCTCGCCGGCCGAGTCCCGGCAGGCAAGGGCTTCGCCTTTCTCGGTCCGCCGGGGCACGCCGTGTGGTCACTGTCCGCCGGCGACAGCGGGTTCCCGGCGCTGGATACCACCGCGGTACGCCCCGGCGTTGTCACCGACGACACGGTGGCCCTCACCCTGCACTCCGTGGAAGGGCCGGGAACGTTTACGGCGTACACCCTGTCCGGCCTCGGCACGGCGACCCCGCTCTTCGGCAGCGGCCCGGGTCTGGCGCGGACGGCGCAGCTACCGGCGGCGACGCGTACCGGCGGCGTGGTCTGGGCCTTCGACGCGGCCGGCGACTACCGGTTGACCCTGACTGGTTCGGCCACCCTGCGCACCGGCCAGCAAATCAGCACCGAGGCGACGTACCGGGTGCGGGTCCCGGCCATCAGCCCAGTCGAACAGGCGCCGCTACCGGCTGCTGCCAAACCGGCGCCGCGCCCGGACGAGCAGTCGGCAGCGCGCGCACTCGCCGCACCTCCGGCTGCGCCGAAGCCCGCCACGCCGAAGCCCGCCACGCCGAAGCCCGCCGCAGCGGCCCCGGCGGCCGCGAAGGCGGCGACCACCACCGCAGCGGGCGCCCGCCAGGTGATTGCCGACGGGCACGTCGACATGGGCCCCCAACTGTCCGGAGACAACTGGACGATCCGGATCAAGGACGACCGGACCAGCCCTCCCGTCTGGCGGGATACCGCCGACGTGGTCCTGCAGGTTAAGGACAACGCGAAGATCACGGTGCCGGCGGGAGCAGACTTCCTCGGCAAGCAGGGCGACGCCGTGTGGCTGCTGCCGCAGTCCCAGCAGGCGGGCATCGTGTGGCCCGGCTGGAACACTCAGCACGAGTCCGTCGTGTCGGGTGTCAAGGGCAACGTCACCTGGACGCTGAAGGGCGTCAACGGGCCCGGCCGGTTCGCCCTCTTCCTGACCGGCTCGTTCGGCAAGGCCGACGTGCTGTTCGACTCCGCCAAGGCACTCCCGCAGCAACTGAGCGTCCCGCTGAACACCCACGCGCACGGCAACTGGGCGTTCAGCAAGCCCGGCCTGTACCGCCTCGCCGTACAGATGAACGGCACCACCAGCGCCGGCAAGGCGGTCACCGACACGAAGACGCTCGCCCTCACCGTCGGCGACAGCACCGACCCGAACAGCGGCTTCGGCTCCGGCAGTGGCAGTGGCAGTGGCGCTGGCGGTGACAAGAACGGCGGTGCGGCGCAGGGCGGTGGCGGGCCCCTGCCCCGGACCGGTGCCGGCTGGGTGATGACCGCGGGAGCAATCGGCATCGTCTCCGTGGCGGTCGGGATTCTGCTGGTGGCCTTGGGCCGTCGCCGCCGTGCCGGCCTCTCAACGGCAGACGCATGAGCCCGCTGGTCGTGCCACGGCTTCGGCAGGCGATCCTGCCGCTGCTGATCGTGGGGCTGATCGCCGGCTGCCGGTCGGAGGTGGCACTGACCGCCGACGACGACCGGCTCCAGGTCATCACCACCACCGGCATCCTGCGGGATCTGGTGAGCAACGTCGGCGGTGAGCGGGTGGTCGTCAACTCGTTGGTGCCGGACAGGGCCGACCCGCACAGCTACGAGCCGTCGCTGCGAGACGTTCGGGATGTGGTCTACGCCGACGTGGCGTTCAGCAACTACCTGCTGTTGGAGGAGCAGGCCGTCATCAAGGCGCTGGACGCGAACCTGCGCGACGGCGTACCGAATATCTCGCTGGCCGAGGGCGCGGTGAAGTACGCCGCGGAGATCATCCCCCTGGTCGAGGACGTATCACTGGACACCATCTGGCTGGGCATGCGGGTACGCGGTACCGGTACGGCGCAGGGCGCGAACCGCTCCTCCGACGTGCTGCTCAGCGCGACCGCCGCGGATGGGCCCGGCCGGGTGCTCGCGTACCTGACCGAGTCGTTCGGCAACCCGTCCTTTTACGTCGACTCCGGTGACGGGTTCGACGCCGCCAACGGCTACCGAGACGACACCGCCACGCTGCCACCCGACGCCCACACCCACATGAGTTGGGCGTTCACGAAGCCGGGTATTTACCGGCTGACCATGCAGGCGCAGCTGGCGGTGACCCCCGACACCGCCCCCGTCCCGATGGGGGAGCAGGCGTTCACCTTCGCCGTCGGAGTGGACCCACACTCGGTGCCAGGCATGGCAGGCGCAGAGATACTCCACTCCGGCCACGCCGACACCACGGTCGACCTCGACGAGCGGCGGCTCTACCTGTTCGCCGACCCGAAGGGCAGCGGCGAGGCCAACCAGCGGGTGTATGACCCGGCCAGCACCGTGATCGAGGTGCCCAACAAGGCGCTGCTGGAGGTGCCCGGTGACCGCAGGTTCCGATTCCTCGGCCGGCCTGGCACCCAGGTCCACCAGCTTCCGCAGGCGGTGCTCGGCAAGCACGTGCACGGCGAGATTGACCCGCACCTGTGGCAGAACGTCCGCAACGCCATCTCCTATGTGGAGCTGATTCGAGACACCCTGATCGGCGTCGACCCGCAGGGCGCGACGGACTACCGCACGAACGCCTCGGCCTACATCCGGGAGCTGGAGACGCTCGACAACCAGGTCCGCGACACCATCGCCCGCATCCCGCCGTCGCGCCGGCACCTGGTCAGCACCCACGACGCGTTCGGCTACCTGGGCCAGGCGTACGGGGTCCAGATCTCCGGCTTCGTCACCCCGAACCCCGCCACCGAACCGAGCCTCGCCGACCGCCGCCGGCTCACCGAGACGATCCGCAACCTGAAGATCCCCGCCGTCTTCCTGGAGCCCAACCTGGCGGCCCGATCCACCACCCTCACCGAGGTGGCCCGCGAGGAAGGGCTGCGGGTATGCGCAATCTACGGCGACACCTTCGACCGGGACGTCACCACGTATGCGGACATGATGCGGTTCAACGCCGAATCGCTGCACGACTGCCTGACCACGGACAAGTGATGGAGGAGCCAGTGACGGCAGGACGGGCGCGCCGGCGCCCCCGTACGACCAGCGGCATCCTGCGCTGCGCGGTGGCCACGGTCATCGTGCTGGCCACGACGCAGACCCCGGCCCGGGCCGAGGAGCCGACACCGGGCCTCAGCCAGTCGATCGCCGCCGACCAGCCCCTGGCCGCCGGCCGGGCGGAACTCGCCACCGGACACGTCGACCTCGGCCCCCGCTACGTCGACAATCAGTGGACGCTGCTGATCCACGACGGCACGCAGGCGCGACCGGTGTGGCGCAACCCCGACGAGGTCCTGCTCCGGGTCTCGGACGCCGCGTTGCAGACAGTTCCCGACGACCCGGCGTACGCCTTCCTCGGCGTCGACGCCGGCAAGCGGGTGTACGTGGTGCCGCAGGTTCAGAACCAGAGCGTGGTCTGGCTCGGCTGGAACACCCAGGACCCCCGGGTGATGCAGACCATCGACCGTGGTGTCACGCTGACCCTGCTCGGCGTCCGGGGACCGGGAAACCTCACGACCTACCTGCAGTCGGGCAACTTCGCCGCGCCCCAGCCGCTGTGGCGCTCCGCCGACTCCACCGCGCAGCCGTTCTGGGCCGAGGTCGACACTCACACCCACGCCAACTGGGTGTTCACCGCACCCGGCGTCTACCTGGTCGCGGTCCGGGCGTCGGCCGACTTGGTCAACGGGGAGACGGCTTCGGCGATCCGCACGCTGCGCTTCGCCGTGGGCGACGCCACCAGCGCCGACGAGGCGTTCACCGCCGCCGCGGACATCCCCGCAGCAGCCGGGCAAGCACCAACAGACGAGGACCGGGCCGCAGACGAGGAGCCTGCCGGCACGTCCATGACACTGCTGCTCATCGCGCTGGCCGGCGCGGCTGCCCTGCTGGCCGTCGGACTGGTCCTCCTGCTGCTACGCGGACGCGGCGCGAAGCGCCGGGCCGAACAGGAACGCGCCGCCGCACGGTCGGAGGGCCAGCGGTGAGAGCACTCGACATCGACGGGTTGGACGTGGACCTCGGCGGAAGGCCGGTCCTGCGGGACATCCGGTTGCACCTGGACCGGGGCGAGCTGGTCGGGCTGCTCGGGCCCAACGGCGCCGGGAAGACCACCCTGCTCCGGGCCATCCTGGCACTGACGCGCATCCGCGGCGGCACCGTGACGGTGGACGGTAAGCCGTCGCGTCCCGGCCGTTCCGAGATCGGATACGTCCCTCAGCGTCACGAGTTCACCTGGGACTTCCCCATCTCGGTCGAACAGGCCGTGATGAGCGGCCGGGCCGGCCGCATCGGCCTGCTCCGCCGACCTGGCATCGAAGACTGGCGGGCAGTCGGCGACGCGCTGGACCGGGTGCAGCTGACCGGGTTGCGCCGTCGGCCGGTCGGTGAGCTGTCCGGCGGGCAACGTCAACGCGTTCTGGTCGCGCGAGCCCTCGCGCTCGCGCCGCGCATCCTGCTGCTGGACGAACCCTTCACCGGACTCGACATGCCCACGCAGGAACTGCTGGGGGACCTGTTCACCAGCCTGGCGACAGAGGACCAAGCGGTGCTGCTGACCACCCACGATCTCGTCGCGGCGGTGGACTCCTGCACCCGTCTGGTCCTACTCAACGGCCGGATCATCGCCGACGGGCAGCCGGCGGACCTGCAGGACGCCGACCTGTGGACGAAGACCTTCGGGGTGAGTGAAACCTCCCCACTGCTGAAGCTCGTGAGGGCAACCTGATGTCGATCACCGATTTTCTCACCGACCTGCTCAACCCCGACCTCGCGTTCCTGCCCAAGGCGCTGGCAATCGCGGTCATGTCCAGCATCGTCTGCGGCGTCGTCGGCTGCTACGTCGTCCTGCGCGGCATGGCGTTCATCGGCGACGCCGTGGCGCACGCGGTCTTCCCGGGCATCGCGGTCGCCTTCGTCCTGCAGGGCAGCCTGGTGCTCGGTGGCGCCGTCGCCGGTGTCGCTACCGCCCTGCTGATCGCGGTCTTCTCGCAGAACCGGCGGGTCAAGGAGGACTCGATCATTGGCGTCTTCCTGGTCGGCGCGTTCGCCCTCGGCATCGTGATCATCTCGCAGGCCCCCGGATACGCCGGATCGCTGCAGCAGTTCCTCTTCGGCTCGATCACCGGTATCCCGGACCGGGACCTGTACGTCGTCGGGGGCACCGGCCTGGTCATCCTCGGCCTGGTGCTCGCCCTGCACAAGGAATTCGTCGCGGTCTGCCTGGACCGGGAGATGTCCCGCGCCATGGGGCTGTCGGTCTTCTGGCTCGACATCGTGCTCTACGTCCTGGTCACTCTGGCCGTGGTGATCTCCCTGCAGACCATCGGCAACATCCTCGTCCTGGCCCTGCTGATCACCCCCGCAGCGGCGGCCCGTCTGCTCACCGACCGGCTCTGCGTGATGATGCTGCTCGCCCCGCTGATCGGCGGCGTCTCGGCGACCGTCGGGCTGTACCTGTCCTGGAGCTACGACACACCGGTCGGCGGCACCATCGTTCTGGTCGCCACCGCGGTCTTCCTTGCCGCCTGGCTGATGGCCCCGCGACACGGCCTCCTGACTCGACGGTGGCGACGCCCCGGCGGGCAGGAACTCGGCGATGACACGCATCCGAGTCCTCGTCCAGCCCTATCGTAGACGAAGCAAAACGACTATCGTTTCCATTAAGCGCCGGTCCACTAGGGACCGTCGCGGGAGAGGAGTATCTTCGTGCGTAGCACCGTCCGTCATCTACTGGCGTCGGGTGTCCTGGGCGTGGCGTTGGTCGCCACGGCCCTGCCCGCCCATGCCGCCACCACGTCTGCCGTGGTGTTCAACACCGGCCATCTCGACCTCGTGGACGTGGCCTACGAGGCCGGCGCGCTGAAGGTCGGGGTCCATGACGAGGACAACGGCATCGAGTACGGCGCCGACGAGGTCAAGCTGGTCGTCAAGCGCCAAGCCAAGGTCACCGTCCCCGCCGACCCCGCCTACGCTTTCCTCGGCACCCCGGGGGTGTCCAAGGTCTGGGTCCTGCCGCAGATCGAGAACACCAACCTGATCTGGCCGGGCATCGCCGCCGAGGAAATCGAAGCCGGCGTCTTCGCCGGCGACGCACTGACGCTCTCGGCGCAGTCCGTTACCGGTCCCGGCCAACTCGCGATCTACACCGAGAACGCTGTCGGCCAGCCAACCATCCTGGCCGACAGCGGTGACGGCCTTCCCGACGCCATCACGGTCGCCGCGGGTGACCACACGCACGCCAACTGGGCGTTCGACAAGGCCGGCACCTACTACGTGACCGTGCGCGCCACCGGCACCCTGGTCGCCACCGGCCAGCAGGTGACCTCCGCCCCCGCCACGCTGCGCTTCACGGTCAAGGCGTGAACGCCATGCGCACCCGCAACCGGTTCTTCGCCGGTCTCATCCTGACCGGCGCACTGCTCGTCGGGGCCGCCACGCCCGTCGCCGCGGCACCGGTGGTGCTCTCCAGCGGTCACGTCGACGTGATCGACGTCGACTACGCCGCCGGCGCGCTCACCGTCAACGTCCTGGACGGCACCGGCACCACCGCCGTCGAACGCAACCCCGCCGACGTGCTCTTCCGGGTGCCGAACACCGCCAAGATCACCGTGCCCGGCGGCTCGGCCTGGTCCTTCCTCGGCACCGGCGGCCAGGCGTGGGTCCTGCCACAGTCCAGCACCGCCGGACTGCTCTGGGCCGGGTGGAACACCACCGAGGTGTCCAGCGGCGTCTTCCAGAACAACCGGGTCACCTTCAAACTCACCAGCGTCTCCGGCCCTGCGGGTTTCAGCATCTACACCGTCTCCGGCGGCACCCCCACCGTGCTCTTCGACAGCGGGAACGGCCTACCCGACAGCCTCAACGTCAACTACAACACCCACGCCCACGCCAACTGGGGCTTCGACGCCGCCGGCACCTACGCCGTCACCTTCGAAGTCACCGGCACACTCGCCTCCAGCGGCGCCACCGTCAGCTCTGGCGCCAAGACCTTTACCTTCGAAGTCCTTCCCTGACCCGTCCCACCGCACCTGATCTGCCAACTCATTGTCGATATCCGCCCCGGTGGGACGCGTGGGCCTGGGGATCCGATCGGCGCGGCGCCTACTCCTCGTAGGCGCCGCGCGCCGACCAGTGCCACCAGCACCGACCTCCGCCGTGCCGCGTTCGCGGATCGACATCGCCGGTGGTCGGACGGCGAGATCCGCAGCCGGCGGGACGGCGAACTCAGCACTAACCTGAATTGGTTATCATTTCATCGGTCCGTCTAGGAGCGTGGTACCTCCGGTGGGCGGACCAGGGGAGGCATGGCGGTCTCGGTGGCGAGGCTGCCACGCCGCCACAGGAAGTGACGCGGACCCGAGGGGCGTGGCCATGACTGGCATATCGCCCGGCACCACCCGCAACACCCGGCAACGTGCCGAGGTGAGGGCGCTGCTGGAGGAGTCCGACCAGTTTCGCAGCGCGCAGCGACTGTGTGCAGATCTGCGCGCCCGCGACGTGGCGGTCGGCCTGACCACCGTCTACCGCACCCTGCAGGCGCTGGTCGACAGTGGCGAGATCGACAGTATGCGGCTGCCCAACGGTGAACAGATGTTCCGCCGGTGCAGCACCCACACCCATCATCACCACCTGGTGTGTCGCCTCTGCGCCCGAACTGTCGAGGTCAGTGGCCCAAGCGTCGATGAGTGGGCTCGGCGGATGGCCACCCGCCACGGCTTCACCGACGTCAACCACACTATGGAGATCTTCGGTATCTGCGCAGCCTGCGCCGACGGCTGAACTGCGGACTCGGGTGTCGCCCGCATCGAGTGTCAAGCGTGCTCCGTTCCCGGCAGAAGAAGGCAATGATTCTGCGCCGTGGTCTTCGGGTTGCTGGATATTCCACGCATGCATTGACGGCGACTGCCACATATGCGCACTCGTTTATGTGGGGTGAAGCGTCCAGTCGCTCGGCTGCCACCTCTTGGCGGGCGTCGGAACATCGGTTACGTTGAAGCAGGCCGTCGTCACGAAGGGTTTTTCGGCGAAAGGGTGGCGGCGTCCGTGGCGCCACGACTCAGCTGAGGAGTCGCATTGCCCCTTTTCCTGTCTCCGCGAATCGGTCCGACACTGCAGTCGGCGCTCGACGAAACCGTGTTAATGGCACAATTAACCGACGCGTTGGGATCTCCGCTCGGCGTGATCCTGCCACAGCAGTTGACGGACAATGTTGCGGCATTCCGTTCGGTTTTTTCCGACCATCGCCTCTCCGGTCAGATCTATTACGCGCACAAGGCCAACCGGTCCAGTTCCCTGGTGCGCGAACTCGCTGCCACCGACGCGGGTATCGACGTGGCGTCGCTCGCCGAGTTGCAGCACGCGCTCGGTGCCGGCTTCGTGCCGCAGCGGATCATGGCGACCGGGCCGAAGAACGAGGAGTTTCTCTGGCTGTGCGCCCGTACCGGAGTCACCGTCGGCGCTGATTCGGTCGGCGAGTTGGCGACGCTCGCCACATTGGTCACGGATTGGTCGCTGCCGCGCTCACGGGTGATGGCACGCCTGTCGGGCTTCACCTCGACCGGCGTGCAGCTCGGCAGTCGCCGCAGCCGCTTCGGGGTGCCGGTTGCCGGGGCGAGCGAGGTTCTCGACGTGATCGAGAAACACGCCGATGCCCTGGATCTGGTCGGAGTGGCGTTCCACCTCGACACGATCGGGCTGCCAGAAAAGGCTGTCGCGTTGGAGGGCTGCCTCGGCGTGCTCGATGAGTGCCGCCGGCGCGGTCTGCGGCCCTGGTCGGTAGACATCGGCGGTGGGTTCGGCGTGGACTACCTCGCTGACGGCGCGCAGTGGGAGCAGTACACCTCGGCGTTGACCGAGGCGGTGCTCGGCAGGCGGGCGTCACTGACCTGGAACGGGCACGGGTACGGGTTACGCGCCGAGGGTGGCCACGTTCGAGGCTCGTTGAACCTGTACCCCGCCTACCGGCCCGTCTCCGGACCCGCGTACCTCGATCGGCTGTTGCGAACAAGCGCGCCCGAGCAGCGCCGCCCACTCGGCACATTGTTGTTGGACAACATGTACGACGTGCACGTCGAGCCGGGTCGGGCCTTGCTCGACCAGTGCGGTCTGGTCCTGGCCAGCGTTCTGGAGGTCCGTGACGAGGCCAACGGCGACACGGTCGTGCGTCTGGACTGCAACGCACGCGATGTCAGCCTTGAGGAGCACGGGGTCCTGATGGACCCGGTCGTCGTGCACCGGACGACGCCGGCCGGTCCGGAACCCGTGGGGGTGTACCTGTTCGGCAATCTGTGTCTCGAAGCGGATCTCATCACCCGGCGCAAGGTCTTCCTGCCGTCCCGGCCCCGCGCCGGCGACCTGTTGGCCTTCGTCAACACTGCCGGCTACCTCATGGACTTCAGCGCCACGCACGCACTGCGCCAGCCGATCGGCCGCAAGGTCGCGCTGTACCGCGATGACGGCGCGTGGCGGTGGTGCCTCGACGAGCAGTACTGGCCCGTTCACCATCGTGCGGAGGCGCCATGAGGTTCGAGAGCATGACCGATGCCATTGGCAATACCCCGCTGGTGCGCATCGACCCGGCCGTGCACGGCCTAGGCAACATCGACCTGTACGCCAAGATGGAGTTGCTCAACCCGTTCGGCTCCCTGAAGGACCGCGCCGCGTGGAACATGGCCCGACCCCTGCTCACCCAGGCGATTGAGCGCGGCGACACCGTCGTCGAGTTGTCGAGCGGCAACACGGCCAAGGCCCTCGCCGTCATCGCCGGGATGCACGGGCTCACCTTCAAGAGCGTCACCAACCGCATGAAGGTCGCCGAGATCAAGGACCTGCTGCTGCTGCTGGGCGCGGAGATCGACGAGCTGCCCGGCCAGGCCGAATGCCTCGACCCCAGCGACACCGACGACCCGCTGACCAGGATGTACCACCGGCTCGCCGGGTCGGGCGGCGGTTACCTGCACACCGACCAGTACTTCAACGAGCTCAACGTCGACGCGCACCTGAACGGTACCGGCCCGGAGATCGTGAAGGACCTCGACGGCAGGGCCCCGGACTACTTCATCGCCTGCGTCGGAACGGCCGGCTCCTCCACCGGTGTGGCGGCGGCGCTGCGCCAGCACAATCCTGACGTGCGCGTCGTCGGGCTGGTGGCGCACAAGTCCGACTTCATCCCGGGGATCCGCACCATCGACGAGGTGCACCAGGTTGGCCTCTTCGACCCGGACGTCTACGACGAGGTGGAGACGATCACCGCCGACGACGCCATCGACGGTCTGCTGACCCTCGTGCGCCGATGCGGCACGCTCGCCGGACCGACCGGTGGCGGTGCCTACCAGGGCGCCGTACGCCATCTGCGCGGCATCGACGCGCAGCTCACCGAACGCCGCACGGCGGTCTTCATCGTCTGTGACCGCGTGGAGAGCTACATGAGTTACCTGCGAGAGCGGCGCCCCGAGCTGTTCGGTCGGCCCCCGCGGCGTAACTCCGTCCGTACGGTGACCGACGCGGAGGTGCGGCAGGCGGCGACGGTGGATGTCGCGGGAGCCGAGCGGTGGATAGCCGAACGTCGAGGGCTGGTAGTCGACCTGCGCAGCCCGTTCGCGTACCAGGCGCTGCACATCGACGGTTCGATCAACATCGTCGACGAACTCTTCGCCGAGTTGCTGCACGGTGGGCTGCCCTTCGGCCGCCGCCAGCCGGTGCTGCTGGTCTGCCCGGTGGGGGAGAAGTCCGCCCGCTACGCCGCTCTGTTGACCCGGATGGGGCATCCGGACGTACGCTCGCTCGACGGCGGGATCATCGCCTGGCGCGACGCCGGCGCCGAGCTGGTGCGCGACTGACATGGATGTTCTCGACGAGCTGCGCCCGTGGCAGGAGACGTTGCGCGCGCAGTTCCCGCTGATTACCGCGAACCCCGACGTGGCGTACCTGGACAGCGCCGCGACCTCGCAGAAGCCGCAGGCGGTCCTCGACGCCGTCCTGACCTATCTGACGACGGGCAACGCCAACGCCGCCCGGGGCACTTATCCGTGGGCGAACCGGACCACCACCCGCATCGAGCAGGCCCGGGACCGGCTGTGTCGCTTCCTCGACGATCCGGCGCCGCAGCGTTCGGGCGTGCATTTCGTCAGCGGCACCACCGAGGGCCTGCGCGCCATCGCCCGCGACTGGCTTGCCCCGCAGCTGCGCGACGGCGACGAGATCATCGTGCCGTTCGCGGACCACGCCGCCAACAACGCGCCCTGGCTGGAAACCGCGCAACTGCTGCGTCACCACGGCTTGTCCATCAACCTGCGAGCGATGCCCTATGACGCCGCCCACGACTACGACACCGATCGGCTGGCGGCGATGATCAACGATCGGACGCGCCTGATCGCCGCGACCCACGTGCACCACGTCTACGGCAACGACATGAACGTGCACAGGCTGCGCGCAGCCGCCGGACCGGACATCCCCATCTGCCTTGACGCCGCGCAGGGCGTGGGGCATCTGCCGCTGTCCACCGCGACGACCGATGTCGACTTCGTGGTGTTCTCCGGGCACAAGGCGATGGCGCTGCCGGGCACCGGCGCGATCTGGGCGCGCAATCAGCGCGGTCCGGTCTACGCGCAGGCCGGCTGGAGCGGATCACCCAACACCAGTGGCATCATCAGCCTGGTCGCCGCGCTGGACTGGCTCGACGCCGCTGGCTTGGACCGCGTCGCCCGATGGAACACCGCGCTCGGCGCGCGGCTCACCGACGAGTTGCGTACGCTGCCCCACGTTGAGGTGCTGGGCTGTCAGAGCAGCCTGGCCGCCGACACCCCTGTGCAGCAGCGCCAGGGCATCGTGGCCTTTCGCCACCGTCTGATCGGCTCGAACGACCTCGGATTCATCCTGGCCGCGCACGGACTTCTGGTCCGCGCGGACGGTCACTGTCAGGGCGACCAGGGCGAGAAGACGGCATCCGTACGGGTGAGCCTCCACGTCTACAACACCGCCGAGGAAGTGGACCGACTTCTATCGGTCTTGGCGGAACTCGACCGCGATTGACCGACACGCACCGCGATATGCCGGTTCTTCCACCGCGAATCACCTATGCTGCCGGAAATGGCTTCCGTTATCGTGTGGCCGTCCTGTCCGCGCGCCGCCCCGGAGTGCACCCATGGCAACGACCGCCCGCGCCCCCGGCGTCGTGCTCGATCGCGCGCAAGCCGTCCGGTGGCGTGAGAGTTGGGCGCAGGTCATGGAAGGATTCGTCCCGCACCTGGCCAGCCTTGAGGAGACGCTGTGCCGTGTCGCCGAGGCTGTTGGTGGCCGGTCGCCCGCGCGGGTGCTCGACCTGGGTGGCGGACCAGGGCTGCTCGCCGAGCGGATGGCCCGGCGGTGGACCGATGCCGCGATCGCCCTCATGGACATCGATCCCGTGCTACTCGCGCTGGCGCGCGGCGCCCTGTGGGGCGAGGTGCGGGCGCTGGAGGGCGACCTGTCGACGCCGGGCTGGGTCGACCGCGCGGGCGGCGGCTATGACCTGGTCACGGTGGTCATGACCCTGCACTACCTGCCCCCGGCTCGGGTGCGCGCGTTCTACGACGACGCCCGCCGTTGCCTGGCTCCCGGCGGGCTGCTCATCGTCGCGGACCTCATGCCCGACGAGGGCCTTCCATCGCTGATGGGCGCCTTGAACCCGGCCCCGGACGAAGCCGTCGCGGAGTTGGCCTGGGCGCAGTGGTGGAGCGGTATCGCGGACCTGAAGGTGCTGCGCCCGTTGCTGGCGCAGCGGGCGGCGATCTTCGAGAACCGCCCGCCGGCCGAGTTTACTGCTCCGGGCTCCTGGCATGCCGCCGCCGCTCGTGAGGCCGGATTCGGCGAGGCCGGGATTCTCTGGCGATGTGGCACGCATGCGGCGCTGGCGGCCGTGGCCTAAGGGCCGCCCGCCCGGTCCCGGAGCGCTGTGGGGACGACACATGCACGTGTGGTCATCTCGCTATTAGACGATACTTAGCGAAAACGATTACCGTTCCGGATCTCAGGAATGGAGTGTTTTCGTGAAGCATGGACAACGCACGATCATCGCCGCGGCGGCCGCCGCCGCGCTTGTGATTGGCGGTTGTGGCTCGGGTGACGACGCGGCCGAGGGCGGTAGCAACGCCTCGGCTGGCACCGGGCTCGCCGTGGTCGCCACGACCCCCGAGGTGGCCGACTTCGTCCGCACCATCGGCGGCAGCGACGTCACCGTCACACAGATCATCAAGCCGAACGTGGACCCACACGACTACGAGCCCACCCCGGCCGACATCCAGGCGATCGGTAAGGCCGCCATCGTCGTCAAGAACGGCGTCGGCCTCGAGGAGTGGCTCGACCAGACCATCGAGTCAGCCGGCTTCAAGGGCACCGTCGTCGACTCCAGCCAGGGCGTCACCCTGCGCGAGGGCGGCCACGAGGAGGGCGAGGATGGCCACGAGGAGGGCGAGGGCGCGCACGAGGGCGAGGAGCACGACCCGCACATCTGGCACAACCCGCTGAACGCCAAGACGATGGTCGCCAACATCGAGAATGGCCTCGCCGCGGCCGACCCCGCACACGCCGCCGCCTTCGCCGGCAATCTGAAGAACTACACTGCCGAACTCGACAAGCTCGACACGGACAACGAGGCAGCCTTCGCCAAGATCCCTGCCGACCAGCGCAAGCTCGTGACCAACCACGACGCCTTCGGCTACTACGTCGACCGGTACAAGCTGCAGTTCGTCGGCTCGGTCATCCCCAGCCTCGACACCTCCGCCGAGCTGAGCGCGAAGCAGCTCAACGATCTCGTCGCGAAGATCAAGGCCACGGGTACGAAGGCAATCTTCGCGGAGACGTCGCTGCCACCCAAGAGCGCCGAGGCGATCGCCAACCAGGCCGGCGTCAAGGTCATCGGCGGTGAGGACGCCCTCTACGGCGACAGCATCGGCGCCGAAGGTACGCCCCAGGGCACCTACCTCGGTGCGGAGCGGCACAACACCCAGGTCATCGTCACGGCGCTGGGCGGCTGACATGGACGACGTCGCGGTGGCCGACGCCGCCCTTCGCTTCACCGAGGCAAGCGTCGGCTACCACGGCACGCCCGTGCTCACCGACGTCAACCTCGACCTGGCCCCCGGGCAGCGCCTGGCCCTGATCGGGCCCAACGGCGCCGGCAAGTCCACGCTGATCAAGTCGATCCTCGGCCTGGTGCCGGTCCTCGCCGGCACGTCCACCGTGCTCGGGCGCGTGCCGGGCCAGGCCCGGGCTTACACCGGATACGTTCCACAGACCGACTCCCTCGATGTCGACTTCCCGGTGACCGCGGGCCAGGTCGTCATGATGGGCCGCTACCGACGCATCGGCTGGTGGCGTCCCACCCGCAGCGTCGACCGTCGAGTGGTGCACGAGGCGCTCGACCGTCTCGGCCTCGCCGATCACGCGAAGACCCACTTCGGCGTGCTCTCCGGCGGCCAACGCCAGCGGATACTGCTCGCCCGCGCCATCGCCGCCGAGCCACGGCTGCTGCTCCTCGACGAGCCGTTCAACGGAGTCGACGCGGTGAGCCACGACGCCATCCTGTCCGTCCTGCGCGAACTCAGCGCGGATGGGACCACCCTGGTGCTGAGCACCCACGACCTGACCGTCGCGCATGAGATCGCCGACACGGTGTGCGTGCTCAACGGACGGCAGTGGGCGGTCGGCCCGCCCGATGAGACGTTGACCGCCGACACGCTGCGCCGCGCCTACGGCGGACACGCCATCGAGCTGAGAGACGGCCGGACAGTGCTGGTGGAGCCGTGATCGAGCCGTTCACCGTACCGTTCATGGGACGCGCCCTGGCCGAACTCGCGCTGCTCGCCCTCATCTGCGGACCGGTCAGTGTCTTCGTCTTCGCCCGCCGCCTGTCGTTCGTCTCCGACGCGCTGACGCACACCGTGTTCCCCGGCGTCGTCATCGGGTTCCTGGCCGGCGGCATCGAGGGCATCGTCGTCGGGGCGCTGGTCGCCGGCCTCGTGACCGCGGCGGCGCTGACCCTGCTCAGCCGTGGCGGGGCGCTGTCCGACGACGCGTCCACCGCCGTGGTGCTCACCGCCATGTTCTCGATCGGTGTGGTGCTCGTGTCGCGGCGCTCCTCGTACACCTCGGATCTGACGTCGTTCCTCTTCGGACGCATCCTGACGGTGACGCCGCGCCAGATCGCGGAGACGGCCGTGCTGGCGGTCGTCATCCTCGGGCTGCTGCTGATCAGTGCCCGCGCCCTGATCTTCCGGACCTTCGACCCGGCCGGAGCGGCCGCCGCCGGCTTCCGGGTCGCCTGGCTCGATCTGTTGCTCAACATCATCGTCGCACTCGTCGTCGTCGCCGCGGTGCGCGCCGTCGGCACCATCCTGGTGGTGGCGCTGCTCATCGTGCCGGCCGCAGCCGCCCGCATGCTCACCGCACGCCTGTCGCTGATGGCGGTGATCGGCACCGCCCTCATCCTCGTCGCCGCATATGGCGGCCTCCTGGCCAGCTGGACCGCATCGGTCGACTACGGCATCTCCCTGACCTCGGCCTCCGCCGTCGTCCTGCTGCTCGTGCTCGCCTACCTGCTGCTGCTCCCGCTAGGCGCGCTGCGGGCGAGACACCACCACGGGCGGATCGTCTCCGACGCAAGGAGGTCCCCGCATGAACTGGTGGGATGACGCGCTGCACCGGGCCACGGCCGAGGTGCTGCTCGCCGGCGCGCTAGCCGGACTCGTCGGCGTTCACGTCGTGCTCCGCCGACTGTCCTTCTTCACCATGGCACTGACCCACGCCACGTTCCCCGGGGTGGTGGCCGCCTCCATCATCGGCGTCAACATCGTCGTCGGCGGCGTGGTCGCAGGCGCGGTCGTCGCGCTGGGCGTCGCCGCGCTCAGCCGCCACCGAAGCCAGAACACCGCTGCGGCGACCGGCGTCCTGCTCTCCGGTGGCTTCGCGCTCGGCGCCGGGCTCGTCGCCACCCAGAACGGCTTCAGCCGAGACCTGACATCGTTCCTCGTCGGATCGATACTCACCGTCAGCCCGCAGGACCTGGTGACCACCGCCGTGGCGCTCGTCGTCGTCGCGGCCGTCCTGCTGACCTGCGCCCGTCCACTGCGCTACACCGGTTTCGACCGGGCCGGCGCACAGGCGGGCGGCTTCGCCACCGGTGTCTGGGACGTCGTACTGCTGCTCGCCATCCAGGTCGCGGTCGTCACGATCGTCCCCGCCATCGGCACCATCCTCGCCCTCGCCCTGATCGTCGCGCCGGCAGCGGCGGCGCGCCAGTGGTCCAACCGCCTGAGCATCATCACCGCCCTGGCCGTCACGCTCGGCGCTCTCAGCGGGCTCGGCGGCCTGTACGCGTCGAGCCGCTGGGACGTCGCCGCCGGCGCGAGTATCACCCTGACCGCCACTGCGATCCTGGCATTGTCGACCGTGCTGTCCCGGCTGGTCAGATCTCGGCACATGGCCACCGCCCGCCTGCGGGCGTTCCCCGCATGAGCACCGCACATTTCGACGAGACGAGGCGTGCACTGGACCGCGCGGTGGTCGTGCTGCGCGCGATGGCGTATGAGCACCGAATACATATTCTCGTGCTGCTGCAGGACGGCGATCAGACGCCGGCGTCCCTGGCGGAGGCGATGTCCGCGGACTCGACGATCATCGCCCGGCACCTGCGGTACCTCAAGGAGGCCCGGTTGATCCGGCGCAAGCGCCGTGGGCGAGAAGTCACCTACACGCTGCAAGGGGAGGCCACCAGGCGACTCATCACGGAAGTGCTTCACCACGCCCGGCACTCGGCCTGAGCATGGCACGGAGAGTCTTGGGGTCCAGCCTTGCCGCCGCGCGCTGCTCAGGGCCGCCCAAGCTGCACCTTTTCGGCAAGCGGTACGGACTTGACGACCCGGGCGCAAGTGCGTCGCATCGCTCTGTCCGCCCGGTTCGCAGGGGAAATCTGTGCCCGGGTGGAGAAGCTCCTCGAAGCTCCTCGCCGCCCCCTTTTCGTCACCGGGGGCTGTCCCGGACTGCGCTTGCCGGTCTGAACTGGACCGGCTGGCCCACTGCCTCCACTGATAGTACAGCTGTACATTAATACAGCGGAGGATGTACCGTCAGGCGGTGGAAACGCTCACGCACGGACAGGTCCTGGCCCGCTTCGGTCACGCCCTGTCCGACCCGGTCCGGGCCCGGATCCTGCTGGCGCTGCGCGAAGGTCCCGGCTATCCGGCAGACCTCGCCGACCTGCTGGGCACGAGCAGGCAGAACCTGTCGAACCATCTGGCGTGTCTGCGCGGCTGCGGCCTGGTCGTCGCCGTACCCGAAGGCCGTCGGTCGCGCTACGAGCTCGCCGACGCGCGCCTCGCGCACGCTCTGGGTGATCTCCTCGGTCTCGTCCTCGCGGTCGACCCTGCCGCCTGCCCGACCGCCGCGACCGACGACTGCTGCTGATGAGCCTGCCGCGCATCTCGCTGACCGCGGCACCATCGCAGCCGCGACGGGCGGTGCTGATCCGTCGGGTGCGGCTGTTCGTGGCCTTGACCATCACCTACAACCTCATCGAAGCGGCCGTCGCGATCAGCGCTGGGACGATCGCCTCGTCGACCGCGCTGATCGGCTTCGGCCTCGACTCGATCATCGAGGTCGCCTCAGCTGCCGCCGTGGCGTGGCAGTTCTCCGGCCCCGACCACGAACGCCGGGAACGCGCCGCCCTGCGCATCATCGCGATCTCGTTCTTCGCCCTCACCGCCTACGTCGGCGTCGGGTCCATGCGGGCGCTGCTCAGCACCGACCGTCCGGAGCACTCCACGGTCGGCCTGCTGCTCGCAGCCGTGTCGCTGGCGGTCATGCCGATCCTGTCCGCCGCGCAACGCCGCGCCGGCCGGGAACTCGGCTCGGCCTCCGCGGTCGCCGACTCGAGACAGACCCTGCTGTGCACCTATTTGTCCGCCATTCTGCTCGTCGGCTTGGCCGTCAACTCGCTGTTCGGCTGGTGGTGGGCCGACCCGGCCGCCGCGCTGGCCATCGCCGCCGTCGCGGCCAAGGAAGGCCGCGACGCCTGGCGGGGTGACACCTGCTGCACGCCCGCCACGGTGGTAGGTGATTCCACTGCAACCGACTGCGTCGACGGCTGCTGCACCTGACGTCACGACTGGGCGGACACACTCCGCTACAGCGCTGGGCGAAAGCCCGGAAAGAGCACGCCTACTGGTAATTGGCGACGGTCGGAGTGCAGATCGTCCGGAGAGGCTAGGGGTGCGGTGGCAGGGTCGGGCTCCAAGCGGTGCAGGCGCCGTCCCCAGGCGGCGTGGGCGCGGTTCGGATGAGGGCCGGCGTCGGCGAGCCGGTAGCCGTAGGGTGGCCGGCCGCCGAGATGTCGGCCCTGCAACTCCGCCTGAGCACGCATGGCCGCAGTGGTGCGATGCCGCGCCGGGACACCTCCCGCTGGGAGTGCACACCGAGCAGGTCCAGCAACGCCAGCTGCCGCGGGTTGTCGAAGTCCACCGGCCCATAGGTCTCCGGCAGCCACAACTGCAGCCCGTGGCTGAGCAATGTGGGAGTCAACTGTTCAAGCTGCTGGCCGTGGAAGGCGCGCTCGTACTCCCCAACAACGATCGCGTCGAAACCGCGTGCCGAGTCCATCACGGCGTCGAGCAGCCGTGACGCCTGCGGCCGGTCCGGCCAGGGCACTCGGCGGGAGACGCCCTCGTCGAAGAACTCCACCACGATCCGGCCATGACCGGCGACCAGGTCGCCGGCGTGGTCGCGTCGCCACCGGCACGACGACGCCCGATCCTGGAAGTCGACGGTGGACATCCGGCCGTAGAACGCGAAGCGCAGTCCATCCGCAGCCGGGGTGAACCGTTGTGGCCGTAGCTTCCGCTGCCCGGCAGCCCAGGACGAAAGAGTGCTCCGTCCCGGTTTTGCCGCCGCCCTGGTCGCCATAGGACCTCCACGATCGGGAGATGCTTGCGGGGAGGTATGAGTGTTGTTCGTGTAAGCCTGCGGCAGGCGGACAGGGTGTCCGGCTCGTGCGGATGGTGCCCGAGCAGATCGCCTTCGCGGGCGGCCGGTCGTTGCTGCTCGGTCCGGGGGCGCACAGCACCCCACACCTGTGGTCCGTGATCGCCGACCTGGCCCCGGACGTGGTGGTGTTCGGGCCGTGTGGCTTTACGCCCGAACGGACCATCGGCGAGCTGTCCGTGGCGGCCGGATTCCCGCGCTCAACGGGTTTCCGTCGAGGCGGGTTGACCCGCCTGGCCGACGCGGGCATCGGATGCGCGTTGTCGCACGCCACGGTGGGGCGGCGTGCCGCCGCCCCACCGCGCGCTCAGGTAAGAGTGCTGCGGATCTCGGCGGCGCCGCTGACCAGACGGGTCAGGGACTGCTCGACCTCCGGGTAGCCGCGGGTCTTGAGGCCGCAGTCGGGGTTGACCCAGAGCCGGTCGGCGGGCACCGCGGCGACGGCGCGGCGTAGCGCGTCGGTGACCTCCGCCTGTTCCGGTACGCGGGGGGAGTGGATGTCGTAAACGCCGGGTCCGACGCCGCGTTGGTAGCCGGTGGTGCGCAGATCGTCGAGGATCTCCATCTTCGACCGGGACGCTTCGATGCTGGTGACGTCGGCGTCGAGGGCGTCGATCGCGGTCAGGACCTCGCCGAACTCGGAGTAGCACAGGTGGGTGTGGATCTGGGTGGCGTCGGCGACTCCGCTGGTGGCGAGCCGGAACGCCCGGACAGCCCAGTCCAGGTAGGCGCGCTGCTCGTCCCGGCGCAGCGGCAGTGTCTCCCGCAGAGCGGGTTCGTCGACCTGGATGATGCGGATGCCGGCGGCTTCCAGGTCGCGGGCCTCGTCGCGTAGTGCGAGGGCGGCCTGGTTGGCGGTGTCGGCGAGGGGTTGGTCGGTGCGGACGAATGACCAGGCCAGGATCGTCACCGGTCCGGTGAGCATGCCCTTGACCGGTCGGTTCGTCAGCGACTGCGCGTAGGTGGACCAGTCGACGGTCATCGGTCCGGTCCGGGTGACGTCGCCGTAGATGATGGGCGGGCGTACGCACCGGGAGCCGTACGACTGCACCCAGCCGTTGACCGTGGCGGCGAACCCGTCGAGCTGCTCGCCGAAGTACTGCACCATGTCGTTGCGTTCCGGTTCGCCGTGCACCAGCACGTCCAACCCGAGACGTTCCTGCACAGCGATGACGTGGGCGACCTCGGCGCGCATCCGCTCGGCGTAGCCGGTGTCGTCGAGCCGACCGGCCCGGTGCGCCGCGCGAGCCTGCCGCAGCTCCGCGGTTTGCGGGAAGGATCCGATGGTGGTGGTGGGCAGCGGCGGGAGACCCAGTCGGGCCTGCTGAGTGGCGGCCCGTTGGGCGTATGGGCCCCGTCGTACGTGTTCGGGTCGCAACGCGTCCAGTCGGGCTCGGACCCCGTCGTTACGCCAGGCCGCCGGGGTCGCGGGCAGGGCAGGGGGCAGGGCGCCGACACCGTCGCGCAGTGCGCGTCCGAGAGCGACGACCTCGTCGACCTTCTGCCGGGCGAACGCGAGCCGCCCACGCAGGTCCTGGTCCAGATCGGGTTCGGCGGCGAGGTCCACCGGCACGTGCAGCAACGAACAGGTTGTCGACACCGCGACATGGTCGGCTAGAGCGGTCAGTACGGCGCCGGTCGCGGTGGCGGTGCGTAGGTCGGTTCGCCAGATGTTGCGCCCGTCGACCAGTCCAGCGACGATCGTCTTCCCGCGTAGTGGGCCGGCGGCGGCGAGGCGGTTCAGGTTGCCTGGCCCGGCGACCAGATCGATGCCGACCGCCTCGACCGGGGTGCCCAACAGCGCTGGCAACGCGTCGCCGAGGTCACCGAAGTACGACGCGACGAACAACCGTGGGCGGTGCTTCAGGAGGCCGAGCCGGCGGTACGCGGCGCGTAGCGCGGCGATCTCCTGCGGGGTGCGGTCGGCGGCGTACGCGGGTTCGTCGAGTTGAACCCATTCGACGCCGGCACCGGCCAGGGTGCCGAGGATGTCGGCGTAGACAGCGATGAGGTCATCGAGCCGGTCGAACGGTCGGAATCCCTCGGGCGCGTCCTCGGTGGCCTTGGACAGCAGGAGGTAGGTCGCCGGGCCGACCAGCACCGGTCTGGTGGTGACGCCGAGCGCCTTGGCTTCGGCGTACTCCCGTACCGCCTTGTCGGGCCGAGCGGTGAACGGTGTGTCCGGGCCGACCTCCGGCACCAGGTAGTGGTAGTTGGTGTCGAACCACTTCGTCAGCTCCAGCGCCGGCTCGAACTCCGTGCCACGAGCCATGGCGAAGTAGGTGTCCAGGTCACCGAGGCCGAGGCGGCGGAACCGGTCGGGGACCGCGTCGACCAGGACGGTGGTGTCGAGTACCTGGTCGTAGAAGGAGAACGTGTTCGACGGGATCGCGTCCAGACCGGCGTCGCGCAGTGTGCGCCACACGTCTGCGCGAAGGCTGGCGGCAGTTAACTGAAGGGCGTTCGCGTCGATCCGGCCCGCCCAGTAGGACTCGACGGCGTGCTTGAGTTCCCGGTGCGGACCGATGCGGGGATAGCCGAGCACGGTGCTCAGCCCGAACGGTGTGGTCACGGAACAGGTGTCCTTCCCTCGAGGTCGACCACCGACCACACTGGAGGGACACGGCAGGGCACGGACCAACGACCGGGCCTCGCCCTGACCCTCCCGAGAGGTCGACGGCGGCGCACGCGGACGCGTACGCGGTGCGGGCAGGTCTTCGGACTCGTGGGCGTGACCGGGTTGACCGATCTCCTACTGGCCGTCGCTTCCCAGACGCTCACGCGTCCAGTGCGTATGACGGCTGTCGTTCCCACTCACCGCTGCGGGGCAGTCCCGGTTTCCCACCGGGTTCCCTCTTGCGACGCCGCACCGTGACGGTGCGGCGAACCAGCACTGCCGACCATCGTACGGCCTGCGAGCTGATCCTCAGGGCCGCAGTCACAGGCGGATTCCCTGTCGTCCGCCCGCCACCGGACCGGCCGGTAATCCGGGCACCCGGATTCCCGGCCGAGGCCCGCTACGGCGGGGAGATGGACGGAGCCTGCCCGGAGCCGAAGCGCCATCCTTCGACAGTGCCCTGCGCGGGGTTGTAGCTGCTGGCGCCGAGGGTGCTGTAGGACCAGGTGCCGCCGGGTACGGCGTGCCAGTACGACCAGTACGCGCTGGCAGGTGGCGTGTTGACACACGGTTCGGCGGCGGGGAGGGGGTAGCCGTTGATGCGGCAGACGAAGGCCAGCCCCCACCGTTGTGTACCGGTGACGGTGAAGCCGGCCCCCTGCAACGCGGCGAGGCCGGTCGGTGGGTCCCCGAGCCGGCAGCCGGTCTGCGCACCGAGGCCGAAGGCAGTGAGGTCGACCACCACAGTGACGCCCGCCCCCGGCGTACACGCTGCGGCGTGTGCAGCGCGCGGGAGCGGATCGACCGCGACCAGACCGGCGCCGGCGACGACGGCCGCGAGGAGTAGCGCGATCCGTCGGCGAGCCGTCACCCGCGGGGCGGTCACCACGGCGCACACGCCAGGACGGGCGCGGTCGGCTGGGCGCCGGCGGCCGACAGGGTCGCGTACCCGGTGCCCGCCATGCCGGGTGCGGCCTGCGCGGTGGCCCGAACAGCGGTGCTCGCGTCGAACCCCCCCCGAGGTGTACGCGATGGCACCACGATTGGCGGATGCCCCCGTGCAGTTCACCTGCAGGCTGATCAGGTGCTGGCGAGCGCGCAGCCACGGCAGTGATCGCCCGGCGGCGGACAGCGCCTGGGCGGCGAGTCCGGTGCTGTTCGCGTTGGGCACGCCGTTGGTGGAGAACGGGCCGTCGCTGTTCTGCACGGAGACGAGCCACTGCGCCGCCGAGGCCGCGACGAGTGGCCGGTCCGCCGCGAGCAGAGCCTGCACGGCCATCGCTGTGGCGTCGACGTCGCTGACGCAGGTCGCCTGCCCGAAGAGCAGCGGGAAACCGCCGTCGCCGCACCGGCTCGCGGCCAGGAACGTCACCGCCGCCGGTGCGCCCTTGGCGCGGTCCAACGCCAGCGCTGCGAAGGACTGGGTGAACGCGTTGCTGTAGTCGCCGAACGCCGAACGGTCGGAGTATCGACCCGATGGTGTCAGCAGGCCGTTGAGGCGGGTGAGTAGGTCGACCCTGCCGAACGCCGCCGGGTTGAGGCCGCGGACCTGGGCACCGAGGGCGAGTTTCGCTGTCGCGCCCGCGTACGACTCGGTGCCGTCGCCGATGTAGCCGGTGAGTACGGCGGGTTGGGCGAGCCACGACACGGCGTTGGCCGCAGTCGTGTCGGCTACTTTCGCCGCGGCGAAGGCGAACACCGCGTCGAGGGTGAGTCCCTGGTCGGGGTAGGCGACGCCGTCGAAGGTGACTTCGAAGCGTTCACCGTCCACTGCCTGACGGGCGAGCCACCCGGCTGCGGCGTCGACCCTGTTGAGTGTGGGCGGTGATGCTGACGCGGCTGACGGAGTGACAGTCAGAGCCAGCGTGCGGGTGGCGAGCGCTGCGGTCACGAGGACGCGTGCGCGGTGCCGGAGGGGGCGGTTGACCGTGAAACGGCGCCTTTCCGGGCTCCGATGGTCCGAGTCGACCCGACTCCGCTCGGGTGGCTCCGACCCGTGGGCCACGACGGGTGGGGATGGTCCTGACGTGCGCGGACGGGTACTCGGGCTCGCGGCATAACTACTGCTCGCCGCCTACCGTTGCGGGCCAGCGCCGGATTTCGACCGGACTTCCCCCGTCAGCACACAGGTATGAAGGTGTGGCGCACAGTGTCGCCACCTGCGAAGGCCTCCGTCAATGTCCGTGATCCGACGCCGCCCAAAACCCGCTGCTCACGAAACCGTGACGCCGCGCGATGGCGACAGACAGGACCGGCCGTGGCATCACGGCCTACACGACCGACCCCTTTCACCGGTGCCGGCTGACGTCACTTGTCGAGTCGAGGATGCGCGCATGCCCGGCGTCGACGCGCCGCTGGCCGGTACCGGTTGCGGCGTCACTCAGACGGCTTTCGGGTCGGTGCTGCCGGCCGGCGCCGCGCTCACCACCAGTCGCGCTGCACGCCTGGTGTTCCATTCAACGAGGCCGATCATGAGCGCGACCAAGCCGCCAGGGATGACGAGAACTCCAGCGCCGAGCCACGACCCGATCACCATGACCGTCACGCAGGCCGCCGGCTGCGCCCAACCCGGCAGCTTGTTCCACCATGCGTGGCGCAGCACGGCGCGTGACCACTGTTCCATCACCCTGGCCACCGCAGGGTCTGGGTGGAGTTCTCTGTGGCCGGCCCTGCGGATAGCCTCCCGTCGCTCTCCGCTCGGAAGCTGACGGAACGCCTTCACCGCAGCCCGCCTCTCGTCCCGGGTCACGTCAAAGAGCATGTTTCGCACAACGCCATGATGCCGGAACTCGTACCCCTCGAGACGCCCCCGACCGAAGCCTCCCGCCACCTCGCCCGCGACCAGGACCCGGTAGACCACCTCGCCGACGAGCTTTCCGCCGGACACCGTCCTGGTCTACCGCGCTAACCCCCCGAGCGTCGGGCTGAGCACATCCGACTCGGCTCCCCGGCCCAGGGTGGGCGCCACTCGATCCGATGTTCCTGCGATCAGTCACGCGCCCTAACGACACTCGCGCCCTTGTTGCAAGATAATGGCAACAGCCATACTAAGGCAGCAATGAGAGGACGTACCCCATGGCCGTGTACAACCTGCCCGACCTGCCCTACGACTACGGCGCACTGGAACCCGCGATGTCCGGCGAGATCCTGGAGCTGCACCACGACAAGCACCACGCCGCGTACGTCAAGGGCGCCAACGACGGGCTCGACCGGCTCGCCGAGGCCCGCGACAAGGGCGACTACGCGACGCTGGTCGGGTTGGAGAAGACGTTCGCGTTCAATCTGTCCGGGCACGTGCTGCACTCGATCTTCTGGAACAACCTGTCCCCGGACGGCGGTGACCGCCCGGACGGTGAGTTGGCGGCCGCGATCGACGAGCACTTCGGCTCCTTCGAGGGGTTCGCCGGGCAGCTGTCGGCGGCGACGAAGGGTGTGCAGGGTTCCGGCTGGGGTGTCCTGGCCTGGGAGCCACTGAGCCAGCGGCTGATCGTCGAGCAGGTCTACGACCACCACGGCAACGTCGGGCAGGGCTCCACCCCGATCCTGGTGTTCGACGCCTGGGAGCACGCCTACTACCTGCAGTACCGCAACGTCCGCCCGGACTACGTGGACCGGCTGTGGAACCTGGTCAACTGGACCGACGTCACCGCTCGTTTCGACGCCGCCCGCGCCGCGACCCCGAAGATCTGACCCGGCGTGAGCGGGTACACCCCCGAGGCGGCCGAGATCGTCCAGCGCGCGGCCGGGGTCATCGCGGCCAAACACCGCGGTGACCTCGCCGGCGCCGAGGCGCTGATGTCGGCGTTCAGCTCCGAGCAGGCCCGTACCCTCGGCTTCTACCTGCTGGCCGATCTCGCGCTGGGCCTGGTCAAGGCGCAGAGCGGTCAGTCCATGGACGACCTGGTCCGGGAACTGTCCCTGCTCCTGGCCGAGACCGCCCAGTCCCCGCCGGCATGATGGTCCGCTGGGTTCCGCCCACGAGCGGAACCCAGCGGGTAGCCGCAACGCCCACCGCCCACCCGAAGGGGCCCGATGCGCCGGAAGATCGAACACCGTGTCGTGACGATGGACGGGCAGTCGATGATCGTGCTGACAGTGGCCGACTTCGAGCGGCTCGACGCCGCCCGTCGGCAACTCGGTGCCAGTGAGGCCCAGGCGCACCAGCTTCGCCAGCAGTTGAAGGACACCCGACGTCGAGTGGCCCGCCTGGAGGGACTGCTCGCCGCGCCCGTACGTCCCGGGCTACCGGGCGCAGGCGCACGCCATCGCTGTCCTCACCACAGTGACGACCTGGAAGCTGATCAATCCGTCCGGTCTTCCACCTCGTCACCCTTGGCTGAGCGGCGGCGGGCGGAGCAGCCGGACGGATGGTCAGCGGCGGCCCGGCCGCCGCTGACCATCGCGCTACCCGGCGATCAGACGCCGTAGCGCAGGTAGATGGTGTCGCCGACGGTCACGGTCGTGCCGCGGGTCGCGGTGGCCGGGGTGCCGCCGTCCCGGGACACCTTTTAGGTGGAGGAGCCGCTGCTGGCCAGGCCGTTGATCGAGGTGATGGTGCCGGTGCCGCTGGTCGGGTTGACCGCCGTGACGCAGCCACTCGGAACGGCCGCGCCGATGGCGGCGTCCAGCACGGCGCCGAGGGTGGTGGTGGTCGCGGTCGGCGTCAGCGTGACGGCGCACGGCTTGATGCTGCCGCTGCCGTTGTCGATGATCACGGCGAGCCGGGTGGCGGTGCCGGCGGTGAATCCGCTCGCCGCGACCCAGGTGGGCGCGCTGGAGGTGACCGGGGTCGGGGGAGCGGCGGTGTAGCCGGCGCCGGCGAGCGCGCGTATCGCGTCGATGGAGGCGTACGCCGACGGGGTGGTGTTTGTGGGCAGGTACTTGAACCCGCCGCCGCTCAGCTGCTGCGCGCGCAGGAAGTCGATCGGGGTCTTGCCGGCGGTGGTGGTGAAGTCGGTGCCCTGGCTCGGGATGCCGCAGGCGTTCAGGCCGGAGACCGCCCAGGCGTTGGAGTCGGTGTTGACGCCGAACATCGAGCTGAACGCGCCGGATGCGTTGACCAGCTTGCTCTTGAGGAAGTTCTTCGCCTGAACGACGTCGGTGTCGGTGTTCGGGACCCCGGCGGCGCAGAGCGAGGCCATGGCCGCGCCGGTCATGTCGATGTCGCTGGCGGCGGCGAGTTGGGTGGGGTTGCCCTCGGCCTGGGTGAAGGTCCAGCCGCCGTCGTTGTGCTGGTTGTTACGGATCCGGGTGATCGACAGGTTGAGCAGGGCCTGCGGTACGCGGGCGGCGCCGGACTGGGTCTTCGCACCGGCCAGGGCGAGAGTGCCGAAGACGGTGCCGTTGAAGTTGGCCGGCGGGCCGTAGTAACCGGCCGAGCCGGTCTGCCAGTAGGCGATGGTGTCGGCGATCAGGTTACGGGTGGAGGAGACCCGGGCGGGGTCGATGCCGGCGGCGTAGGCGTTCAGCACCCCACGCTCGTAGTCGGTGACCACCGGCGTGCTGCTCGGCCAGGACGCGGCCGAGAGCTGGTTGCGGTAGACGGTGCGGGCGTTCTTGGTCGTGTCGCCAGAGGGGTAGACGTCCACCGCCGCGACGCCGGCGGGGGCGAACGCGCTGAACGCCCACTCGTTCGACAGGCCGCCGCTGGCGTAGCTGCCGTCGGCGGCCTGCAGGGTCCGCAGGTAGGCGACACCGTTGGTCTTGGCGGTGGCGATCTGCGCCGCGGTCGAGGTCGCGGCGGCGGGCGCTGCACCGGTCGCGACAGCGACGACGGTGGCGATCAGCGCGGTGGCGGGAGCTATCGCGATTCGTCTCCGGTGGCTGCCGGAGGAGAGGCGTGAGGACATCGGGTCTCCTTGGGGGTACGGGCACGACTGCCTCGACCCGGAGCCCGGGAGGGGCCGGCGGGAGCGGGGCGGGCCGGCCGCAGGACGCGTGGGACGGATACCGCAGGTGCTGCGTCACCACGTGGGTAGTCGGGCTCGGGACGGCTGGTGGTGCCGACCCGCGCCGCGCTCGCCGATCCGCTGGAGTCCTGCACCCCGACCCAGGACGCGATCGTCGCCGTCGACTTCGCCGCCTGGGCGGACCGGTGTTACGTGGCTGCGACGCCACCCCGACCACCGGCCTGGACCTGCTGCACGAGGCGGGCTTCACCACCACCGGCACCGCCCACGACGGCCCCGGATTCATCTGCCGGATCGGATCGCCCGATTTCGCGTCCGGTGCCGAACACCCGACACCGGCCGACGAGGCGTGCCAGTTGACGCCACCGGCGTCGGCCTACTGGTCCTACTGGATCGCCCCGGCCGGGCAGGACCACTGGACCTACAGTCCACTCGGCGCGATGGCGCAGCGGCCGGGCCCGGGTGAGGTCGAGGCGTGGGTCTTCGGCGGCACCGACATCGGCGGCACCACCGGGGCACCGAGCTTCACCCCCGCGTCAGTGCGCGCGAGCGGCCCGACCCCGACCGCCACCCCGACTCCGACGGCGACCCCGACCCCGACCTCGACGCCCGTGCCGACGCGACCGGGGGAAGCGCAGGTCAAGGCGGTGGCGAGTTACCTGGTGGGGCAGCTCGCCGACGGCGACCACGTCGACAACGGTTTCGTCGACTACTACCGGACCATCGCCGTCGCCACCGCCCTGGCCGGCACCGGTGGGCAGGACCAGACGCTCACCAAGATCGTCGACTATCTGCGGGCGCACGTCGATGCCGCCATCTTCCCGAACGGTGGCACCGCCCCACCCCACACCGCCAACGTCGCCAGCCTCGCGCTCCTGCTGACCAGCACCAGCGGCGATCCGCGCGCGTTCGGCGACCGGGACCTGATCGCCACGCTCACCGACCGGGTCTGCACCGCGACCGACGCCGACGCCGGCTGCGCCGCCGCCGGTGACTTCGCCGGATCGAGCGATCCGCTGACCCACGCGACCGCCCTGCTCGCGCTCAAGCGCGCCGGCGTCACCCCGCCGGCCTCTACCGTCACCCGCCTGACCGAGCAGCAGTGCACGATCGGAGCCTTCGCTGGTGTCTGGCGCAGCCCCACCGAAGCCTGCGACCCCGACCTCGCAGCCACCACCCTCGCCGTCCTAGCGCTGCACACGCTCGGCGCGCACGACGCGGCGCTGAGTTCGGCCAAGGCGTTCCTGGCCACGGCGCAGGAGCCCGACGGCGGTTACCAGCCGTACACCGGGGCGGGACTGACCGACACCTACTCGACCGGGCACGCCGCGCAGGCCCTCGCCGTGCTGGGCGACGCCGACCGGGCGGCGGCAGCCACCGGCCTGCTGGTCAGCCGGATCGTCCCCGGCGGTGGGCTCAGCCCCGACCCGAGCAACCCGGACGCTGACCTGCCCGCCACCGCCGCTGCGGCGCTCGCGCTGGCCGGAAAGAACCTCGCCGACCTGGGTGAGACGCCGCCACCGGCCGGACCGCGACCCGATCTGGTCAAAGGCGTATCCTACCTCGTCGCGCCGACGAACCTGATCGACGGCAGGTACCACGAGTCGTTCCCCGGCTTCCCCGACTTCGGGTTGAGCATCGACGGTGCCTACGCCCTGGCCGCCACCGGCGGGGACGACGCCAAGCTGCGGGCGATCGTGGAGTTCCTGCGCGGCGGCGGCGCGGTCGGCGAGAACGGCTTCACCGTCGACAGGTGGCTGGGCGTCGGCACCGACTACGCCGTCGGCGGCGCGATCGGCAAGATGGCCCTACTGGCCCAGGTCACCGGCTACGACCCCCGCTCCTTCGGTGGACACGACCTGATCGCCGCCCTGAGCGACGTGACCTGCACCAAGACCGACGCGCTCACCGGCTGCGCCGGGGCCGGCAACTACCGGTACGCCACCTCGGTGTTCGGGCAGCCGCTCGGCATCATCGCGCAGCACCGCGCCGGCCAGGGCGAGGCCGCCACCAAGCCGGTCGAGTTCCTCAAGGGACTGCAACGCGCCGACGGGTCGTTCCCCAGCCTCATCCCGGCGGCGGATGCCGACAGGGACGTCGACAGCACGGCGATGGCCGCGATGGCCCTCGCCCTGGTGACCGACGACCCGTCGGCGGCCGGCGCGGTCGACAAGGCGCTGGCCTGGATCGCCTCGACCCAGAAGGGGCACGGCGGGTTCCCGGGCGCGGCCGGTGACTCCACCAACTCCACAGCGCTCGCGATCCAGGGCCTCACCCTGCACGGCACCACCTACGCGGGTCAGATCAACAAGGCCCTGGCCTTCCTTGCCAGTCAGCAGAACGACGACGGCGGTTTCAGCGTCGCCGCCGACGGGCAGGCCGGCTCTGACGTGCGCGCGTCCACACAGGTCGTGGGCGGTGCCACCGGCATCTCGTTCGCCACGCTGACCCGCGACGTGCACGGGCTGCCGGGCACGGATCCGACCCCGACGCCAACCCCGACCCCGTCTGCGACGCCGTCGTCGTCAGCGAGCCCGTCGTCGGCGTCCTCGTCGACAAGCGTGGTCCCGTCGTCGCCGGCCGCCGGAGGACAGCCGTCGGGCCACCTGCCCCGCACCGGCGCGTCCATCCTGACCATCGCCCTCCTGGCGCTCGTGCTCGTCGTCGCCGGCATCCTGCTGCGGATCTCCGCACGACGGCGCGCGGTGACCGGCGACGGCGGTGTCTCGTGAGGGCCCGCAGGTGGCTGCGGTCGGCCGCAGCCCTATCGATCGTCGCCATGGTGGCGGGGACACCCGCGACCGCGGTGGCCGCCCCGCTGCCGATCGGGCAGTGCACCACGTCGACCGGGGTAGTCCTCGCCGTCGACTTCAGCAAGTGGGGCGGGCCGCCACTGCGCTCCTGCGGCACCACCCCGACCACCGGTTACCAACTGCTCAACCAGGGTGGTTGGCGCACCACCGGAACACAGCACGACGGGCCCGCGTTCATCTGCCGGATCGGCTACGCCGGCCACCAGGGCGGCACCCAATACCCCACCCCCGCCGACGAGAGGTGCGCTCTCACCCCACCAGCCAGCGCCTACTGGTCGTACTGGCACGCCGACCCGGGGCAGAACACCTGGGTCTACAGCCAACTCGGCGCGATGAGCTACAAACCCAAGCCCGGCAGCGTCGACCTGTGGATCTTCGGAGCGACCGACATCGGCGGCACCCAGGGCCGGCCCACCTTCAGCCCGGACAGCGTCCGAGCCCGCAACAACACGCCGATCGGCGCCCCCACCACCGCGCCACCCCCGGCCGCGCCACCCACGGCCCCACCCGGTGGCGGCAACCCGCCCGGCGCCGGCAACCCGCCGGCACCGGGTGCCCCCGGAGCCGGCAATTCCCCACCCGGCCTCCCCGCGACGGGAGCGCCGACGTCGTTCCCGGTGGGCGGTGCGCCGACGCCGCTGGCCAGCCCGACGCCTTCAGCAGTGGGAGTGCCGTCCGGGCCGTCGAGCGCGACCCCCGACGGACCCCGGATCCTGGACGCGGCGCCCACCGCGACGGCTGCCCGTCAGGACACCGGCTCGGCGTTGCCGGCGCTGATCACCGTCGGCCTGCTCGCCGTCCTCGCCCTGGTCGGCGGTGTCGTCGGCTGGCGGCGACGCCGCACCTGACCCGATGCCCCCGATCCGCACCGGTCTCCCGCACCGCCTCGCGGTCGCCCGGCTGCCTCGCCCCCTGCACCCGGTGGCCTGGTGGCTGTGGGCGCTCGCCCTCGCGACCGCCGCGAGCCGCACCAGCAACCCATTGCTGCTGCTGCTCATCTTCACGGTGCTCGGGTTCGTCGTCACCGTCCGCCGCACCGACGCACCCTGGGCGCGGGCGTTCCGCTACTACCTCTACCTGGCCCTGATCATCATCGCGATCCGGGTGGTGTTCCGGACAGTCTTCGCCTCCGGAATGACCCCCGAGGACCACATCCTGTTCCGGCTCCCGCACCTGCCCACCCCCGACTGGTACGCGGGCATCCAGATCGGCGGTCCGGTCTCCCTGGAGGCGACCCTGTCCGCGGCTGTCGATGGGCTCCGCTTGGCCTGTCTGCTGTGCTGCATCGGCGCCGCCAACAGTTTGGCCAACCCCAAACGCGCGCTGCGGGTCCTTCCCGGTGCGCTCTACGAGTTGAGTGTCGCCGTCACCGTCTCGCTGAGCGTCGCACCGCAACTGGTGGAGAGCGTCCAACGCGTCGCCCGAGCCCGCCGTCTCCGCGCCGGACGGACCAAGGGTTCCGGCGCGCTGCGGGCCATCATGATGCCGGTCCTGCACGACGCCCTGGACCGGTCGCTGCGGCTGGCAGCCGCCATGGACGCGCGCGGCTACGGCCGCGTCGGCACCGCCACACCCTCCTCGCGACGGCTCACCGGAGTCCTCATGCTCACCGGCATGGCGGGCCTGTGCGTCGGCGCGTACGGACTGCTCGACCCAGGGGTTCCCCGCCCAGTCGGGCTCGGCGGTCTCGGCGGCGGCGTGCTGCTCTGCGTGGCCGGGCTCGCCCTTGGCGGGCGTCGCGTCTCCCGCAGCCGGTACCGGCCCGACCCGTGGCAGTGGCCGGAGTGGACGGTCGCTGGCTGCGGCGTCGTCACTGCTGTCGTGCTCAGTGCCGGCACCGGCTACGACCCCGCCGCGGTCAACCCGAGCCTCTATCCGCTGCACTGGCCCAGCCTGCCCGCCCTACCGGCCGCCGCGATCCTCGTCGCCGCCCTCGCCGCGATCGCCGCACCGACATCCCCGCGCCCCCACCGCCCGGAGCCCGAACCTGTGCGACGCCGCGCCGCCGACACCGCAGGAGCACCGTCATGATCCGCTTCGAGCGCGTCAGCATCACCTACGACGGGGCGTCCCGCCCCACACTGCGCGACGTCGACCTCGACATCGACGAGGGGGAGCTGTGCCTGGTCGTCGGACACACCGGCGCGGGAAAGTCGACACTGCTCGGCGCGATCAACGGCCTCGTACCGCACTTCACCGGCGGCACCCTGCAGGGCAGCGTCCGCGTCGCCGGCCGGGACACCGCCCACCACCCACCCCGCGAGTTCGCCGACCTGGTCGGCGTGGTCGGGCAGGACCCGGTCGCCGGGTTCGTCACCGACACCGTCGAGGAGGAACTGGCGTACGGGATGGAGCAGCTCGCCCTCGACCCGGCCGTCATGCGGACCCGGGTGGAGGAGACCCTCGACCTGCTCGGCCTCGCCGACCTGCGACACCGAGGCCTGCACGAACTCTCCGGCGGCCAGCAGCAACGCGTCGCGATCGGCGCGGCGCTCACCGCCCACCCACGGGTCCTGATCCTCGACGAACCGACGTCCGCGCTCGACCCGACCGGCGCGGACGACGTCCTCGCCACCATCACCCGACTGGTCCACGACCTCGGCGTCACCGTCGTGCTGGCCGAGCACCGCCTGGAACGCGTCCTGCCGTACGCCGACCGGCTCATCCACGTCGCCCGCGACGGCACCCTCCGCCACGGGCACCCGGCCACCCTCATCGCCGATGCCACCGTCGCGCCGCCTGTCGTCGACCTTGGGCGTCTGGCCGGTTGGTCACCATTGCCACTGTCGGTACGCGATGCCCGCCGGCAGGCGACGACCCTGCGAGGCCGATTGCCGGCTACGCCGCCGCAACCACACCGCCACTCCCACGCCGACGCGCAGAACGCGCTCACGGCAACCGGCGTGGTCGTTCGCCACGGACCGGTCGTCGCCGTTCGCGGGGTCGACCTCAGCCTGGTGAGCGGTGAGATCACCGCGTTGATGGGGCGCAACGGCTCCGGCAAGTCGTCGCTGCTCTGGGCCCTGCAAGGATCGGGTCGCCGCGACGGCGGCACCATCAGCGTGCCCGACCCGGCGCACGGCGACCTCGACCCAGGCCGGGTCAGCGCCAGCCGGGCCCGCCGACTCGTCGGCCTCGTCCCACAGACCGCCACCGACCTGCTCTACCTGGACACCGTCGACGCCGAACTCGACCAGGCCGACCGCGACGGCGCCGAACCGGGCACCGCCCGGCGTCTCCTCGACGCCATCGCCGCCGGCATCGACGGCGACAGCCACCCCCGGGACCTGTCCGCCGGGCAGCAACTCGCCCTGGTCCTGGCCATCCAACTCGCCGTCACCCCCGGCGTGCTACTCCTCGACGAACCCACCCGTGGCCTGGACTACCAGGCGAAAGCTGCGCTGACCCGTACCCTCGACGACCTCGCCGCGCAGGGACGGGCCGTCGTCGTGGCCACCCACGACGTCGAGTTCGCCACCACCACCGCCGACCGGGTCGTGGTCATGGCCGACGGCGAGATCATCGCCGACGGCCCCGTCCCGACCGTGCTCACCGCGTCGCCCACGTTCGCCCCGCAGGTCGCGAAGATCCTCGCGCCGCTGTCCTACCTGACGGTCGGACAGGTCGCCGCCGCCCTGGACAACCCGGAGGTACGCGCGTGAGCACGCTGACCGTCGCCGTTCGCGTGCCCGGCCGCGCGGTGCTCGCGATCACCATGGCGTCGTTCCTGGGCTTCGTTGCGTTCCTTTGGCCGTTCGTCGTCGCACCGGGCACCTTCGGCTCCACACAGACCCCGCCGCTGATGTTCGGGGTGCTGCTGCTCCTCGTCCTCGCCGTCATCTTCGCCGAGATCGCCGACGGCAGAATCGACGCGAAGGCCCTCGCCATGCTGGGCGTGCTCTCCGCGATCAACGCGGCCCTGCGACCGCTCGGTGCGGGCACGGCCGGCATCGAGACGGTCTTCTTCATCCTCGTGCTCGCCGGTCGGGTTTTCGGACCCGGCTTCGGCTTCGCGCTCGGCTGCACCTCGCTGTTCGCCTCCGCCCTGCTCACCGGGGGAGTCGGACCGTGGATGCCGTACCAGATGTTCGGCTGCGCCTGGGTCGGCATGTTCGCCGGCCTGCTGCCCAGGCTCCGGGGACGGGCGGAGATCGCCCTGCTTGCCGCCTACGCCGCCGTCAGCGGGTACTTCTTTGGGTTCATGCTGAACCTGTCGTTCTGGCCGTTCTCCCTCGACCCGACCAGCTCGATCGCCTACCAACCCGGCCTGCCAATGCTGGAACAACTCCACCGGTACCTGACCTTCTTCACTGTCACCTCGCTGGGCTGGGACACCGGACGAGCGGTCACCACCGCCGTTCTCGTCACCCTTGCCGGACCAGCCGTGCTCAGCGCGTTCCGCCGCGCGGCCCGCCGGGCGCACTTCCAAGCGGCACCGATGTTCACCGCCGCCGCCGTGTCGACCTCGGCCCACTTTGAACCAGCCGCCGCTGGTCATGAATCTCAGACTTGATTGACGACATCGCGACGACAAACGGAAGAAGGTGGCCCCTGACCTGGCTCGATCTGGAGGTGGGCAACACCCCAACCTTGGTCGGCATTCGAAGGTAGACCAGGATCCCGACAGCGTCTGAAGCAGGCGATGATCGCCTGCGCCGTGTCGCGGCGCAACAGCCGCAACGGCCGGCACGCCGGTGAGCACCTCATCGCCGCCGCCCGTGCCTTCTACCGACGTGCCATCGCCGACGGGCTGATCGACGCCGCCGCCAGCCCCGCGCACCGCGTCGCGGAACCCCGACGCTTACCCGGCACCCGCCGAGCGTTGACCGCACACGAGTTGGAGGAGATCAACGCGATGGCGCGCACCAGCGGGAACGACGTCATCCTCGACGCGCTGCTCCTGCGCCTGCACACCGAGACCGCGTGCCGCCGCAGCGGCGCCCTGGCCCTACGGCTGGTCGACCTCGATACCACCAACGGACTCGTCCGCCTCACCGAGAAAGGATCCACTGTCCGCTGGCAGCCCATCACCCTCGATCTCGCCGGACACCTACGAGAGCACACCGACGCTCGCGGTGCTGTACTGCCGACCGATCCGCTCCTGCGTGCGATCGCCCGCCTACCCGACGGATCCTGGCTATCCAGGATCGGCGCCCTCACCGGCCGCGTCCTACGCGCCCGCACCCCCGACGGCATCGACCAGGAAATCCACGCCCTGCTCATCGTCTACCAACTGCTACGCACCGCCTCGACCGACGCCACTGACAGCCAACCCGGCCTCGAGCCCGACCGAGCCAGCTTCACCACCGCCCTGGTACACCGCCCGAGACCAAGTCGTGCACGCCGCAGGAATCATCGCCGACACCGTCGTCGACCTGGTCGGCGTCATCGGCGAGGACGGGCGGGACTGGCGCATCGGCACCGCCGCCGACGTGAGCTGGATCGCCGGGCACACCACTGACGGCGTCTCGATCACCACCGCCATCCCACTGGTCTTCGACGCCTACGCCACCACGCACCAGACCGACGACGTCACCGCCGCCGCCTACGAGCAGGTCCTGATCGAGGGCCTCACCACGCACACCGCCGACCCGCTTCCCGTTCGGGCTGCGACCACGACCACAGGACAGGCTGCCGCCGATCCCCTGCGTGCCCGGCCGCCGTGGTGGCTCTCCTGGGTAGGGTGGTGGACTGACCGCGTCCGGTGAAAGGTGGATGATGACGGCGCAGCCATCTCGACCGACGTTCGGGCTGGACGACTTCGGGCTGGACGACCGGATGCGGCTGTTCGGTTACGTGACGGCGGAGAACCGGTTCGCCTACCTGTGGCTGCTGCGGGCGTTCGACTCGGCACGGTCCAGCTACCACGTGGTGCTGCACACCTCTGACGTGGCCGCCGCGCTGGCGGCGTTGCACGAGGTGGACGCCGACTGCCCGGATCCGGCCGGGTTGGAGTTGCCGCGGCTGCTCGATGCCCTGGTGGAGTGGGGGGTGCTCGACCGGGGGCAGGACGGTTCACGGGCCACGACGCTGGCGGAGTACCGCAACCGGCACTCGGTGTACCAGTTCACCGAGGCCGGCTACCGGGCACACCGGGCGGTGGAGGCGGTGTTGTCGGCGAGCATGGACGACGCGACGTTGTCCCGGCTTGTCTTTGCCGACCTGCTGGCGGACCTCAACGCGCTCGCCGCAGCTAACGAGGCGGGGGACGCGGAGGAGGTCTACCGCAAGTTCAACCGGCTGGACCGGGCGTTGGCCGACATCGCCGAACGGGCTGCCCGCTTCTACCACATGCTAGGCGATCTGGGACGGACCAACGACGTACGGCCGGAGGTGTTCCTTGCCCACAAGGACGCCCTGCTGGCTCACCTACGCGACTTCCACGACGAACTGCAGCGGTACACGCCCCGGCTGCGCGCGGCGGTGTACGAGGTCGAGGCGACCGGGCTGGACCGGCTGATCGAGGCCGCGGCCGAGGCCGACGAGCGGCTGTTCCACACCCCGGTGCAGCGGCTGGAGGATTGGCGGCGGCGCTGGGCGGGGCTGCGGTCATGGTTGGCGCCGCCGGGCCCGGAGCAGCCCAGCGAGGCGGACCGGTTGTCGGACGCCACCATCGCCGCTATCGGTGACGTCCTGGCTCTGCTGCGTCGGGTCACCGAGGCGCGACGTGGCGGGGTGAGCCGGGAGTCGCAGCTGCGGCACCTGGCCGCGTGGTTCACCCACACCGGCACCCAGGAGGCTGCGCACGCCCTGTTCGACGTCGTGTTCGGCCTGGGTGCGCCGCGCCACGCTGGGGTGGCGCACCCGGATCCGGAGGCGATCGCGAGCCGGTTGTCGTGGTGGGAGGCGCCGGCGGTGGAGCTGTCCCGCACCCTGGTGACCACCGGCCGGGCACCGGGGCAGGGCCGGGGCCGGCCGGCCCGGCTGGACCGGGTCGACGAGCGCCGGCACCGGTTGCGCGGCGACCAGCTCGCCCGGGAGCGCCGGTGGGCCGACGCGGCGACGGCGCTGGCCGCCGAGGGCGTGAACGATCACCGGTTGGACGGGGCGCAGACCCAGGTCCTGCTGCGCCTGCTCGACATCGCCCTAGCCACCCGGGTGGGCGGCCGGGCCGGGGTGCCGCTGGCGGCCGCAGCGCACGGCGTGCGGCTGGCCCTCACCCCGACGCCGGGCCGGTTCAGCACGGTGCGCACCGCCGAAGGCCGACTGCATCTGGACGGGTACGCGTTGACGGTCACCGCCGCGCAGCACACCGCGGTCCGCCGTCCCGAGTTGGTGCCGGCGTGACCGCGGAATCCCACGCTCCCCGGCCGGCGGTCCACCGGTTCGCCGTCGACGTCCCGGAGTTGGAGTTGGCCGACTACCAGCGGGCGGTGCGGCTGGTCCTGCGCCACCCGCTGATCACGGCGACGTGGCCGGACGAGCGGGCGCTGCCCCGGGTACGGCGGTTCTCCGCCACGCTGCGCCGCGATCTCGCTGAGGCGTTCGGGTACCGCCTGGAGTTGCACGGTGCCACAGCCCGGCTGGTACGGGCGAAGGACCGGCTCGACGGCACCCAACCGGCGGTGTCACGCACCGGACGGCCGTTCGACCGGCAGCGCTACGCGTACCTGTCGTTGTGCCTGGCGGTGCTGGGCCGCGCCGGGATCCAGATCACCCTCAGCGAGTTGGCCGACTCGGTGGCCGGCGACGCGAACCGGATCACCGGCCTGGGGCTGGATCCGGACCACGGCCCGGACCGGCGGGCGTTCGTGGACGCGGTCGGCTGGCTGGAGGAGCGGGGTGTGCTGCGGCTGGCCGACGGCTCCAGCGCCGCCTGGGCCAGTGACCCGGGGGCCGGGGAAGCACTGTACGACGTGGCGCGGGACGTGGTGTTCGCGCTGTTCCGCCCGACCCGGGTGCTGCAGCACATCGATTCGGTGTCGGTGCTGCTGGACCGGGCGATGAGCAGCAGCGGCAACGCCGAGCGCCGGCAGGCGGCCCAGGCGGCCCGGCGGGCGGTGGTGGAGTCACCGGCCGTCTACCACGCCGACGTCGAGCCGGCGGTTGCCAACCATCTGCGCGGCTCCGCGCTCGCCGCCGACCTGGCCCGGCTGACCGGGCTGCGGGTGGAACGGCGGGCCGAGGGCGTGCTGCTGGTGGACACCGCCGGGTTCACCACGGAGCGGTTCCCGGGCACCGGCTCGGTGGCGCAGGCCGCGGTGCTGCTGGCGGTGGAGATGGCCGTCCGGGTCGCGGATCCCGACGGCCGCCGGGTCAAACGGCTATCCCCGCCCGACGGGCACGCCCGGCAGCAGGCGCTGGCGAGCCACATCGACACAGGCCTGCCCACGGCCACCCTGGTACGCCTCGACGACGCTGGTCCGGACGAGCCGTGGACCGCCGAGGACCGGGGTGACCACGACGAGGCCGACGGCGCTGGCCGGTTGCCGTTCATCACCGACAGCTTCCTGCGTACCGCCGTCGGGGAGATCCTCCAGCGGTACGGGACCGCGTTCGGGGCGAAGTGGCACGCCGACCCGGACCGGCTACGCGTCGAGGCGGTCGCGCTGCTGGAACGGTTCGGCGCGGTCACCGCCGTGCCGGGCGGGGTGCTCGTCCGGCCGCTGGTGGGTCGGTACCGCCACACCGTCGCCACGGTCAAGCCCCGCGCCACCACCGAAACCCTGTTCTGAGGAAGTCGATCGTGATCGAGCAACGCGCCGTCCGCCGGTTCGCCCCCACCCGGGTCGGGATCATCAACCTGTGGGACTACCGTGACGAGGAGTTCAGCTTCGTCGACGGGTGGCTGGTGCTGCGCGGGCCCAACGGATCCGGCAAGACCAAGGCGCTGGAGGTGCTGTTCCCGTTCGTCCTCGACGGGCGGATCGAACCGCGCCGGCTCAACCCGTTCGCCAGCGAGGACCGGACGATGAAGTCGAACCTGCTCTACCGGGGGCAGGAGGTCAGCCACGCGTACGTGTGGATGGAGTTCGGCGATGGCGACCGGTACGTGACCGTCGGCATCGGGTTGCGGGCACACCGGCACGTCGACCGGGTCACCCGCTGGCACTTCGTGGTCGACGGCCGGGTCGGGGTGGACTTCTCCCTGCTGGACGCCGACGACCGGCCACTGACCCGCCGCGATCTGATCGACCGGCTGGGCGCCGAGGCGGTGCGGGACTCGGCCGAGGACTACCGGCAGCTCGTTGACGCCCGGCTGTTCGGCCTCGGCCCGGCCCGCTACGAGCAACTGCTGGACCTGGTGCTGACCCTGCGCAAGCCGCAACTGGCCAAGGACCTCAACCCGGTCGAGTTGTCCCGCACGCTGCAACGGGGGCTGCGCCCGGTCGAGGACCATCTGCTGGTGGAGTCCGCTCGCTCGTTCGACGATATGGAGGCGGTCGCCCGTACCCTCGAAGGGCTGGTGGCGGCAGACGGCGCCACCGCCGCGTTCCTGACGGTGTACTCGACCTACCTCCGGACCCACGCGCGGGCCGCTGCCGACGCCCTGACCGCCCGCCGTGACGCGGTCACCAGCCGGTCGACCGCACTCGGCGACGCCCGACACGCGGCCGGCGCGGCGGCCGAGGCGGAGTCCGCGGCGTGTCAGCGGCTACGGGCTGTCGAGAGCGAGCCCGGACGGCTTCGCGCCCACCTGGACAGTCTGAAGGCCTCGGCGGCATACCAGTCCCACGAGCAGCTCGCCGACCTGCAGCGGCACGTGCACGACCTGGCCGAGGCGACCGGGCGGGCCGACGAGGCCGTCGTCGCCGAGGAGAGCGCGGTGGCGCGACGGCGTACCGAATCAGAACGGGCGACGGTCGCGGCTCGGGACACGCGGACGGCGGCCGACCGGCTCGCCGACGATCTCCTGCTCGACGCCGAGGTAGCCGGGATCACCTGGAGCGCCGACGACTCCGCCCTCGACGACCTGGCGGCCCGGATCACCGCGCGGGCCGCCGGCCGCCGTGACGACGTGCGCGCCGTCCGCGCGCAGGTGGCGCGGTATGACCAGGCCGACCGGGACCACGCCCGGGCCGCCGCCGACGCGGCCGGCGCCACCGCCGCCGTCGCCGTCGCCGAGCAGGCCGAGCGGCGCGCCGAGGATGCCGTCGCGCAGGCCCGCGCCCGGCTGCGCGCCCAGCTCGCGCAGTGGGCGCAGGGCAACGCCGGGTTGCTGGCCGACATCGCGCGCCCGGACCTGGCTGCCGGGCTGATTGCCGCCGTGGACACCGCCGGCGAGCCGGGCGCGCGGACCCTGCGCGAGGTGTACGCCGAGGACACGGCCACCGCAGTGGCCCAACGGCGGGACCGGCTCGCGGCGCTGGCGGCGCAGCGGGCGGCGCTGGCCGACCGGCGGGCCGAGGTGGCCGCCGAACGGGACCGGATCGCCGCCGAGCACGACGACGCCCCACCCGCCCCGGTGACCCGGCCCGCGCCACGCGCCGGCCGACCCGGCGCGCCGCTGTGGCGACTGGTCCGTTTCACCGACGGGGTAACCGGCGCGGACGCGGCGGCCGTCGAGGCGGCCCTGCACGCGGCCGGGCTGCTGGACGCCTGGCTGCACCCTGACCCCGGGACCGCGACGACCGCGCTGGCCGGCGACGACCTCGACGGCTATCTGCTGCCGCTGCCGCCGCACCGGCGGCCGGCCGGGGCCACCCTCGCCGACGTGCTGGCTCCCGAGGAACAGGACGACGTGCCCGCCGCGCGGATCACCGAGGTGCTCACCTCGGTGGCGCTGGCCGACGTGACCACGCCCGACGCCTCGCCGGTCACCATCGGCGTGAACGGCCGGTACGCCCAGGGCGTCGCCGCCGGCCGGTTCGCCAAGGTCTCCTGCGAGTACATCGGCGCGACCGCCCGGGCCACCCGCCGCGCCGCCCGGGTCACCGAGTGCGACCGGCTGCTGGCCGTCATCAACGCCGACCTCGACGCGGTGGACCGCGACCGCGCGTCCGTCGAGGCGCTGCTGGCGGCGGTGAACGCGGCCGCCGCGCACCTGCCGGCGCCCGCGCCGGTCCACACCGCGCTGCGCGAACTGGACCGGGCCGCCGCGACGCTGCGCGCCCGGCAGGAGGCCAGCGCGGCCGCGGCCGCCCGCCTCGACCAGTCCCTGGCCGAACGGGCCGCCGCCGCGGCCGCGCTGCGCCGCAGCGCGGCCGAGCGGTCGCTGCCGGTCGACCGGCTCGACGACACCGCCGAAGCGGTGAGCCGCTTCGAGAAACGAGGGGTACGCCTGGAGGGCGCGCGAACCGCCGCCGTGCGTGCCGCAGAGCAGGAGGACCAGGCCCGGCAGCGCCACGACGAGGCAGTCGACCGGTTCACCGCCGCGGCAGAGACCGCACGCACCGCCCGCGGGCGGCACCAGGAGAAGGCGGAGGCGTACCGGACGTTGCGCGACAGCGTGGGCGCCGACGCGGAACGGGTGCTGGCCGATGTGGCCCGGACGGCCGACGCGATCATCGAGGCGGAGCAGGCCGTCGAGCAGGCCCGCAACCAACTCGGCGCCGCCCGGGAGCGGCGGGTCGCCGCGCTGACCCGGGTGGAGCTGGGCGAGCAGGCCCTGGTTGCTGCCGTCGCCGAGGCGCAGCACGACGCCCAGCGGTTGCGCCCGTACGCCCAGCCGGACCTACTGGTTTTGTTGCGCTGCCCCGCCGACCTGCGCTGGCCGGCGCTGACCCCGGACGACGAACTGCATCCGCAGGTGGCAGCCCTGCACGAGGCGATCCTCACCGCCACGCGGGAGCTGAGCCCCACCGAGACGTCGCTGAAGCAGAGCGCCACCCGGCTCACCACAGCGCTGACCGAGCTGCAGGCGCAACTTCCCGCCGCCGGCCTCGACCACCGGCCCGAGTGGGACACCGACGACGGGGTGATCGTGGTCCGGGTCGCCGACGAGCAGGGCCTCACCCCCGTCGCCCACTTCGCCGACCGGATCGCCCGTGAACGTCGTGACCAGGAGCAGCTGCTGACCGACTCCGAGCAGCGGGTGCTGGAGGACGCCCTGCTCGGGCAACTCGCCCGACAGATCCACCACCGGACTATCGAGGCCCGCGACCTGGTGGCGGCGATGGACAGCCAGATGCGCGCCCGGCGGATGTCCTCCGGGCTCACCGTCGGTGTGGGCTGGCGGCTCGCCGACGACCTCGACGCCGAGCAACGCGACGTCTGCAAGCTCCTCGAACGCGACCCGGCCCGGCTCGGGCCGGCCCAGCTCACCACCATGCGCCGGCACTTCGCCGCCCGGATCAAGACGGCGCGGGCCGCCGCGCCCGAACGGCCCTACCGGGAACTGCTCGGCGACGTCCTCGACTACCGGCAGTGGCGGACGTTCGCGTTCACCCTCCACCGCCCCGGCAGCGGCACGGAGGCGCTGACCCGGGCCCGACACAGCCAGCTCTCCGGCGGCGAACAGTCGGTCTCCCTACACCTGCCGCTGTTCGCCGCCGCCAACGCGCTCTTCGGCTCGGCCCGACCCGACGCACCCCGGCTGCTCGGCCTCGACGAGGCGTTCGCCGGCGTGGACGACACCGGTCGGGGTGAGCTCATGGCCTTGGCGAAACAGTTCGACCTGGACCTGTTCATGACCGGCTACGACCTCTGGGCCACCCACCCGGCGGTCAGCGGCGCTGCACACTACGACCTGTCGCACTCCGCCGTGGAACACGCCGTATCGACCGTGCTGCTGGTCTGGGACGGCTCGACCAACATCGCCGACTTCGACGGAACCCTGGCCCGTGCGCTCGGCTCCCCGCAGACCCGCCGCGCCCCCGGTAGCCCGGACGAAACCGACCAGACCGGCCTCTTGCTCGACCTCGCAGACGAATGACCGACGGTCACGGCGAACCGCCGTCGGACCCCTCGGCTGCGCACCCGTCGCTCGTGCCGCCCGGCCGGTACCGGCCGGGCGGCACGACCGATCTCGTCGAGCAGGCCGGCTGGCGGCGGCTGCTGGCGGCCGCCCGGCGCAGCATCGAACGCACCGGTGGCCGGCTCGACACCACTGTGACGCTCTCCACCCCCACCGACGACGAACGCCTCGTGATCATCGGCATCACCGGCACCCATCGCTCCGCCGCGGCGGCCCGCCTCAGCATCCGACTTGGTGAGGTGGACGAGCACCTGCGCGCCGCACACGGAGTCGGCCTGATCGAGGTGCTCACCGCGACGGCCCCGCTGCGCAACCGACCGTCCGACCGCGCACGCGAGTCGGTGGCCCGCGATGCCGTCCTCGCCACGGCCCACGACGGCCGACACGCCGGCACCGCCTGGTACGCCGAATGGCTCGACGGCCTGCGCCGCGACGGCACCCTTACCCGCATCATCCGCACCGGACTGCCGTTCGAGCACGTGATCCGCGTCCTGGACGCGCTCCCCGCGGCCGACGAGCCGATACCGGTCTTCGCCGATCGGGTGCTGGAGGACACGAAGGCCCTCACCGACGGGCCGCTGCGCGGGCTCGTCCTCCGTGCCGTCGCCACCTGGCAGCAGACGGCGCTCCCGGTCGACGGCGAGCGGGAACGAGCGTTGTGGGAATCGATCGGTCTGGTCCCGGACGACCTCGCCAGCCAGGTGCTGGTGCTCAACGCGCCGGCCTCCGGCGGGCTGGTCGGAAGGTGGCTGACGGAAGCCGCGCAGGCAGGTGTGCCGATGCGGGTCACCCTACACCAACTGCGCCTGGCACCGCTCACACTGAACTGCGACGAGGTATACGTCTGCGAGAACCCCGCCGTGCTGCGCGCCGCCACCACCACGCTCGGTGCCCAGGCCCCACCGCTGATCTGCACCGAAGGAGTGCCTTCGGTCGCCGTCCACACACTGCTGGGCGCCGCTCACGGAGCGGTGATCCGGTGGCGCAACGACTTCGACTGGACCGGCGTACGACTGACCGCGGCGGCTCTCCAGCGCTATCCGGGCGCGGTGCCGTGGCGGATGACCGCCGCTGACTACCTGCCGAGGGCGGGCACCGGCACGGCACTGATCGGTTCGCCCACCCGGACGCCGTGGGACGAGTCGCTGGGCGAGTCGATGCGGCGGACCGGCCGCGCGGTGATGGAGGAGCGGCTGCTCGACCTGCTGATCGCCGACCTGCGCGTGACCGGAGCCGGGTAACGGCTGGCAGGAGTTGACCAACCTGCTGGATGCCGTAGGTCGAACGCCGCAGGCCCGCGTTTCGAACAGGGGTATCGCCGCAGATCGAACGTGCGCTGGTTGGGTTGACCGGTCCTCGACGAGGTACGACTCCGTCAGGCACTCCGACCGGAAGTCCGGCGGGCGACCAACATCAACCGGCGCAGGACATCACCCCAGCCGCCAGCGGACTACCGGCCATATGGTGACCGGAAGCCTTGTGTCATCGCCGAAACCCTCGCCGCGCTGCACGGCCGCACCAAGGGCATGGTGACGCTTCCGCGCCATCTCGACTGGTTCGGGCACCCCGAGTACGACCTGAACCGGCCCGCACGCCTGGCCAGCATGTACAAGGTGGTCCTGACCGAAGCCGCCACGGTCGAGGATCTGAACACCTGGCTCGATGCTGACCTCCTCCGGCGGCTCTGGCCAAGTCTCTGCCTGCCGCCCCAGGTCCGTCAGCGCTGGGAGGAAGCCTTCCCCGAACTCGCCCCGACCCACAACAACGCGACGTAGCGGTGGCCCCCTTCCACGAACGCCTCGCCCGTACCGGGCTCGGGACGGCCGATAGATACGGCTTCGCGCTGGCCGGCGGTTACGCGGTTCAGGCCGCCGCACCGGCATCGCCTGGCGCTACCTGCCCCGCGACTTCCCGCCCCACGCGACGGTCTACGGCTACTTCGCCGCCTGGAGCAAGGAAGGCATCTTCACCGAACTCAACTACCAGATCACCGGCCTCGTCCGCGACCACCACGGCCGCACCATCGAACCCACAGCTTTCATCATGGACAGCCAAAGCGTGAAGACCTCCACCAACGTCCCACTGTCCACACAGGGCACCGACGCCGGCAAGAAGATCGTCGGCCGCAAACGCGGCATCATCACCGACACCCGCTCAGGTCAAACCCGGACTCCAGCCATGATCACGAACGGCGGCTGCTGTACGAGGTTCGTGGTGAGGATGCTCCGATGACGACTGCGCAGGCAAGCGCCACCAGCGTTACGAAAAGCAGCAGGACAGGATATCCGGCCAGTCCGGTGAGCGACGCGAGGAGAACCGGCAGCCCGAAGCCGAGGTACGTAAGTGACCAATAGAGCCCGGTTAGCCCGGCCAAGGAATCCGGCGTGGACATTGCCTGCACCTCTGCCAGTCCGGAAACGATGCATATGCCGTAGGCGACTCCGAAGAGCAGCGCGGCGGCAACGGCGAGGAGCGAGGACAGCACCACGGCGTTGATGGCGAGCAGAGCAGTGGCCAGCGCGAAAAGCAGCAGGCCTACGACGCCCGGGCGGCCGCGGGTGAGTCGAGCCAGGCGGGGTGCGTATGGCTGGACTGATGCGCCGGTCACCAGGGTCAGTACGGCCACCAGGGTGGCAAAGGCAATCCGAAGGTCGCCGGTTTGCCCGGCGACCAAGGCCGGCCCTACCACGAAGGCAAGGGCGGGCGCACCGAACACCCACGGCGCCATCGGCAGCACTACCTCGACGAATCGTCGCCAGGCGCCGGGCGGCAGGTGAAGGTTCAGTCGCAGCGTTGGTCGGCCACCGGGGCCCCGCCGGCGTGTCTCAGGGGTGCGGAGCAGGGGGATCACCGTGAGTGCGGACAGCCCGATGTGAACCACGTACGGAAGAGCCGTCGGCGCCGGGCCCCATTGTGCAAGCAGCCCGGAGACGCCGGCGCCGAGCGCGAAGCCAGCTGTAAGCGTGAGTGAGGCGCGCCGGGCGCGGGCTGGCGGTTCGGCGTCGTGCTCGGACAACTCCTTGATCCAACTCGTCCCGGCCACCATCGCTGCCGCGACGCTGACGCCGCAGACCAGCCGGCCGGCGCACATGCCTGCGACGCTCGTATGGAAGATGGCGAGGATCACGCTACCGGTCATCCCGAGTGCGAGCGCCGCCGTGACGGTGGCGCGTCGGCCGTAGCGATCGGCGAGCGGCCCGGCGATCAGAAATCCGGGAATCAGTCCGAGGACGTAGAAGGCGAAGAAGAGATTGACCTCCAGCGAGCTGTAGCCATCGATTCTCCGGTAGAGCAGCAACATCGGTGAATAATGGTTGCCACCCCACGCCGCAGCTAGCACGGCCGGCGCTGCGGTGCGCCATATACCGTTGGGGACGGGATCTGCAGCTACCTTAGAGCGCGTTTGTTTTGTGGGTGGGTCGGGCGTGTCGCACAGTGGGTCCGATCGATGAGCCTGACTCATTCGATGGACAGGCATGGATCGAGTGCGGCGGTACCCGTCTGACCTGACCAACGCCGAGTGGGAGATCATCGAGCCGATGCTGCCGTCTCC
>NZ_JBICTE010000042.1:26428-58698 GCF_043197485.1 Micromonospora sp. NPDC049102 | reverse complement strand
AGGCCGAAGTTCATCGAGCCCCACGACGTGCCGGTGTTGTGCGTGGTCGCGTAGACGAGTTGCCGGCCGTTGTAGGGCGCGACGGTGAAGTCCTTGAGCGAGACCCAGCCCGACTTGGGCTGCGCCAGGGCGCCGGTCGACGACCACCGGTACGACGACGGCAGGTCACACGTGCCACCCGGGGGCGGCGTGGTGGGGGGCGGCGTGGTGGGGTTACCGCCACCGTCGAGGCGCACGAGCTGCCACTGCTGGTTGGTGCCGTTCCAGTCGTCGTACTGCACGATGTTGCCACCGTCAGCCGTCGAGGCGCCCTGCACCTCCATCGCCTTGCTGCTGTTGCGGTTGATCAACCGGACATAGCCGCTGTCCGAGTCGGCGAGGCGGAACTGCTGGTTGGTCCCGTTGTTGTCGGACCACTGCACGATCGCGCCGCCGTTGGCTGTCGAGCGGCCGGAAACATCCAGCACCTTGCCGGACAACCTCGACTTGACCCGGTAGTAGCCGCTACCCGAATCCACGAACTGCCACTGCTGCTGGTTGCCGTTGTTACGCGTCCACTGCGTGATCCGCGCGCCGTCGTTCGTGGCCAGGTTGTAGACATCCAACGCCTTGCCACTGTTGCGGTTCACCAGGACATACCACGCGCTCGTGTCGACAGTGGCCGCGGCGGCGGGCGACGACACCGCCATCGCAGCGGCGCCAGCCACCACCGCCGCCGTCACAGTGGCGGCTGCCGCTCGTACCAACCAACCTCGCCGCCGCGACGGCGGTGCTATCGCCGGAGACGTACCGATGGCAGACATGATCCTCCTCAATCACCGGGGAGCCGAACGGCCACCCCGAAGCTGGGCGCTTCGCGACACGGGACCGGGCGCATACGGCGGGAATGTTCGCGTTAACAGGATCCCGGCATGCTGGGGACGTGCGCCTGATTCACGGCCGACGATGCCGGCCGGCGGTGTATCGCATCCGACGTCGCCCTTGCCCATCGACTGTGAGCGATAACATGCTGTTCGTCAAGACGTAACATCCGCGTAAAGTGCGGCCGAAGTGGCGCGCTCGACCCATCGACGCCGGTCGCACGCCTGCCAGCCGCGTCATCCACAGTGCCCACGGTCGGGCCGACGCGCCCGGCGACGCGGGATGACCAACGCTAACATCGACGTCGGTGCATCTATTGTCCGCGACCCCGATGCCTCGGACGCGCTTGCGGCGATCCGGCCGTCGGCGTACGCCCTGCAGCGGTGCCGGTGTCAACCCCGGCACCCGGGTCCGAAGCCGGTGGCCTCGGACCCGGGCATCGGTACTCAGGGGCTGGTGCAGGTGATGTTGCTGGGCGGGGCGGCGCCGTCGCCGGTGGCGGTGAACCCGAAGGTCGTCGAGGCGTTCGGCGCGAGCGTGCCGTTGTAGGCGGCGTTGCGAACGGTGACGTCGCCGCTGGTGCCCGTGTTGGTGCCGCTCCAGAGGCTGCTGATGCCCTGGCCGCTGGCCAGGGTCAGCCGTACCGTCCAGCCGTCGATCGTGCTGCCGGTGCTGTTGGTGACGGTGACCTCGCCCTGGAAGCCACCCGGCCAACTGTTGACGGCCCGGTACGTGGCGGCGCAGGTGCCCGGCTCACCGGTCGGCGGAGGCGTCGTCGGCGGCGGGGTGGTCGGAGGGGGCGTCGTCGGAGGGGGCGTGGTCGGCGGCGGCGTGGTCGGCGGCGGCGTGGTCGGCGGCGGGGCGGTCGGCGGAGTGGTGGACTGGAACTGGCTGAAGAACCGCCAGATCTCCCCCGAGGTCCAGGTCCGGGAATCGTTGGGGCTGGACGACCCGTCGACCGGGCTCGGGGTGTGGTCGCCGTCGAACGCCGCCCACTGCACGGGGTATCCCGCACGGCAGCCGGAGTAGGTGGTGGTGATGTGGGTCAGGCTGCCCCGACTGGGCTCACGGGGACTCTGCGCGGTGCAGCCGTTGTTCCTGACGAACGTGTCGCGCAACGCCCGACCCTGGGAGATGTTCAGCACGCTGTCGTAGATGCCGTGGATACCGAAGTACGCCACGGGCTGGGTACCACCGTTACAGCCGCTGAGGTTCGCGCCGGAGAGGACGGTGACCGCACGGATGACGTTGGGTCGGGCGCAGGCCACCGCGTAACTCATGGCCCCGCCGTAACTCCAGCCCAGAGCGAAACGCTGCGTCGTGTCGACACAGAGGTCGTTCTCGACCTGCCGGGAGATGTCGTCGAAGAGGGTCAGATCCCGCCCGTTGGTATTGGCCCACCCGGCGTTGATGCCCTGCGGCGCGACGAAGATGGTGCTGTTGTTCGACAGCGGCGCGAGGCCGTAGTAGCCGGCCGAGGCGACGTTGTTGGCCGACCCGTTCAACCAGTGGAAGCCGAAGATCAGCCGGTACGGGCGGTTCCTGTCGTACCCGCTCGGGATCTGGAGGATGTAGGTGCGGTTCTGACCGCTGCTCGTGATCGTGCGCGTCCCGTTGGTGAGAGTGGGTGCCTTACCGCAGCCCGCGGTCGCCGCGAGGGTGCCGTTCGTGGCAGCCGCCGCCTCGCCGCGGAACCCGGCGCTCAGCGCGCCGCCGGTCGTCACGACGAGTACCGCCGCGGCCGCGACGAATGTCAGTAGTTTTCTCCGTCTGACCATTGCTCGACTCCTTGCCGTTGATCATGCGTACGACATGCGCCTCGCCTGGCGGTCGGCGAGCTCCGGTTCGTGCCGGTGGGGGTGCTCGCCCCGCACACGCGGAACGAGGGGTCGGCCGACGAGGCGGCGTGACAGGACGTCCTTCCGTTGCGGGGCCGGCGTGCTTCGGCGGCCGGTGCGGCGTACACGGGTGGCGTACGGGCCGTACCGTCGCTGCCGGGGTTGTCCGCGACGGGCATGGAATGCGGGGCGTGCAGCCGGACCGGGGCGTCCGACGACCGCGCGGTCGCCTGGCAGTGGCGGAGCGGCCCGGACTGGTCACCGACCGGCGCGGCGGCGGGAAGGCGAGCCCTCGGCGTGCCTGCGCCAACTGTCCGCGGTGACTGGGAGCGTGCCCTTCGCTCCCCGCGCCGGAACATAGCATGTTATCGATAACATGCTCAACCGGTCGCGTGCCGCGCAACAGGCCACAGTGGGCGGTGCGGCCCAGCGATCATCGGCCGAAAGCACAGGTCAGACGGCTGGCCGGAGCACGGCGCATCCGCCGGCCCCAACGGGTGTCAGGCGTGCACGTCCTCGGATCGAGGACTGTAGTCGGTGACACCGAGCAGCCTGTCCCCCAGGTCGCACACCATGTCCCGCATGCAACGGGTCCCGCCGTTCTGCATGGCGTGCATGGCGTCGCAGGCCTGCCGCCAGGCGTGGCAGGCGCCGGGCACGTCGTCGAGATCCAGGAACGTCCCACAGAGCCGGACCGACGCCTCGAAGACGCGGATCCGGCTCCGCGCCTCGACGGCCGCCTGCAACGCCTGCTCGAGCTGGTCCCGAGCCTGGCGCTGGTGCCCCAGCAGAGCGAGACACTCGCCGATCAGAGTCCGGATCGCGGCCTCGTCCGTCCACGGTCCGGACTTCTCGCAGCGGGCGAGCGCATCGTCGAGGCATGCCATGGCCTCGCCGGGAGCACCGAGTTGGACGAGCGCGTGCCCCCGGGCCACGGATGCCCAGATCTCACCGTGCTCGATGCCCGCGGCACGGTACAGGGACAGCGCCCTCTCGTTCTCCTCGAGCGCCCGGTCGTGCTGGCCGAGCTGACTGTGGACCCGCTGTAGCGCGCCATGGACAGCGGCCAACTCGGCGATCATGCCGTGCTCCGCGAAGATCGTCCGCGCGTCCGTGAGCAGATCCAGCGCCTCGTCGTAGGTGGCCAAGTAGTGGCAGGAGTCGGCCAGGCCCCACATGGCGTGGGCCGCACCGACCTCGTCCCCGCTGTCGCGGGCGGCCCGAAGCGCCACCCGCATCACGTCCTGCCAGTCGTGGAAGCGCCCGGTGAGCTGCAACCACGGCCAGGTGGTGAGAGCCAGTTGCCACGGCAGGACGCCGTAGGCGCCCTCGGCCGCACGACGTACCGCCTCGAACAGGGTCTCCCGGTGGTCGTCGAACCAGCGGACCGCCGCGTCGTACGAAGACGGTCGCTCCACGACGACACCGTCCGGGGCCGGGGCCGGCGCGACCGCCGGGCTCATCGGCGCGAGCAGGAGCGCGGCCTGATAGCTGCTGTGCAGGTAGTGCCGCAGGAGCCGGCTGATCGCCGCCTCCCGCTCAGTCACCGGCTCCTCGGCGAGGAACAGTTCCTGCGCGTACGCCCTGAGCAGGACGTGCGAGGTGAACCGGCCCCTGTCGTCCTCGTCGAGCATGGCCGCGTCGGCAAGTTCCCGCACCATCGCCCGCGTCTGGGACGGCGGGGTCTGGGACATGCTGGCGAACGCCTCGGCCGAGATGCCGGCCGTCATGGCGGCGGAGGACAGGCGGAAGAGCCGGGCCGCGTCCGGGCTGAGCTGCCGGTACGACCAGGCGAACGCGGCACGCGGATCGCATACCCCGTGGTTGTTGGAGAAGGCGGTGAGTCGCTGCGCGCCGTCGCGGAGCTCGGCGGCCACGTCCTCCAGGGCGAGTCGCGGGCGCGCGCTCAGCCGTCCCGCCAGGATCGCCAGCGCGAGGGGTAGACGGCCACACATCTCGATGATCTCGTCGAGAGTGTCGGAGACCGGAGCGCTGCCCGCCAGGGCGCGGTTCGGCGCGTCGTCCAGCCGGCGCTGGACCAGCCTGCGGGCGGTCGGCATGTCCGGAGGGTCGAGGTGCAGCAGGTGTGCGCCGTCGCGGACCGCGAGGTCGACGAGCGGACTCCGGCTGGTCACCAGGACCAGGCACTGCGGGGAGTTGGGCAGCAACGGGCGCACCTGGGCGGCGTCGCGCGCGTTGTCGAGGAGTACGAGCATATTTCTGCCCGCGGTGAGGCTCCGGTAGATGCCGACCCGCGCGGCGAGCGTCTCCGGGACGCTGGACATGTGGAAGCCCTGCGACGACAGCAGCGATCCGAGCGCGTCCCGGGCGGACAGGCCGTCGGTCTCGGGCTGCTCCGCGCGCAGGTCGAGGTAGAGCTGACCGTCGGTGAAACCCCCGGCGACCAGGTGGGCGAAGTGCGCGGCCAGCGTGGACTTTCCCACGCCGCCCATCCCGTCCAGGGCGACGACCAGCGGACCCGTTCCTCGCGCGTCGGCCGCCCCCGCGCGCAGGCCGGCGAGAGCCGACAGCTCGGCGGTACGCCCGACGAAGGCGGGCAGGTCGGGCGGTAGCTGCGCCGGTCGTACCAGCGGCACCGGCCCCGACCGGACGCTCCGCCGTGTCCCGCCGCCGGTCGGGCCGTTCCCCTCCGAGGTCGTTGTCCCCTCCGAGGTCGTTGCCGTCCCGGCCAGCACCCGCCGGTGCGCGGACTGGAGTGCCTCGCCCGGATCGATGCCCAGCTCCTCGGCGAGACGGGTGCGGACCGACCGGTACATCTCCAGCGCCTCGGCCTGGTGCCCGCCGGCACCCAGCGTGGCGATCAGACTCGCCTGCACCGGCTCGTGGAACGGTGCCATCGAGGCGGCCAGCCGCAGGGGCCGCAACACGTGCGTCGGACGTCCCAGTGACATGGCGAGTTCGGCCGCCGGCACGCAGAGATCGAGGAACTCCCGATCAAGCGCAGCGAAGATCGACATCGCGGTGGTGCCGTGGGCGTACGTGTCGCCGGCCGGCCCGCGCCACAGCGCCAGGGCCTGGACGTAGCGGTCCAGGGCCTCGTGACGATTGCCGGCCGTGAGGCTCGCCCGTGCGGTGCCGACGAGCTCGCGGAAGCCGAACAGGTCCAGCGAGCCGGGCGCCGGCGCGAAGAGGTAGCCACCACCGTGCCGGCGCAGGTACGAGCCGGGCGCCCGCAGCGGAAGCGAGGGTTCCATCAGTCGCCGGAGCGCGCCGACGTACTTGTGGATGACGTTGGAGGCGCTGGCCGGGGCGTCCTCGCCCCAGACGAGCTCGATGAGGTCGGCGGCGCTGACGGGTCGCCCTGCGCGGGCGAGGAGCAGGGCCAGCAGACGACCCTGCTGACGAGGGCCGACGTCCAACTCGACACCGTCGCGCCACAGCCGCAGGGGACCCAGGATCTCGAGACGCAGCGCAGCACCGGTCGGCCGAGATCCGTCTTTCCCTTGGCGGACATCGACCGCACTCGACAATTCAATCTCCTGTTTCGCCTGACCCGTCGCCACCATCGGGTACCACCCGCGCTCCCAGTCTACGTGGGAGGTCCGCTGGCAGAACTCGTCACCGAGGGCGGAACGGGACGAAACACCGGACCGGGGTAGCGGCAACAGATATGTCACTGCGGGGAATACGTCGGATAATGACGTCCCGGCACCGTTCGTCCTTCTCCCATCGAGGCCGGTGATCCCGCGCCAAACGGCAGCGAGGCCGTCTTTTCGAGTCCTAGACTGCAAGCGTGTCCGGCGGGGCCGCCCCCTGCCACGGAAGAGGTGCGGGTTCATGAATTCTCGGCCGACGAAACAGCAGGAGACCCACCACGGCGGGGCCAACCGCGACATGCCGCCGGAACTCGGCTCGGATTCCATTGGCATATTCGAGGGCCGGACCTTCGTGTTGTCCAATTCTGTCGGCGACGTGCCGGACGATTCCATCGCCGGACTGGTGCACGACGACACCCGCTATATCAGCCACTGGGAGATGACCCTGGGCGGACACGCTCCACTGGTGCTCAGCGCGAGTACGGTCGATCCCTACTCGGCGGCCTTCTTTCTCGCCAACCCGGAACTGCCGGACCTACGGGCGAACGAGATCGGCGTGCGCCGGGAACGTTTCGTCGGGGACGGCATGTACGAACGCGTCGTGTTGCAGTACTTCGGCGCCGAGCCGGCCTCCGTACGTCTGCGGCTGGATGTCGGCGCGGACTTCGCCGACCTCTTCGAGATCAAGAGGTCGACTCCGAGCAGGCTGGCCGACATCCGGCGGAACCACCAATCGGACGGCTCCGCCCTGCGCTTCTCCTACCAGAACTCGCGCTGGTCGGTCGCCACCACGGTCGAGGCCAACCCGCCCGCCGACCGGGTCGAGGGCGACGCACTGGCCTGGGACGTGCGCCTGGAACGCGGCGGCACCTGGAGTTGCGAGCTACGCGTCCTGCTGACCTGTCAGGGTAGGGAGTTCCAGCCCAGCAGCCGCACCTTCGGCGAGTCGCACGACGCCGACGCCGACGACCCGGCGACACGCTGGGTGACGAGAAAACCGCACCTGACCGCGGATTCGGAACTGTTGCGCAACGTGTACCACAAATCGGCCGCGGACCTGGTGTCGATGCGCATCGTCAAGGAGATCAACGGCCAGGAGATCGTCCTGCTGGCCGCCGGCATGCCCTGGTTCCTGACCGTGTTCGGGCGGGACACGCTGATCACGGCGTACCAGAGCGTCACCTGCGGCCCGGACGTCGCGCGCGGGGCACTGCTGACTCTCGCCGCGCACCAGGGCACCGTCGTCGACGACTTCAGCGACCAGGACCCCGGCAAGATCCTGCACGAGTTCCGCTCGGGTGAGCTGACGCAGCTCGGCATCGAGCCCTACGGCCCCTGCTTCGGCGCGGCCGACACCACCCAGCTGTGGCTCATCCTGCTCTCCGAGTACTGGCGATGGACCGGCGACGACGCGTTGGTGCGGCAGTTGCGACCGAATGCCGACGCAGCGCTGCGGTGGATCGACGAATTCGGAGATCGCGACGGCGACGGTTACGTCGAGTACGGCACCCGCTCTCCGAACGGCATGCGCAACCAGTGCTGGCGCGATTCGCCGGACGGTGTGCAGTTCGCCGACAGCAGGCTCCCCGACCTGCCGGTCGCCACCTGCGAGATCCAGGGGTACACCTACGACGCCAAGCTACGCGCCGCGGAACTCGCCGACGGACCCTGGGCCGACGCCCCGCTGGCACGACGACTGCGGGCCGAGGCCGCCGATCTGCGCGAGCGGTTCAACCGCGACTACTGGCTACCGGAGCGCGGGGGCTACTACGCGATCGGGCTCGACGCGGGGAAGCGGCCCATCGATTCGATGACCTCGAACATGGGTCACCTGCTGTGGAGCGGGATCGTTCCACCCGAGCGGGCCGCCGTGGTGGCGCGGCACCTGATGTCCGACGAGATGTTCTCCGGCTGGGGTGTGCGGACCCTGGCGACCGTGGACGTCGGGTACAACCCCATCGGCTACCACCTCGGCACCGTGTGGCCACACGACAACTCGATAATCGCCGCCGGTCTTGCCCGGTACGGCCACCGGGACGAGGCCAACCGCATCGCGATGGCGATGCTCGAGGCTGCGGCCCACTTCGACTACCGCCTGCCCGAGGCGTTCTCCGGGTACGACCGCTCGCTGGGACGCCGACCCGTTCCGTACCCCACCGCCTGCAACCCCCAGGCGTGGGCCAGCGGCGCGCCCCTGCTCTTCCTGCGGACGATGCTCGGGCTCGACGTCAGCGACGGCGTCCTCGGCACGGACCCGCACATCCCCGAGGAGCTGGGCGGCATCCGGCTGACCGGGCTCAGCGTGCACGGCGCGAAACGGAGCGTGGACGCCTCCGGTTCGCGGTTGCGCTCCCTGGCCTGACGACGGGCGGGTCGACCGGGTCAGACAGTCAGGAAGCTCGTCCGCAGGGTCGACAGCGCGTCGTGATGCCAGGACCGCACCGTACGGACCGGAACTCCGAGTATGTGGGCCGTCTGGTGCGTGGTCCGTCCCGCCAGGTAGGTGTGCAGGAGCACCGCTCGGTGCTCGACCGACAACCGCCGCAGCATGGAGACCGCCTCGGCGGCCGCGACGGCGGCGTCCGCGTGGTCCGGCTGGGCGACGTCGACCTCCGGGGCGGTCCGCTCACGCCCGACGGCGACCTTCCGCAGCGACGTCACGGCCAGATCACGCGCCACCGTCATCAACCAGTCCCGGACCGGGACCTCGTTGAGACGGAGTCGGCCACCATGCTGCCAGGCGTGGATGAACGTCTCCTGCACGATGTCCTCGGCGAGGTGGTGGTCCACAACAAGCTTCTCGACGAAGGTGAGCAGCGGCCGGGTGTGATCGGCCATCAACTCGTCCAGCGCGGGATTCCGACCGGACGCCGCACAGGTCTCGTGAGCCGTTGTCATTGGCGGGTGCCTGGTCCTTAGCGAGCGGGTGCGCGAGCGGGGCCCGCCGCCGACACCGTCCTGCGACCGGCACCGACGATCGACCCGATCCTCGACGCTACGGTCCGCCAGTTACCGACGTCGTGACGAACTCTTACCGGCCCGCGCCGACGCCCTGGCGCACCCCGCTTCCCCGGCCGATCACCTCGGGCGCGCGACGTCGAGCTGACCCGTGGACCGGACCGTCACCCAGGTCGTGACCGTCGCCCCGTCGACCTCGGCCGTGCAGGTGAATCGGTGTCCCTCGATGACCGGCTGGTCGACCGGACACGCGACGGTGTCCGCGTTCAGCCCGTAGTCGTCCCGGAGCACGGTCAGCACCTGCCGTTGCAGGGCGGCGGTGTCGAGAACCTTCTGGCGCGGGAGGTCGGGTCGGGTCACGGCCACGACCGTCCCCGCGCCAACCAGAAGAACGAGCGGGACCGCGACGGCCACCACGAGCTTCGGGGACGGTCGCCGCCAACGGCTCGCCGCCGGCCCGTTCGCCGCCGGGCCCCAGTGCGGCGGGGGCGCGGGCTTCCAACGGGGTGCCAGCAGGGCCGTCCCCGCACCGGTGCCCGCAGGGCTGTCGTTCATCGTCGGCTCCACGCTCTCAGCGGGTGGTGGGGGTCGGCACGGCGACGACCTCCGGCAGCGGCTTCGTCTTCTCGCCGGTCGGAGCGACCGCGAACCAGGTGCCACCGACTCCCTGGCCCCGGATGTCGCCGGGCGCGGCGTCCTTGGCGAACCGGTAGACCGGCCAGCCGCCGATGGTCACCTGGCAGGTGCCGTCGGCCCGCTCGACGTACCCGACGAGTTGGGGGTCGACGCCGTCCGGGTAGATCCGACCGGGTGACGAGATGAGCAGCGGGGGCCACGTCTTCGCGCAGTCGCCCGCGCAGGTCGCCTTCGGCGGCCTCGCCGAGTCCTTGTCGAAGCGGTAGAGCGTCCTGCCCTGGCCGTCCGCGACGTACGTGCCGATGTCGGCCTGGTCGGTGGCCCGCAACTGCACCACCGAGCTGCCCTGACCGCGGTCCGGGCTGGCCGGGACGGGCACGTCGGACGGCCCGCTGTAGATCCGCACGCGGCGCTGCGTCTTCGCCACGGTCGGCGGCGGCACCGGGCTGACCTCGATCACCTGCGGGGTCGGGTCCGCGCTCGCGCTGACGGATGCCACCGGAGACGCCCCCAGGGTCGGCGCGGTCGCGGTGCCGCCCGCCCCCGTGGAGTCCCCGCACGCGGCCAGCGCCGCCAGGCCGATCACCGCGATCGCGATCCGCGCTCTCTGCACCATGTTCGCTCCACCTCGTACTCGGTGTGGACCGGGCTCGTGCACAGGTCCGGTACCCACACGGACGTCGTACCGGAACGGTTCACCACCGCGTCACGACGGACGCCCGCGTCCGACTCGAACTTGCCCTGAACCGGATGGCGTGAGCATCCGTGTGGGTGGCGGCGTCGGCGCAAGACGGTCCACGAGGGGACCGGCTAGCCGGCCCGGGAAACCGAGAAACCGGGAGGGCGACATGGCCACCTACCACATCGTCAGCGAGGACATCCAGGAGTCCGCGAGCTGGCTGCAGCAGAACATGCAGACCCTGCTGGACGGGATGACCCAGGCCAAGAGCAAGATCGACACACTGATCCAGGGTGGCTACAACACCCCGGGCGCGCAGCAGCAGTTCGGGCCGTACTTCGAGGAGTACAAGGGCAGCGTCGACCAGACCCTGCACGGCATGGAAGGCATCAGCCAGTACCTCACGCAGGTCAGCGACGCCTTCTCCGAGACCGACACGCAGACCGCCGCCAGCCTCAGCCGCTGACGAAACGAACGGTCGGGGCCGCGTGGTGAGCATTCACCGCGCGGCCCCGACCGTGTTCCCGACGGATCATCCGACCAGGAGATACCCGTGCGCCTGTTGCTCACCGTGACGGACCAGTCCACCCCCGCGACCGACTACCAGGTCGAGGCTGCCCTCGACTCCACAGTCGCGGAGCTCGCCGAGGTGCTGGCGGGGCGTCGTCCGGAACCCGGCACCCGTCCGCCGACGATCTTCGTCGCCGGCGCGCCGCTGGACCCCGGGCTCACGCTCGCCGACGCGCCGCTGTGGCAGGGCAGCGTTCTCGAACTGGACCGCCCGGCACCCGTGTCGCCCGCACGGACGCCGGGTCCGCTGGAGATCCGGGTGGTCAGCGGTCTGGGCGCCGGCAACCTCTACCCGCTCGACATCGGCGAGCACGCCATCGGCTCCTCCGACGACGGCCACGTGCTCGTGCACGACGACCCGCTCGCGCCCGCGCTCGCGCGGCTGCGCGTCACCGAGGACGGGGAGTGCTGGCTCCACCCGACCGGACCCGGGCTGTTGCTCGACCGGGTGGAGATCGACGAGCAGGAGCGGATCTGGGCGACCGGGGCGCAACTCGCCGCGGGTTCGTCCCTGCTGGAGCTTCGCCGCCCCCTTGCGGACGAGGCGGCACTCCAGATCTCGGAGGACCGGACGGGCCTCGACTACAACCGTCCGCCCCGCCTGCTGCCCGCGGCGCGGACCACCCAGTTCACGCTTCCCGGGCCGCCGGCGCCTCCGGAGCGGCGGCCACTCACGCTGATCACCGTGTTGGCACCGGTCGTGCTCTCCGGCGCCGCGTTCGTCATCACCCGCAACCCGCTCACGTTGCTCTTCGCCATCCTGTCGCCCCTGGTGCTCATCGCCGGTCAGATCGGCGCGCGGCGTCAAGGCCGGGCCACGTACCGCTCCCGGCTGGCCGAGTACGACAAGAAGAGGGCACGCGTCAGCGGCGAGGCCGAGGAGGCGCTGGCCACCGAACGGCTGGTCCGCCGGGACAACTGCCCCGACCCCGCCGCGATGGGGCTGATCGCCGTCGGGCCGCAGCGTCGCCTCTGGGAGCGACGGCGTACCGACCCCGACTTTCTGGAGCTGCGGGTCGGCAGCGCGGACCTGCCCTCCGAGGTGGTGCTGCGGGACCTGAGCCAGGACGAGAACCGGCGCGAGGTCCGGTGGAGCGCCCTCGACGTGCCCGCGACCGTGCCGGTGCGTAAGCACGGAGTCGTGGGGGTGGCCGGCGACGCCGTCGCTCGTACGACGGTTCGTTGGATGATGGCCCAGGCCAGTGCCCTGCACAGTCCGGAAGACCTACAGATCTACCTGCTCTGCGGAACCGCCGACGAGGCCGGGTGGGCCTGGGCGGGGTGGCTGCCACACCTGCGGCCCCGCGACGGTCAGGACACCCTCGCCACGGTCGGCACCGACACCCAGACCCTGGCCCGCCGGGTCGGTGAACTGGTGACGATCATCTCGTCCCGCTCCGGTGAGCGAACCAACGGCGCGTTCCGGGACGTGCTCGTGGTGCTCGACGGGGCCCGCAAGCTGCGGTCCCTGCCCGGCGTCACCCAGATCCTGCGCGAAGGACCAGCGGTCGGGGTGTACGCCATCTGCCTGGACGCCGAGGAGAGGCTGCTGCCCGAGGAGTGCCAGGCGGTCATCACCCAGCAGGAGGACGGATCGCTGCTGGTGACCCAGACCCTCGCCGCCCCGATCGCCGACGTCCACCCGGACGTCGTCCCGCCCGAGTGGCTGTACCGGGTGGCGCGGGCGCTGGCGCCGCTGCGGGACATCGGTGGCGCCGACGAGGAGAGCGCCCTGCCCGGCGCGAGTCGGCTGCTCGACGTACTCGGGATGGAGCCGCCGGAGCCGGATGCCGTGACGGCCCGGTGGACCTCGGGTGGTCGGACCACCGAGGCGGTGCTCGGTGTGTCGCTCGACGGGCCGTTCGCGCTCGACCTGAAGCGGGACGGACCACACGGCCTCGTCGCCGGCACCACCGGCTCCGGCAAGTCGGAGCTGCTGCAGACCCTCGTCGCGTCCCTCGCCGTGGCCAACCGACCGGACGCGATGACGTTCGTGCTTGTCGACTACAAGGGCGGCAGCGCGTTCAAGGACTGCGTCCTCCTGCCGCACACCGTCGGCATGGTCACCGACCTGGACACCCACCTGGTGGGCCGGGCGCTGACCTCGCTCTCGGCGGAGCTGCGGCGACGCGAACACATCCTGGCCGAGGCCGGAGCGAAGGACATCGACGACTATGTGGAGCTGCTGCGCCGCGAGCCGTCCCGCGTCGCGATGCCCCGGCTGCTCATCGTGATCGACGAGTTCGCGTCGATGGTCCGCGACCTGCCCGACTTCGTGACCGGACTGGTCAACATCGCCCAGCGAGGCCGGTCGCTCGGCATCCACCTGGTGCTGGCGACCCAGCGACCGGGCGGCGTGGTCTCCCCTGAGATCCGGGCCAACACCAACCTGCGCATCGCCCTGCGGGTCACCGACAGCAGCGAGAGCCAGGACGTGCTGAACGCCCCGGACGCGGCCACCATCTCGAAGTCGACGCCGGGCCGCGCCTTCGTCCGTCTCGCCCAGTCGTCGCTGGTGCCGTTCCAGGCCGGCCGGGTCGGCGGGTTCCGCCCCGGGGCGCGCAGCACTGACCGACCGGCCCCCTGGCTGGCGCCACTGTCCTTTCCCGACCTCGGCCGGCCCGCGCCTCGTCGCCGTTCCGGCGAAGCGGCGCCATCGGCCGAGCTGACCGACCTGGCGGTGCTCGTGACGGCGATCCGGGACGCCAGCGAACGACTCGGCATCCCGGCCCAGCACAGCCCCTGGCTACCCGCGCTGCCGACGTCGCTGACCGTGGACGCGCTGCCTCCGGCCCGCGCCAGCGACTACCACCTCCCGGCGGTCGCCTACGGGCTGGTCGACCTTCCCGCCCAGCAGGACCAGGTGCCGTTGGCGCTGGACCTCTCCACGCTCGGCCACCTGCACGTCATCGGCTCCTCGCGCAGCGGCCGATCGCAGACGCTCCGGACGATCGCCGGCGCTCTCGCCCGCGTCCACTCCGCGGCCGACGTCCACCTGTACGGCGTCGACTGCGGCAACGGGGCGTTGCTCGCCCTCAACGGCCTGCCGCACTGCGGAGCGGTGGTGCAGCGTACCGAGGCGGAACGGCTCGGCCGGCTGTTCGCCCGCCTCGGCGCGGAACTGGGCCGGCGGCAGCAACTGCTCGCCGGACGGGGCTCGGCGAGCATGGTCGAGTACCGCGCCGGTACGCCCGCTGGTGAGCGACCGCCACACATCCTGGTGCTCCTGGACCGGTTCGAAGTCTTCGACAAGACGTTCGCCGACTACGACAACGGCACGATCATGGCGGGTCTGCTCACGCTGCTCCGCGAGGGTGCCGGAGTGGGCATCCACGTGGTGCTGGCGGGTGACCGGGCGATGTTCTCCAGCCGGATCTCGTCCACGAGCGACGACAAGCTGGTGCTACGCCTGACCGAACGCGGTGACTACAGCATGGTCGGCATCAACCACCGGCAACTGCCGGACGAGATCGAGGCGGGCCGCGCGATCCGGGCAGCCGACGGCGCCGAGGCGCAGATCGCGCTGCTCGGCGAGGACACCTCGGGTCAGGGGCAGGCGCGCGTACTCGCCGACATCGCCGAGACGGCCCGGCAGCGGGACGCGGACGTCGCGGCCGTCGACCGCCCGTTCCGGATCGACGTGCTGCCCGACGAGTTGACCCTCGCGGACACGGAGGCGCTCAGCCGACCCGACGAGCCACTGTGGACAATGCTGGGTGTCGGTGGCGACGAACTCACCGCGATCGGACCGGATCTGACGATCGTCCCGACCCTGGTCCTGGCGGGTCCGCCGCGCTCGGGGCGGAGCACCGCGTTGCTGACGATAGTGGCCGGGCTGCTGCGCAAGGGCACACAGGTGGTCGTGGCGGCGCCCCGCAGATCGCCACTGCGCGAGCTGGCCGGCCTGCCGGGCGTGCTCGACCTCGTTCCGGGCGAGAACCTGACCTCCGCCGCTCTGACGGCCGCTCTGGAGCAACGGAGCGGGCCGGCGGTGGTGGTGCTGGACGACGCCGAGTTGCTGCTCAAATGCGACGCGGGAAGCGATCTCGGGGAGATCGCGCGGTCCGGCACGGAACGAGGGCTCGGACTGATCATGGCCGGCACCATCGACGGCCTGTCCGGCGGCTTCGGCGGCTGGCACGTCGATGCCCGGCGCAACCGACAGGGCGCGCTCCTCAGCCCGCAGGGCCTCGGCGACGGCGAGCTGATCGGCGCCAAGCTGAGCCGGGGACAGCTCGGCGGGGGACGGCTGGGCCGGGCGCTGCTGCACCTGGGCGACGGTACCGTCCGCCTCGTGCAGGTGCCCCGGACCGACCCGGCGGCGCTGCGGACGCTGGTGACGCCAGCGGAGGCCGCCCCGGTGCAGGAGTGAGGTAGGGGCCGGATACCACAGGGGGACACCGCGGCGCGGTGTCCCCCTGTCGTCGCGTACCGCACTCAGGCGTCGGTCGCGGTCGCATCCGTCGACTCCGGCCGCGCGGTCAACGCCGGCTGCTCGTCGTCCCAGGTGAACGCCAGCGTCTCGGTGATCGCGCCGAAGAGTCCGAAGATCTCCTCCGCCTCCGCGAGGTTCGGGCTCGATCCGGTCACCACGACGACGTCCGCCGAACCCGGCATCGGCACGACGGTGTGCATCACCGCGCACCGCATCGTCGCGCCGTCCTGGACGACGTTCTGAATGCCGTACACACGGCCCACGGTGCCGATTTCGGGGATCACCGCGGTCGTCACCCGCCGCCAGGTCCCGTCGGCCCGGGTCGGTTGCCCCACGGCGGTCAGCGCGCCGAGGATGTCGCCGTTGGCCGGTGGCGTGACCACCGCGACCACCACGGTGGCGGTGAGCGGGCCGTCCTCGTACATCTCGAAGACGCCCGCGGCGTGCACCGCGCCGCTGCGCCGGGCCTGGCGTACCGACCGGCGTACCTGCTCGGCGAAGCGGCCCGCCTGGTCCGCGGTGAAGCCGCCGGTCAGGGCGTGTTCCCGTGCCTCCTCGCCCAGCCGGTTCTCGCTCGCCTCGTCGGCCACCGGGAAGTCGACCCACGCCTGCGGAGTGCGCAGCTCGAAGCCGGTCGGGGTGGGCGTCGCGGCATGGGCCTGGGTCGGGGCGCTCACTGTGCGGCCTGCTGGTCCGGCGCGGTCAACGCGTTGACCGTCTGGGTGTCGGTCTCCCGGAACGCGTCGGCGACGGCCTTCGCGGCGTCGCGTACGCCACCAAGGTCCTTGCCCACGACGTGCCGGCCGTCGCCCCACCGCTTCTCGAAGTGCCGGGCGGCGTCCTCCAGGCCGCGCTGCCCGAGGGTGTCGACCACCGCGCCCATCGACCGGACCGACGCGCCGTCCATCAACTCCTTGGTACGCCGCAGCAGCTCGTGTACGCGTTCCAGCTCCGCGCCCGGAACGAGGATCTCGCTCATCCCGCGCGCTCCCCCGCCGGCCTGCCCATCGCATCGCTCATCTCCGCACCCTCCAGACCGTCACGGCAACTGCGCCGTACACGGATCGGCGGCCAACCCGGTTCACCTGCTGAACCGATCTCCCGCCGGCTACGTGTGCGATCCGGCTCCCGGCGGACGGCCCGGGCGTCGGTGTGACGATGCGGTGGGAGGGCTTGTCATGACGCGTCCGGGCGACGCCGAGTGGTCCGTGTTGCAGCTCGACTCGGATCCGGTGCCGGGTGATCCCGAGTCCTTCGAGGAGATCACCCGGGCGTACCAGGAGTTGGCCAGAACCACCCAGGAGGCGCACGACCTGCTCGCCTCGGGCAGTCAGATCGACGTCGGCCAGGGCAAGGCCATGGACGCCTTCCGCGATCTGATCGGCAAGCTGCCGGGGCGACTGGATCAGATGGCGAACTCCTACGCCAGCGCCGCCGACGCGTACCTGCGGTACCTGCCCTCGCTGGAAGAGGCGCAGACGATGTCACTGCGCGCCCTCGACCAGGCCCGACAGGCAGCCGGAGACCAGAGCGCCGCCCAGGCCGCGGCCGTCAGCGCGGCGGCGACGCTGCTCGTACTGAACGCCGAGACCGCGACCAGTGCGGACGCCAAGGAGCAGGCCACCGACGACGCCGCCGCCGCCAAGAACCGGGTGGCCGACGCCCAGCAGGCGCTGGACGGGGCGAAGTCGTTGCTCGGTCAGGCGACCGCCCTGCGCGACCAGGCCGCCCGTACCGCCGCCGACACCCTGCACCAACTGGCGAAGGACGCGCCGCAACGGTCACTCTGGGACAAGATCGTCGAGGCGTTCGAGGCGTTCGTCGACTTCCTCCAGAGCACCGTCATCGAGTGGATCACCACCATCCTCGACGTGCTCTCCGTCGTCGCCTCGTTCATCTTCCCGCCCCTGGGCTCGGCCATCGGCTTCCTCTCCGGCGCCATCGATCTCGCCGCGGCGGCCGTCGGCGGCGACCCCGCCGAGATCGCCCTCGCCGCCGGCGGACTCGCCCTCGGCCTCGTGCCCGGTGGACGAATCGTCAGCCGCGTCCTCAAGTTCGCCAACAAGTTCGCCGACAAGATCCGCCCCGGCAGCGTCGCGGACGGCATCAGGAACAGCACCAAGGAGGTCACCGGCGGCAGCCGTGGCGTGCCGGGCGCCGGCGCGGCGCCGGGCCGCGGGATCGACGCCACGGTCACCGAGGTCGGCATCGGCAAGACCGTCAAGGGTGTGTTCAACCGGGTCGACCAGAAGTTGTTCGACATACGGTTCAACCGGGACCTCAAGGCCGCCCGGAAGAAGCAGGCCAACGACCCGACGCTGATCCTCGGCCAGAACCGCAAGGGCCGCCTCAAGACGTTCCACGCCTCGGACGTCGAGTCGACGCCGTTGGTGGACAACAACGGCAAACAGATCGGCGTGCTCTTCCCGAGTAGGGCCACCGACAACGAGAGCTTCACGAGCTGGGCCCGGACCGACGCCAACCTCGCCTTCGGCCGGAACGTCGGCGGGGAGATCGCCGAACCGGGAACGAAGGCGATCCGCAGGCTCCCCGGTACCGACACCGGCTTCGCGGGTAACGAGTTCCAGGTCGCGCCCTGGGCCCGGCTCAAGACCGACCCCACCCTGGTCATCGCGCACGGCAGCCCGAACGGTGCCGCCGTGCGCCTGAACAACGGCACAGTGCTCCAAGTCCCGGGGGGGCAGTTCGCGAAGGTCCTGCACCACAACGACATCTTCCGGGCCAGCAACACCGCCGCGGACCCGAAGCGGTCCATTGCGATGATCTCCTGCAACTTCGGGAACACCTCCGGCACGGGGGCGCAGGACTTCGCCAACGCCATGCGGGATCTCGGCAGTCAGCGGCGGATCTTCGCGGCGAACGAGACGGTCGTCACCACCCAGGGTGTGGACGAAGGTGGCCTGCTGACCGACGCGGGCCGGGACATCGCGACGTTGGCAGTGCAGAACGGCGGCAAGTTCAAGCAGATCCACCCGAGCGTCGAGGGGGCGAGTTGATGAGCGAGCACGACAACGGTGATCGGCAGCGGAGTTGGATGCTGCTGACGGACGCGCGGTGGAGCGCGCCCGACGAAGGAGAGGCGGATGCGACCGACGTGCCACCGGTGGAGGCCATCGTCGGTGGCTGGCTGGTCGAGCCCGACGGCACTGTCGGGCGTTTCACCGCCAATCCGCTGTACCGGCCGGAGGACCCGGCGTCGCCCACCAGCCCGGTGGACGCCTCCGCGTCCCTGGTCGCCACTGGTCGGGCCGGCGTCGACGTGGTGCTCCTGGCGCTGCGGGACAGCCTCGTGGACGTCGCGCTGGACGCCGAGGGTGGCGTCATCGTGGCACCGGCGCCGGACGACGTCCCCTGTGTGCTCGTCGCGACCGGTGCCGTCGACCAAGCCCGGGTCGACGCCGTCGACTGGCGGCAGGTCGACCTGCCCGAACTGCTGACACTGCTCCCGGACGGCGTCGACGTACTGCTCAATCCGGGTGGGCCGCGTTCCATGCGCCTGTTCGCCGACGCGTTGCGGGACATCGCCGTCCAGGGCGAACCAGCACCGACAGTTCCGTGACGTACCACCGCGCTGGGCTCGGACATGTCGTCCGAGCCCAGCGCGGACCGGTGGCCGGACCCGTATCGGTGACCGCTGACATCTCGTTTCGGCCTCGACGTGGGTCAGAAGACAAAGTTTTTAGTGATCAACTAGCGGCACGAACGGGACGTGCATCCTGAGGACCCGTAGGCATCCGGCGGGAACGCCGACGACGTGAGGGTCAGCAAAAGGGTGGTAGCAATGGCGGGATCGGGACCTGTTCGTCGGCGCGAAGTGGCAGGCGAGGCATTGGTCCGGTCCATATTCGAGGAGCACGGACGCGCGATGCTCGCTTATGCGACACAGTTGACCCGCGACCGCGCGGCGGCGGAGGACGTCGTCCAGGAAGCGCTGGTACGCGCGTGGCGGCACCCCGACGCGCTGGTCAACGGCAAGGGCTCGGTACGGGGTTGGCTGTTGACTGTCGTCCGCAACATCGTGACCGACACCATCCGCGCCCGGAACGCGCGCCCACCCGAGGTACGGGAGGGCCCGACCGAATCAGCGGTCGAGCGTGACCACGCCGACCAGGTGGTGAACTCGATCGTCGTGACCGACGCGCTCAACCGCCTCTCCACACAGCATCGACAGGTGCTCGAGCAGGTCTACCTGCGCGGGAGTACAGTCGCGGAAGCCGCCCAGATCCTCGGTATCCCACCGGGCACCGTGAAGTCCCGCTCCTACTACGCACTCCGAGCACTCCGCGATCTCGCCGAGCGTCACGCCGGGGTGGAACGGCCTGCCTCATGAATCCCGACAGCTCATCGCCCCGCGCCGACCACTTCGACATCGGCGGCTATCTGCTGGGGGCACTCGATGAGGAGGCGACCCATCGAGCCGAGGAGCACCTGGCGGGTTGCGCACAGTGTCGAGCCGAGGTCGAGTCGCTGCGGACGTGGGCGGGCGCGCTCGAGAACGTACCCGACGTGATGCTGCTGGACGGCCCGCCGGAGGACGGCGATCTGCTGTTGCAGCGCACTCTGCGCCAGATCCGCGGCGAGGCCGCCGACCAGCGCCGTCGCCATCATGCCGTCACCGGAGTCGCGGCGGCGGTCGTCGCCTCCGCCGTCCTCGGTGGCGCCCTCTTCCTTCCCGGGGGAGACGGGACGACGGACGCGACAGCGCCGCCGCCGACCCCGAGCGTCGCTGCCGACCCGACCGTCCGCTCGGCCAGCGCCTCCGACCCACGCACGGGAGCTCGTCTCGCCGTGGCTGTCACACCGGCCCCCGGCTGGGTACGTGTCAACGCCACGGTCTCCGGCATCCCGCAGGGCCAACGCTGCCGCCTCCTGGTCGTGGGCAAGGACGGCAGCACGGTGCTGGCGGGCAGCTGGTTGGTGTCGGAGCGCGGGGCCGCCGAGGGTGTGACCCTGGACGGCAGCGCCCTGATCGACGAGGCCCAGATCGACAGTGTCCGGGTGGAGACGACCGACGGCATGGCGTACGTCAGCGCGAAGCTCTAGCCAGCCCTCGTCGGTGGCCGGTGGCTGAGCCAGCCACCGGCCATCGTCAGTGGCCGGTGGTTGTGTTCGACCGGCCGGGCGACAGACAGCAGCGCCGGCCCGGGCCAGTGGCCGGGCCGGCGCGAGCCGTGGCGCAAGGTCAGCCCAGGCGCACCGAGACGACCGCGTTGTCGAAGTCGACAGTCGCCAGATCCGCGACGTCCCCGTTGATCACCTTCGATCGGCCGGTGCAGTCCGGGCCGGCCCAGAGCTTGAGCGAGCCGGGCGCCGCCACCGAGGAGGAGACCCCCGGGCGGCTCAGGTTGCGGCAACCGGTTCCCGCAACGCCCTGCGAACCGGCGCCGTCGCCGAAGTTGGGGTCGTCGAAGAGGACCGCGCTGGTGGCCGGTGCGGCCGGCGAATCGGCGGCGGGCTGCTCGTCACCGGACACGCCGGCCTTGCCGCCGGTCGGGGTCACGCCGAACCAGGTGCCGCCGACACCCTGACCCTTGGTGTCGCCTGCCCTGGTGTCCTTGGCGAAGCGGTAGACCGGCCAGCCGCCGACGGTGACCTGCCGGCTGCCGTCCGAGCGCCGGACGGTGCCGACGGCCTCCGCCTTGACCCCCGCGACGAAGATCTTGCCGCCCGGCATCACCGTGACCGGCGGCCAGGTCACGGCGCAGTCACCGTCGCAGGTCGACGTCGGCGGGTTGTTGCTGTCCTTTTCGAATCGGTAGAGGGTCAGCCCCGCTCCGTTGACGACGACCGGGTCGAGCTTGCCCGCCCTGCCCACGGTCAGCTGGACCCAGCGCTGCGCCGATTCGCGGGCGGCCCCGGTCGCCACCCCGCCGTTGGGTACCGCCCAGTCACCGGTGCCCGCCGCGGCGTTGTTGGACTTGGCGGTGCCGGACGTGAGGGCGAGGTCGGCGACACCGGCCCCGCCCTGCGGCGACGCCGCCGGGCTGCCGCTCAGGTCGGCGGCCCGCGCCGGGCCGGGTGGCACCTGGCTCGGGCCGCACGCCGTGAGCGTCACCGCGCCGACGGCCAGCGCGGCGATGAAGGGTGTCACGTGGTTGCGCATCATCGGGAATCTCCAGCGGTCACCCGGCTTCCAGGAGGTCCGGAAACCGTTCGCCCCTCACACGGAACAGGTCCGGGATCGGTTCAGGGCCGGCGCCGCCACCGTCATCACGTGGGCGACCTCAGGTGGTTTGCAGGGCGACCTTCAGCCAACCCGGGTTGCGCATGTCGAACTCCCGGTACGCGGCGACCGCGTCGGTGAGCGGTTCGTGCTCGGTCACGACGTCCTCCGGACGGACCTGACCGGACGCCACCATGGCCGCCAGCTTGGGGATGTACCGGGGATGGTTGCCGTTGCCGGCGCGGATGGTCAGGTTGCGCCCCATGGCCATCCCGATCGGGAAGTACCGGTCGCCAGGCGGATAGACGCCCACGATGCCCAGCGTGCCGACCTTGGCGAGGCTGTCCACCGCCCAGGTCTGCGCCTGGCTCGGCGCGTCACCCGGCTTCCAGTGCCCGTCCTGGCCCGCGCTGTCGAGGTCCGGGGAAATCTTGCGCTGCTCCTCGGCGTTGCGCGCGTCGTCCTTACCCGCTGCGGGCCCCGACTTGGCGCTCTCGCTGTCCACTCCGACGGCGTCGATGGCGCAGTCGGCCCCGATACCGTTCGTCAACTCCATGATGGCGTCGACCGGGTCGACCTCGTTGAAGTTGATCACCTCGGCGCCGCGGCTACGGGCGTGCTCCAGCCGGTCGGCGTGCCCGTCGACAGCGATCACCCGGGACGCGCCGCGCTGGTACGCCGAGAGGATGGCGAACTGGCCCACCGGACCGCAGCCCCAGACGGTGGCGACCTTGCCGTCGCTGGCGTCGGCCAGGACCGCACCGAAGTAGCCGGTCGGGTAGATGTCGGAGAGCGTGATGGCCTGCGACTCGGTGACGTTCTCGCCCAACGAGATCAGGTTGGTGTGCGCGAAGGGCACGCGGGCGTACTCGGCCTGCAACCCGTTGAACGGACCCTGCATCTCGGGTGAGCCGGGCGAGGCGGTGCCGGTCCGCGGCCCGAGCGGGTTGGCGTTGTCGCACTGCGCGAAGAGGCCCCGGCGGCAGTACCAGCAGGACCCACAGCCCCACACCGCCGAGATCACCACCCGGTCACCCGGCCGGAAGTTGTGGATCTGCGAGCCCACCTCCTCGACCACCCCGATGCCCTCGTGACCGAGGACCTTGCCCGGCTTCATCCCCGGCATCGTTCCGCGCACGAAGTGCAGGTCCGTACCGCAGATCGCCGCGGTGGTCACCCGGACGATCGCGTCCGTGGGTTGTTCGATGCGGGGTTCGGGCACATCATCGACCCGAATGTCACCGATGCCATGCCAAACGACTGCCTTCACGCGTACTCCCATCCGCGCTGGCCGACCTCGTCGCGCCAGCACTCGACAACGGGACACCTCGTGCCCGGGACGAATGCCGGCTTCCCCGGGCACGCCCGAGCAAACCGCGCCCTCAGCTCAGTCTCTCGGCGAGACGGGTAACCGAGGCACGCATGCTGTCGGTGCCGCCGTCGGGAAATTCGCGCAGAAGCGTGCGAGCCTGTTCGAGAACCCGACGCGACGCGGCCACGTCACCAGCGACGATGAGAACGTCGGCCATCTGTCGCAGCGCATCGAACTGCGACGGCCGGTCCCCCACGCGCCGCGCGACGCTCGCCGCGATCTCCAGCTCCGTGACCGCCTCGGCGACGCGTCCGGTCTCGGCGAGGTTGTCCGCGACGGCGGCCCGGATCTCACTCTCCTCGTGTGCCCGCCCCACCCGCTGGCTGAGGTCAAGAGCCTCCCGGAGCACCCCGATCGACTCCGTGACCTTGCCCTGGGCGGTCAACGACCGTCCCCTGCGCAGCAGGCTGCCGAGTTGGCCCCGACGGTTGTGGAGCAGGCGGAACAGCGACAGCGCCTTCGCGCTGTGCTCGAGGGCGCGGTCGTGCCGGCCCAGCGCGCTGAACACCTCTTGGAAGTTGTTGTGCACCAACGCCTGTTCCAGACGCATGTCCCGGTCCCGGTAGGTCCGTGCGGCCTCGTCGAGCAGGTGCAGCGCCTCCTCGTGGGCGCCGAGCAGGTACCGTGCGCCGGCCAGGCTGCGCAGGACGTGTGCCTCCCCAACGACATCGCCGCGCTTCCGCGCGTCCCGCAGGGCGATCCGCATGACGTCCTCCCAGTCCTGGAAGCGTCCGGCCCACTGCAGGTACTGCTGCATGGCGAGGGCGAGCTGCCACGGCACGATGCCGTACCCGACGTCGGCAGCCAGGCGTACGGACTCCGTGAGCATCTCCCGCTGGCGGTCGAACCAGTCGATGGCCTCGTCGTACGTGCCCGGCCGCTGGGCAACGACACCGGGTAGCGGCGGTGGCGGCTCGATCGGCGGCCGGTTCGGGTCCAGGGCCAGCTGTGCCTGGTGACTGGTGTGCAGGTAGTGCTGCAACAGTCGGGAGAGAGCCGCCTCGCGCTCCGCCGTCGACTCCTCGGCTTCCAGCAGCTCCTCGGCGTACGCCTTCACGAGGACGTGGGACGTGAGGCGGCCGTCCTCGTGCTCGGTCACCAGTGCCGCGTCGATCAGCTCGGCGAGGAGGGCGCGCGTGCTGTCCGGGTCGCGGTCGGCGAGACTCACGCACGCCTCGGCCGTGACACCGGGCAGCGGAGCGACCGACAGGAGCCGGAACAGCCGGGCGGCGTCCGGACTGAGCTGCCGGTAGGACCACGTGAAGGCGGTACGCGGATCGATCAGTCCCGGGCCACCCGCGAACGCCTCGAGTCGGCGGGCGCTGTCGCGCAGCTCCGCGGCGATGGTCGCGAGCGACAGCCCTGGACGAGCGGCGATCCGGGCCGCCAGGATGGCCAGCGCCAGTGGAAGCCGGCCGCACAGCTCGATGATCTCGTCGGCGGTGCTGGCGCAGCCTCCGTCGTCGGTCGACCGGCTCGGCAGGCCGGCGAGACGACGTTCGAGAAGTCGACGGGCCGTCGGCAGGTCGGGCGGGTCGACCCGGAGCAGGTGCGCACCGTCGAACGCCGCGAGGCCGACGAGGGCCCGCCGGCTGGTGACGATCACGAGACTTCGTGCCGAGTTCGGCAGTAGCGGGCGTACCTGGGCGGCGTCGTGAGCATTGTCCAAGAGGAAGAGCATCTGCCGGCCGGCTGTCATGCTGCGGTACATCCCGATGCGCGCGTCGAACGTGTCGGGTACGTCGGAGGCGGGCACGCCCACCAGGTGCAGCAGTGAACGCACCGCGTCGTCGGCCGACAGGCGCCCGCCCGCGCAGAGGTGGCCGCGCAGATCGAGGTAGAGCTGCCCGTCGGCGTACTCGTCGGCCACCCGGTGCGCGAAGTGCACGGCGAGCGTCGAGGTGCCCACCCCGCCCATGCCGTCCATCGCGATCACCAGGGGGCTGGTCCGCTCGGCGGTCCGCGTTCCCGTGGTCAGATCGCGCAGGATCAGCAGTTCGGATTCGCGGCCCACGAACAGAGGTGGGTCCGGCGGGAGCTGCGCCGGGCGGATCAGCGTCGTCCGTCGGGCCACCACGGGGTCGACATCCTCGACGGGCGCCAGCGCCGTCTGGGTGAGGGCCCGTCGGTGGGCGTCCTGAAGGTGGTAGCCGGGGTCGATACCCAACTCCTCGTCGAGGCGCGTCCGGATCGCGCTGTACGCCGCCAACGCCTCGGCCTGCTGGCCCGCCGCGGCGAGGGTCGTCACGAGGCTCGCGTGGACCGGCTCGTTGAGCTGACCCATCGCGGCCGCGAGCCGCAGCGGCGCCAGCACACGGGCGGGCTGCCGCAGTCGCACGGCCACCGCCGCGGCGGCGATGGCGGCGTCGAAGAACTCGCCGTCGATGCCCGCGAGGACTGCCGCGGCGGCGGCGCTGTCGACCAGGCCGTCACCGGACGAGCCGTGGCAACGCCGCAGCGCGTCGAGGTAGTGCTCCAACGCGTCGTCCGGACGGTCCTGCGCCAGGCTGGACTTCGCCTCCGAGACGTCGCTGCGGAACGCGACGAGGTCGAGCGTCTCCGGCCCGGCCACGAAGAGGTACCCGTTGCCGTGCCGCAGCAGGTACGAGCCGACGGCACGCGGCGGCAGGTCGGGTTCGAGCAGGCGGCGCAGCGCCGCGACGTACTTGTGGATCACGTTCACGGCGCTGGCCGGCGAATCAGGGCCCCAGACGAGATCCAACAGATCGCTGGTGGTGGTGGGACGCCCCTGGCGGGCCAGCAGGACCGCCAGAAGACGGCGTTGCTGACGCGGGCCCGCGTCGAGCTCGGTAGCGCCACGCCAGACCCGCAGCGGACCCATGATCTGTAGGCGTGGCGCCTCCTGCAACGCCGATTCCTCTGTCCGACCGGAGCCGACGTCTTCCTTCACCTTCATCACGCTGCGTCCACCTGGTGGAGGTTCACTTGACGATCACTGGATTGGACATTTCCGGGCATGGGGCGGACGTCCTGACAATCCCGTACCCGGCGAAACCGACTTCCGGGTCGAAGACGGCACGCATCGAAACGGTCGGCGACGCCATGGTGCGGCCCTGTCTCGTAACCCATGCCCAGCAGACGTCTCTGACGAGACGAAAGTTCGATCCCCTGGACGGGTTTTTCCCCACCGGCGAGCTAGCGTGTCGGGATGCTTCTTCCACCCTCGGCGCCCGTGTCGGCCGACGACACGGTTCAGCTGGTGCGGAGTGCCCAGCAGGGCAGCACGGCAAGCTTCGCGCTGCTCTTCGACCGTCACTACGCCGGCATGCTCGCCGTGGCTCGCCGTCTGTTGGGTGGCGGCCCCGACGCCGAGGACGCGTGCCAGGACGCGGCGATCACGGCGTTCAGCCGGATCGGGGAGTTGCGCGACCCCAGCGCGGCGCGGTCCTGGTTGCACACCATCGTGCGGAACAACTGCCGGACGATGCTCCGCGACCGTCTCCCCGTACCGGTCGGGGTGGCCGGTGAGAATCTTCTGGCCTCTGAGCTGGACGACCCGGTAGCCCGCATCGAGCGCAGCGCCATGCGGGACTGGGTCTGGCATGGACTACGGCAGTTGTCGCCGGCCGCGCAGACCGTGGCGTTGCTGCGGTACTTCACCGAGAACAACTCGTACGAGCAGATCGCGGCCCTCTGCGGAACCCCGGTCGGCACCGTCCGTAGTCGCCTGAGCGAGGCGCGGCGGCAGTTGGCCGAGGTCCTCCCCCGCGTGCACGACGATCGACACGGCGAGGCCGTGGCGCTGCGCACCGAGCGACGGCAGGAGGCGGCGACGATCCTGTCAGCGGTGCCGAACGGTGCCGCGCTCACCAAGGTGGCCGCCCGCTGGGCCGAGGACATGACCTTCTGGTGGCCGGGCGGCATCCAGACGATCGGTCGGGAGCCGGTCTTCGACGTCATGCGGCGGGACTACCAGTCCGGCGTCAGCCTGACGATCACCGGAGTGCTGGCCGGGTCCGGCGTCACGATCTGGGAATCCACCTTCACCAACCCACCGGAGGACCCGTACCACTGCCCGCCCGGGGCGACCTGGCTGCTGAGGGAGAAAGAGGGCCTGGTGCGTGAGATGCGCCTTCTGCACACCCCACGGCCGGCCCGACCGTAGACAACTCCCCCGCGGGATCGAACTTCCACCGACCGAACGGCGTCCTGAGGGTATGACCACGTACTCCATCCATGATCTGGAACCGCAACTCGCCGCGAACCGCCGCTACTGGTGCGGTTGGGCCGGGGCCCAGCCCGACACCGATCTGCCGACCTATCGCACGGACATTCCCCACCCGCTGCTCAACGGGGTCCTGCGCGTGCGCGGGCGGCAGCTCGACGAGGCGATCACGGAGGCGAGGAAGCACCTGACCGGCTCCACCTGGGGCTGGTGGGTGGGCGCGGACAGCGACGAGGGCACCGCCGAGGGCCTGCTCGCGCGCGGCGCGACCCAGATCGCCGACATGCCCGTCATGGCGATGGACGTGACGGGCATGGCCGAGGGCCAGGCGTCGCCCGCCGACCTGCGTATCCAGGTCGCCGCGACGCCGGCCGAGGTGCGGGAGTACGTCGAGACGTACGCCGGCCCGCTCGGCATCTCGGGCGACCTCGGGCTCGTCGCCGACCGGGAACTCGCCTTCGCCTACCCGGAGGTGGTCCGCCTGGCCGGAATCGTGGACGGCCGCACGGTCGGCACGTGCACCCTGTCGCTCGGCACCGACATCGGTGCTCTCTACTGCGTCGCCACCCACCCCGACTACCGCCGGCGGGGCATCGCGACCGCTCTCACCCTGGAGGCGCTGCGCGTCGCCCGCGGGGCCGGACGGCAGATCGTCACCCTGCAGGCGAGCAGCGACGGCGAGCCGGTGTACCGGCAGATCGGCTTCGACACCGTCACCCGCTACCGCCTCTACCAACTCCCGGAGTGAACCCGCACGGCGCTGCCGTCGGGCTGACACCCCGTCCTGGCGGCAGCGCCGTGACGCGCGCCACCGTCGGGGAAAGTAGTTGCTCGTGCGGAAAGTGAGTGTTAGCTTTCCACACGAGCAAGCTTTTTCCCTAGCTCAAGGAGTTGCGCGATGAGCACCACCCCCACCCCAGAAGAGGCACGACGGGCTCTCCAGGACGTCGACCGCCGCCGTGACCAGACGGCAGCGGCCGCCGGCTGGCCGTGGTGGGCCTGGCTCGCGACCGGCGTCGCCGCCGTGGCCTGCGGGTTCGCCGCCGACCGGTATCCGGACTTCGTACGCACCTACGGCATCACCATCGTCGTCCTGCTGCTGGTCGCCTCGATGCTCCCCAACACCAGGTGGGGGGCGGCCCTGCTGAAGCGGCCGGTGCGTCGCCGTGCCACCGCCGACACGTCCGCCCTGCTGTGGTCGGTCCTGGTGGTGGCCCTGCTGATCGGCGGCATGACGCTCGCCAGCGCCCTGGACGTCCCGCACGTCTGGGTCTGGAGCGGCCTAATCGTCGGTGTGCTGATGGCCGCCGCCGGGCCGTGGTGGCAGCGCCGCGTCCTCATCCGCTCGGCCTGACCGTGGCGGCGGACCCGAAGCTGGACCCGGCCCTGCTCGATCCCACCCGGCTGGCCATCCTCGCGCTGCTGGCGGGGACCGAGTGGGCCGAGTTCGCGTTCGTCCGTGACGCCACGGAACTCAGCGACTCGGCCCTGTCCAAGCGGATCTCGACCTTGAGCGACAGCGGGTACGTCGAGGTACGCAAGGGCTACGTGGGCAAGCGCCCCCGGACGTGGATCAACCTCTCCACGACCGGTCGGACGGCCCTGAGCGCCCACGTCGCCGCCCTGCGGGACATCGCCGCCCGCGTGGACGGCGTCGACTGAGCCACCACCACCGGCGGCGGGACGCTCAGCGCGGGTCGTTGTCCCGCCGCTGGGCCATGTGGACCTGTTCGAGGTCGAGGCCGTCCTGGACCCGGCGGAGCACCTCGTCGTCGATCTCGCCCGAATCGCGCATGCGCACCACCGTGTCGTGGCGGTGGTCGATGACCGCGAGGTGCAGATCGGCGTACTGCTTCTCGTAGTCGGCCGCGGCCTCGTCCGGGCCGGAGGTGGCGTCGCCGTCGCGCAGCACACGCAGCCGACGGTCGTACTCCGTACGCAACTGCTCGTGCACGTCGTCGCTCGTACCCAACTCGGCCGCCATCGTGGGCAGGGACTCCAGCGCCCGGTCCATGGACGTGATCTCGGCATGCCGGCGTTCCCGCTCGGCCTCCCCGTCCGCGCCCAGCCCGGCCCACCGCGTCACCCGGGGCATCAGCGGCGCCTGGAGCAGCAGGGTCACGGCGATCACCACGGCCGTGACGAAGACGATGAGGTCCCGGTCCGGGAACCCGGCCCCGGACGGAAGGGCGTGCGGTACGGCCAGCGCCGCCGCCATCGACACCGCGCCGCGGAACCCGGCGGCCGACATGAGCGCCCGTGGCCGCCCGCTGAGCCGTCGTTCGCGCTGTTGCGGTCGGCGGTCGATCGCCCGGATGACGTACGGGCTGGTGAAGAGCCAGCCGAACCGCACCGCGACGATGACCGCGCACACCACGACCGCGACCAGCATGCCGTGTGCCAGACCGGTGCTGTCCAGCCCACGCACCGCCGACTGCGCCTCCAACCCCACCAGGACGAACAACGCCGCGTTCGCCAACATGGTCACGAACTCCATGACGGTGTGGACCTGCCTGCGGGCTCTACCAGGGAACAGCCGTGGCGAGACGCGGCCCACCCACAGTCCGCTGACCACTGCCGCGAGCACACCGGACACCTCGGCCGCCTCGGCGATCAGGTAGGCGGTCAGGGGCGTCAACAGCGCGAGCAGATTGTGCTGGAACGGGTCGGTCAACCGGCGACGGACCTGTAGGACGAGGAACGTCACGATCGCGCCGGACGCGATGCCGCCGAGGTACGAGAAGGCGAACAGGCCGGCGACCCGACCGACGCTCAGGTGCTCCTCGCCCAGGGTGATGCCGATTGCGAGCGTGTAGATCACCAGCGCCGTACCGTCGTTGACCAGGCTCTCCGCGCGCAGCGTGGTAGCGATGCGACGGGGCAGCATCCGGCCCAGGACCCCGACCGCCGTCGCGTCGGTCGGTGCGACGGCGGCGCCGAGCACCCACGCCGCTCCCCAGCCGAGGCCGAGCGCGTGCGCGGCGGCCGCCACACCGGCCGCCGTCGCCACCACGAGGAGGGTGCTCAGCAGCACGATGACCCGCAGGTTCCGGCGAATCTCGCGCAACGACGAGGAGAACGCCTCCCAGTAGAGCAACACCGGAAGGAACACCAGGAGAACGGCCTCGGGCGGCAGGTGCACCCCGCGCAGCGCGGGCCCGAACCCGAGGAGGACACCGGCGATCAGGAGCAGTACGGGTGGAGCGATCCGGAGCCGGCGGGCCGCGCCCGTACCGACCAGGATCGCGACGCCAACCGCTACGACCAGTGCGAGGCTGGACACCAGGTTCCTCTGTCCTTCGTTGCGGTGGTGGGCCGGACAAGGATGACCGGGCCCAGTGGACGGCTACTTGACGCTTCCTACGCCGCGCAGGACGACCAGCGGCGCCTCCGCACCGGTGATCACGAGGACGGGGCGCTCGACGGCCTGGCCTTCTGCGGGTACACGGTCTCGTGCCGGGCCAGCATGGCGACGAACTCGCCGATCTTGCGCTCGCGGGTCTCCGCCCGTTTGACGGCGTTTACGCGGTAGATGATAGCGAACCGGTTGGTCTTGGTGAGCACGTCGAACATGGCCTGGGCGTCGGGGTCGGCCGCGATCGCGGCGAGCAGGTCGGCCGGCACCTCGGCTTCCGACGGCGGGGCGTACGCGGCCGCCCAGCGCCCGTCGGCCTTCGCGGCCTCCACCGCGGCTCGGCCCGAGGGCGTCATCCGCCCCTGCTCCTCCAGCCGGGCCACGTGGGCGACGTTGCGTTGTGACCAGGCGCTGCGGGGGCGGCGGGGGGTGAACCGGATCCAGGAGGAATGCTCGTCCCCTTTGCGGGCCTGCCCGTCGATCCAGCCGAAACAGAGGGCCTCGTCGACCGCGTGCTGCCAGGTCAGCGTCGTGACCGTGCCGCCCTTCCTGGTCAGGGCGAGCCAGACGCCCGGCGACGCGGCGTGGTTGGCGGACAACCACGCGCGCAGCGCGTCGGCATCCGCGACGATCAACTCTTCAAGTTCGGCGCTGGCCATGCCAGCAGGCTAGCGCCGCGTCGTGCCGTCAGCCTCCATTAGGTGGACCGTTCCGGCACCGGCGCGGGGAGGGTCGGGGGTGCGCCGCGACAGCCGCGCCACACCCCCGACCTCGTCCGGCGGTCAGCAGCCGATCCGGCTGGCCCCGACCGCGACGTCGTCGTACCAGAGGGTGTCAGCGCCGTTGCCGTAGCTCTCCCAGCCCAGCTTCAGGTCGGTGAGCTGCGGTCGCCAGGTGCGGTTGTACCACTGTCCGTCGATGTCGTGCGTCGGTACGCCGTCCGCGGTCAGTCCCGCGATGGCGGTGCCGTCCAGCCAGGTTCGGAGCTGGCCGGAGGAGCCGTCGACCATGAACTCCAGGCAGGTCCACCGGTTCGTGGGCAGCGGCACGCTCTGCGCCACCCCGGCCGGGCTCTGCTCGGGCAGGGTCGCGTCGTCGGAGGCGCGGTTCCACTGCAGGGCACCGTTCTGGCCACCCATCCGCAGGTCCCGGTTGCCGTCGGCGGTGTCGGTCATCGCCATCATCGTGGTGTGGTCGGTGGGTTGGGCGGTGGTGTGCCGGACCCAGATCCGCCCGTACCGGACACTGCCCAGGCTGCCGAGGTTCTTCGTGGACCTGATGAAGACGTGGTTGCAGTACCCGGCCGCGCCGTTGATCCGGACGGACCGGCCGCCGCTGTGCGTGGTGGCCGTGTCGATGGTGGCGGTCCCAGCCCCGGAACAGTCCGGGTTCACGACGGCCCAGTCGCCGGACGGCGTCGAGCCGGTCTGGTTCTCGAAGCCGTCGCAGAGCACCGCCCCGGCACAACCGACCGGCGGCGGAGGCGTGGTCGGGGGCGGCGTCGTCGGGGGCGGCGTCGTCGGGGGCGGCGTGGTCGGCGGAGGCGTCGTCGGGGGCGGCGTGGTCGGCGGAGGCGTCGTCGGGGGCGGCGTGGTCGGCGGAGGCGTCGTCGGGGGCGGCGTGGTCGGCGGAGGCGTGG
>NZ_JBICTE010000042.1:0-26331 GCF_043197485.1 Micromonospora sp. NPDC049102 | reverse complement strand
CGGCGTCGTCGGGGGCGGCGTGGTCGGCGGAGGCGTCGTCGGGGGCGGCGTGGTCGGCGGAGGCGTCGTCGGGGGCGGCGTGGTCGGCGGAGGCGTGGTCGGCGCGACGCCGTTGCACGGCACGCCGTTCAGGGTGAACCCGATCGGTGCGCCTCCGCTGGTGCCGTACGTGCCCTGGACGCCGAACTCGGTGGCGCCGCCGGCCGGGATGCCGCCGTTGTACGACATGTTGCGGGCTGTCACCGTCGATCCGGACTGGCTGACCGTGGCGTTCCAGCCGTTCGTGACACGCTCGTTCCCGCCGTAGGTCCAGGTCACGGTCCAACTGGAGACGGCGGTGTCGCCCGGGCTGACCTTGACACTGGCGGTGAAGCCGCCAGGCCACTGGTTGGGCGTGTAGTCGACCCGGCAGCCCTGGGCGGCTGCGGCCGGTACGACGAGCAGGGCCGTGCCGGTCGCGGTCACGGCAGCGGCCAGCGCGGCGACGACCGCGAGGGTCGGGGCGGGGCGGGCGCGGAAAATCGTCATGGAAAGTGTCCTTCTGCCATCGAGCGGGAGGAACCGGCGCGGCAGCGCGCGTCCGGGGCGGACGCGGTGCGCCGACACGCCGGGTGCGGCGCGGCGATGCGCCACAGCGACTGGTCGATGCGTACGACCGACGTGCCCGGCTCGAGGTGGAGCTGTCAGTCACCGGTCCGGTTGTTGCCCGGCCCCCGGTGACGCCCGCCCTCAATCTATTGACTGATCACTATCTAATCAAGCACGCGCGTTAATCGGTGGCCCGACGTCCCCGACCGTGCCAGCCTGACCGGAGAAGGACCGGGTTCCCACGGCTCGGCACCAGCCCGCAGACAGGAGCACGGCGATGCGAGGACTCGAAACCCCGCCCATCCGGACGCGAGCTTTCGAGGACCTGACAGCCTGTGCAGACCATCAACCTTGGCATCGTCGCCCATGTCGACGCCGGTAAGACCAGCCTGACCGAACGCCTGCTGTACACCACCGGCGTCATCGACCGGCTCGGCAGCGTCGATGCCGGCACCACCCAGACCGACAATGGCGAGATCGAGCGCCGCCGGGGCATCACCATCCGCAGCGCCGTCGCCTCGTTAACCGTGCGGGACCGCCGGGTCAACCTGCTCGACACCCCCGGCCACAGCGACTTCGTGGCCGAGGTGGAGCGCGCGCTCGGCGTGCTCGACGCGGCCGTTCTGGTGCTGTCGGCCGTCGAGGGCGTCCAGCCGCACAGTCGCCGGATCATGCGGATCCTCCGGTCGCTCCGGCTGCCCACCCTGGTCTTCGTCAACAAGATCGACCGGGTCGGCGCCCGCGCCGACGAGCTGGTCGCGGACGTGCGCCGGCTCCTCACCCCGGCCGTCGTCCCGCTGGGCACGGTCCGCGCGCCCGGCACCCCCGAGGCCACCTACCGGCCACACCATCCGGGGTACGACCACAGCGCCGCCCACCGGCTCGCCGAGGCGCTCGCCGAGGCGCTCGCCGAGCACGACGACGAACTGCTGGCCGCCCTGGTGGACGACCTGCCACCCGACGCCGACCGCATCGACGAGGCGCTTCGGACCCAGGTCGCGGCCGGGCAGGTGCACCCGCTGCTGTTCGGCTCGGCGCTGTCCGGCACCGGCGTACCCGAGCTGCTGGACGCCATCGCGGCGGTGCTCCCGGCGTCCCCGCCGGCCGAGCCGGATCCGCGGGCGCGGGTGTTCGCCATCGAGCGCGACCCCGCTGGCGAGCGGGTGGCGTATCTGCGCGCGTACGGCGGGCAGTTCCGGGCGCGCGATCGGGTCACCGCGTACCGCCGAGGGCCGGATGGCCGGACCACCGCGACACGCGGGCGGATCACCCGGCTCGACGTGGTCGGCGCGACCACCGCCCCGGCCGCGCCCACCGCGCTGACCGCCGGCCACATCGCCCGGGTCGCCGGCCTGACCGGTGTACGCCTCGGCGACCAGCTCGGCAGCCCGGCCGGCCTCGACGGTCGGTCGTACTTTCCCGCGCCGACCCTGGAGGCGGTGGTGCGACCCCGCGAGGTGTCCCAGACGTTGGCCCTGCACGCCGCGCTGGTGGACATCGCCGACACCGACCCGTTCCTGCGGACGCGGGTGGCTCCGGACGGCGGCACGAGTGTGCTGCTCTACGGCGATGTGCAGCGCGAGGTGCTGACCGCCACGCTCTTCGAACTCGGCTCACTGCCACTGTCGTTCCACACCGCCATCGAGGAGGCCACCCGCGCGGCCCTCGACCAGGGCTGTCACGGCTGGCCCGTCACCGACATCCGGATCACCCTGACCCACAGCGGCTACTGGTCGCCGATCACCACCGCCGGGCACTTTCGGGACCTCGCGCCCTACGTCCTCATGCGGGCGCTCGCAGAGGCCGGCACGCGGGTCTTCGAGCCGTACCGCCGCTTCGAGGCGGAGGTTCCGGCCGACCGCCTCGGTCCGGTCACGTCGTACCTGAGCCGGCTCGGCGCCCGGGTCGACGGCACGGACGATGTCGCTGCCGGCTGGCGGATCACCGGCGTGCTGCCGGCGCGGCTCGAACGTCAGGCGCAGCGGCAGCTGCCCGACCTGTCCAGCGGGGAGGGCCTGTGGTCGTCGGGCCCCGGCGGTGACCGACCGGTGTCCGGCGAGCCGCCGCGCCGGCCCCGCGCCGACGGCGACCCGTTCGACCGTGCGGCGTACCTGCGCTTGCTCGCCCAGCCGCAGAACCGACCCCGCGCCGTCCGGGACGCGGCCTCACCAGGAGGCACCGCTGGCGCGCCCCGGAAGGGGTGAGCGCGCTCACCGCGTTCGGAGCAGATCCCGGTCGGCCATGAAGCTCCGCAACGTCTCGGCATCCTCGACGGACATCAACCACCGGGGGATCACGGTCGCCGGCATCCGGCCGACGAACACGATCCAGAAGTCCGGAGTGTCCCGCACCTGCGCGACGCCGTCCCACGCGATACCGCCCGACTCCGACCCGCTGCGCATCATGATGTTGTCGTCGGTGATCTCGTAGGCGCCCTCGACGGCGTAAGTACCCGAGCGGCGTCGTGCCCGCGACCGCACCCAGGGCAGGTACAGCATCGACAGCACGCCGCACACCAGCAACGCCGTCCACAGCGGTGACGCCCGCTCGCCCCAGGCCAACCCGCGCGAGAGCGCCAGACCGATCGCCCCGACCACCACCAGCACCGCGCCGACGTAGCTGTACCGGCGCAGCCGGACACCGGCGAGGGTGGCCGCCACGCGAGCGGGGTAGGCGGGATCGGCGGGGACGTCGAAACGGATGCGCACTCCAGAACGATAGTGCCCCGCCGGCCCGGCACGCCTCCGACCGGTCGGAGTCCGGCCCCGGTCGCGGCCGACGGGTGGTCGCGGGAGTTTCGCCCGCAGGCGATTACGGGTAGCGGATGGCGCATGAACCGCGATCTCGTGAAGGCGCTACAGGTTGCGTGGGGGCTGCCCGAGTTCCGCGACGGGTTGCGACACCTCATCGACCTCGACGAGGTGTCCGTGCTGCTGGCCACGCTGGCCGTACCGGATCACGACGGTGCGGTCGAGCGCAGTCTGCTGGACCTGCTGCGGTCGAGCCTGGAGACGGTCGAGATCCGGGAGGCCGTGTTGCTGCTGTTGGAGCGGGACGAGGCGCGCCGGCCGCTCGTCGCGGCGGCGGTGGAGCCGCTCGCCGACCGACCGGGCCTGGCGGCTGCCATCGCCTCGGCGGGCGAAGACCCTGCGGTACGGCGTGAGCTGCGGTCCGTCCTGGACAGCGCGAAGGTGCGCGAGCTGATCTGGCAGGCGATGGAGAACCAGGTCGGTGACCATCGGTTCGGCATGATCCGCCGAGCGGCCGCGCTGTTCGTACGGCACCAGAGCGTCCGGCGTCTCGCCTGGGCGGTACGCCGGCACGGCGTACTGCGCGAACTGCGGCGCGGACCGCTTGTCGACTAGCGTGGCGGGGTGGCAGGGCCCCGCCCGGCATCGCCCTCGGCGCTGAACCGCCGGCTGACCTTCCTCCTCTCGGTGGCGGCGGGCGCGGCCATCGCCAACCTGTACTGGGTGCAACCGCTGCTCAGCTTCATCGCCGAGGACCTGGACGCGCCGACCGCGACCGCGGGCTGGCTCGTCACCGCGACGCAGATCGGGTACGCCGTCGGCGTCCTGCTGCTCGTACCGCTCGGCGACATCCTGGACCGCCGCCGCTTCGTCCCGGTGATGTTCCTGGCCTCGGCCGTCGCGCTGCTGCTGTGCGCGTTGGCGCCGTCGATCGGCGTGCTCCTCGTCGCTCTTGGCGTGCTGGGCGTCACGACGATCTCCGGGCAGGTCCTCACGCCGCTCGCCGGGGACCTGGCCGGCGATGCGCACCGTGGTCGGATCGTCGGTGTCGTGATCGATGTCGCTTTCCAGACGCAGGCCCTGCTCAACCGGGCGCGGTTGTTCGCCCTCAGCAACGAGGCCCGCAGCCGGCTCAACACGGCCCTGTCGGTCAGCAACTTCGTCGGCGCCGCCGCCGGCTCCGCGGCCGCCAGCACACTCTGGTCCGTGGGCGGCTGGCCGGCGGTCTCCGTTTCGGGAGTGGGACTCTGCTGCCTCGCGCTCACCGTGTGGGCGCTGGGACGTCGTGGCCCACTCGTGGTCGGCCTCGCAGGACCGGACGGCGCCGCGCCCGGCCGTGCCACCTGACGAGGAGCCGTCCCGGGTATGGCGGCAGCGCGGATCAGTCCTGGTCGGGCCGGTCGACGATCGGGAAGACCCGCCGCACCTCCGCCAGGAACTCGTCCCGCCGGAAGGCGTAGGTGCCGACCGCGGCCCACAGCGCCTCCAAGGCTGCCTGCAAGGGGTCCGGCTCCCCGGCGGCCACGAGTGCCGGCAGCGCCATCGGGACCGGGTCCACCGGTGCGTCGAGACCCGCGCGCAGCAGGTCGGACGGCGCCTCACCCGCCCGGCGCAGCGAATGGACCGCGAACGTGACGGCCGGCCTACCCAGGATGCGCGCCCACAACGCGTTCGCGTCGGCGACATCGTCCGGTAGCGGCTCGCCCCGATCCAGAGCCGCCCACGCCGGTGCCATCCAGTCGAGGTCAGCGATGCCGGCTAGGGTGCACGCCTGCCGCGCCGCCCAGATCGCGATCTGCCGTTGGGTGGCTGCGTCGGCCCCCGGCCACCCCGTCGACCAGGTCCCGGTCCAGCAGCACGAGGCCGTGGATACCGATCCTGTCACCGGGTGATCGGCATCCGCTGCCCCGCGACGAGGCCGGCGATCGCCTCACCAGCGAGGGATGTCGATGCCTTGACACCCCAGATGCGATCGCTAACACTTGGCTGCAACACGCGCTTAACACGCAGAACACACGCTGTCCGCATCAGGGTGAGGTGCCGGGTCCACCTGTGCGGCACCTGCGTCACGCCGCGATTCGACCACTCACGTCCGCGGTTCGTGTTAGCGCTAACACATCCACGACCGCCACGGAGGCATCATGGTCACACCACCCGTTGGCCGCGCACCTGATTCGACGCGCGATCCACGACTGTTACGACGGACGCTTGTCGCCCTGGTGGCCGCGCTGACCGCGATGGTGGGCGGCGTCGCCGTCACGTCGACGCCGGCCGCCGCCGCCACCAGTCAGTTCCGAGGCATGAACTGGGCCGTGCTGGGTGACAACTTCAGTACCGGCCCCCTCGTCGTGCAGGGCCTGAGCATGTCCGACAGCAACGCGACGGTGCGGGCCAAGGCCAACGCCCTCTACGACGACCTCGCGTCCACCATGGGCGTCAACACCGTCCGACTGCCCATCAACACCCACACCGTGGGGACGGCCTGGTGGGAGGCGTATCGAGGCGCTATCGACGCCGCCACGGCGCGAGGATTCAAGGTGATCCTCGCCTACTGGGAGGACGGGGCCGCCTCCGGCGGCAGGATCACGAATCTCGCCGCGTGGAACGCCATGTGGTCCACGGTGACCAACACGTACGGCGCGAACACCAACGTCTACTTCGAGCCGATGAACGAGCCGCACGGCTACAGCTCGACCGAGTGGCGCAACGTCGCGGCCAACTGGCTCACCTACCACTACTCGGCCGCACCCAGCCGGGTGCTCATCGGTGGCACCGGGTTCAGCCAGGACCTGCGGGACATCTGCAACGACAGCCGCTTCAACTCGACGCTGCTGTCCTTCCACTACTACGCCTTCTTCTACGGCGCGATGACCTACGACGCCTTCCGCAGCCACATCCAGGCCCGCCTCGGCAACTGCGCCGCACGGGCGGTCGCCACCGAGTTCGGCGCGCCCATGAACGACGGCCGCAACTACGGCGACGCGAACAGCACCGACAACTTCGTGCGCTACATCCGCGCCATGGCCCAGGTCACGCGGGACAACCAGATGGGCGGCACCTACTGGCCCGCCCTCGGCGGCAAGCCGGGCAGCATCGGCTACGACTGGTACTCGATGTACTCGCTCAGCGGCAGCGGCACCGACCTCAACCTCACCATCCGCAACACCTCCGGCGCGGACCGCATCCGCTACGGATGGGGTGACACCATCGGTGGCGGCGATCCCACGACGCCTCCGCCGACGACGGGGACGTTCTACCGGATCGACGTGCGGCACAGCGGCAAGGCGATGGACGTCCAGTCGCCGAACACCGACAACGGCGCGCGCGTCGGCCAGTACACGTACGGCGGCAACGCGTGGCAGCAGTGGCAGTTCCAGGACGCCGGCAGCGGCTACTGGCGCATCATCAGCAGGAACAGCGGAAAGTGCCTCGACGTCACGAGCGCCTCGACCGCTGACGGCGCCGAGCTGATCCAGTACACCTGCGGCAGTGGCACCAACCAGCAGTTCCAGATGGTCGCCAACGGCAGCTACTTCCAGCTCCGCGCCCGGCACAGCGGCAAGTGCGTGGACGTACCGGCCTCGTCGACCGCCGACGGCGTGGTCCTCAAGCAGTACACGTGCAACAGCGGCGCCAACCAGCAGTGGTCACGTACGACCGTCTGACGATCTGCACGGCAGCGCCCCCGCTCATCGGGCGGGGGCGCTTCGCGTTGACGAGTCACCGCGTCTCAGCGGAGGTCAGGGCGTCCAGCGTACGTTCGGGTTAACCCGCCCGGACCAGTCGAAGACCGCCATGTTGTCCCACTGGTTCCCGGTGCCGTTGATGTTGGCCGGGTCCCAGCCGTTGCCGTTGACGGCGTACCAGGTCGGTTCCCAGTAGAAGACACCGACGGCCCCGGCGTTGCGAGCCGTGTTCTGGACCCAGTCGAACTCCTGGGCCTGGCCCGACCAGGTCGCGCTGATGCCGTCGCACGTCGCGTCGCCGATGGCGTTCGGCTCGCTGTCCGCGTTGTTGCGGGTGAAGGGGTACGCGGTCTCCGCGATCACCACCGGCCGGCCGTAGCGACCGCGCAGGTCGACGATGTTGTTGTAGAGGTTCGCCAGGCTGCCGTGCCACATGCAGTAGTAGGACAGGGCCGTGATGTCCCACTGCACCCCCTGGGCGCGGATGCCGTCGTAGAACCAGCGGGCGTTGGCGTTGCTGTCGGCGTTGGCGGTGTGGATCATCACCGGGATGCCGCTGCCGCACGCCTTCGTGGCGTTGTAGCCCTGCTTCAACAGGCCGGCCAGCGGGGCGAAGTCGTTGTTGACGACCTTGCCCTCATTCCAGGCCCGAGGGTGTCCCGCGCGGCCATCCGGAACGAGTACTGCTTGCCCGGCCCGATGTAGAAGCTGATCGTGGTGCTCGTGACGGCACCGACGCTGGCGCTGTAGATGACGTCGTCGAACGCCTGGTAGTACGTGATGTCGTACCCGGCGATGGCGCAACAGCCGGGCTTGGCGGCCGTCCAGGTGAGGGTCACCGAGCCGGCCCGCACCTCGCTGGCGGTCAGGTTCGTGGGCGGGCCCGGCGGGAAGAGCGAGGTGTTCGGCGTGCTGGGCGCCGAAGTCGGAGTCGGCGGCGCGGTGCCGGCGTCGGCCGCCGGCGCGGCGCCCAGAGCGGTGGCGAGCACCACCGTCGACACCATGACGGCTGCCAGCAGATCCGGCCCCGGACGGCGGAACAGCGAGTACGACGAGACGCCTGTCATACGTCGACGATGCTGGCCAAATATCGATGATCGCCATCGCGTCTCACTAGTCGGTCGGCGGCATTACGGCACGTCGGCCGGTGAGTGCGCTGGTGAGCGGACGACTAGCTGGGAGCGATACCAGCCGGGGCGAAAATCTTTCTGTCCGATCGCTACACTCGCCGCAACGCCGGCACCGTCCACAGTCCTCAGCCTGCGCTGATTCGTATCGAATGGAGACGCCTGTGACCCGCGACAAGGCGGCACCCCCGGGCATCGACCCCCGCATTCCCAGCGTCGCCCGGGTCTACGACTTCTTCCTGGGCGGCAAGGACAACTTCGAGGCCGACCGACAGGTCGCCGAGCACGCCCTACGGATCACCCCGGACGGGCCGGCCGCCGGCCAGGCGAACCGGGCCTTCCTCCGTCGGGTGATCCGCTTCCTCGTCTCCGAGGCGGGCATCGACCAGTTCCTCGACATCGGATCGGGGCTGCCCACGCAGGGCAACGTGCACGAGGTCGCCACCGAGCAGAACCCGAAGACTCAGGTCGTCTACGTGGACAACGACCCGATAGTCCTGACGCACGGGCGGGCACTGCTCGCCGCGGACGGCACCGCGACGGTGATCCAGGCGGACATCCGGACGCCGCAGGAGATTCTGCACCACCCGGACGTACGTCGGTTCCTCGATTTCGACCGGCCGATCGGGCTGCTGCTCTTCGCGATCCTGCACCACCTCGGTGACGACGAGGACCCCCGAGCGGTGGCGGCGGAGCTGATCGACGCGCTGCCCTCCGGCAGCTACGTGGCGGTCTCGCACTTCTGCGACCCAGGCGAGCGCGACCCGGAGGGCTCCCGCAAGGCCCGCGAGGTCGAGCGGGTCTTCAACGAGTCGCTGGGCACCGGCCGCTGGCGTACGGACGAGGAGATCCTTTCCTTCGTCGACGGCTTGGAGGTGCTGGAACCGGGGCTGGTGCCGCTGGCCGAGTGGCGTCCGGAGCCGGGCGCGTCCGCTCCGCAGCAGACCGACACCTATCACACCTTCGTCGGGCTGCTCGCCCGCAAACCGTAGGTTCGGCCGCGCGGTCCGTCGGCGAGAGCACTGAGCCCGAGCTACAACGTCAGCGATAGCGGGGCACCTGGGGGTGCGCCAAACGGCCGTACTGCCATGTCTCAGCGCCCGAGATCGTGCCACGGTTCCAGAGTCGTTCTAGGCCGTGTGTCAAGGTCCTCGGTCGAGCAGAGGGGCGGACGGCGGACACCACGATGAGAGTGATGCCTGTGAGTCATCATGATGACCCACAGGCATCACCCTCAATGGAGCGGGCGGCTCCGATCCGGCCGGACCACGGGCCCGCGAGCGACGGCGCACCAGCGGCCGAAACGGCCGATCCTCTCGGCCTCCGCAGGCCGGCCAGGGGCTTTGACACACGGCCTAGCTAGCGGGACCGCCGAGATCAAGCGCCAGGGCCCCGGCCGCCCCGAGGTGCCGGGGCGCCCTCCTCTCTGGCTACGTGAACGGCCTGCGCCTGGTCCATCCGACGAACCTAACGAACAGGGCTTCAGGGCCGGGCATGTCGTGAGGGTTGAGCTTCACCATGTCGCCGGTCCCGTCGAAGAGGTAGCCGGCTATCTCGATCGACAGCCCGACCGGGTCGCCGTCGAACACGGCTCGCAGGGTCAGTCGGGCGGTTGCGCACGGCCAGACTCCGCACCCCCGGCGGCAGTGCCAGGTCGGGCGGATGGGTGCGTGTCCTGCGGAGATCGGCAAGCAGTGATCGGATGGGGTGTGGCGCAACGTCATGCTCACACGCTGTCGCTCGGCTACCACACGTTGTTGCCTACCGTCAAGGGCATGGATCTGGTCGGCGTTGCGGAGATCCGAAACATGCTCGGCGGGATCAGCCGGCAGCGGGTCAGCATCATCGCGAACAGCAAGGGCTTCCCTGGCCCGGTTGCCGTGCTCGCGATGGGCAAGGTGTGGCGTCGGCGCGATGTTGCCCGGTGGATCGCTGAACATCGACCCGACCAGGCCGACTGACCCGATACGACGAAAGCGCCCCGGTGGCCCGTGATGGGTGCCGAGACTTCTCGCGCCTGGGCCACCTGGCGGCGCAGCCCCATCGCCAGCGGCGCGAGGAACAGGGTTACCGGCCGACCACCCGCACCCTGCCCGATGTAGAACGGGTACGCAGCTCAGCGAGAGCACCTTCCTCGAAGACTTCGCCGGCGGCGTCGACGAGGCCCTTGCGCGCGCCCTCTGCGCCGTCCAGGGTCCGATCGCCGGCCTCCCGCTCAAGGCGCGTACGACAACAGCGGCCTGGTGGGACAAACCCTGTCACTACTCCATCTCGCGCCAGGACCGTACGACCGCACCCGAGCTCGAGCAGTTCCTGGCCGAGCGGATGAACGCGACGACGTGGAGGTCGCGGGTCGCCGAAGCCTGGGGAGTGAACCATGAGAAGCCGTCGCATCGTCGCAGCGCTGGCCGGGGCGGCGATGTCCGTCGCGGCCGCCGTCGCCTTCGTCCCCAGCAGCATGGCCGCCGTCTCCTCGGCCAACGCGTCGAACATCCGTGCCGCCCGGACCGCCTGCTTCGTCATGGTCACCCCGTCCCCCGTGCGACCGCAGCCACCAGCCACGCCGCGCCACCTCGGATCCTCCGGCGAACCACCGGCCGTGACCCGACCATCGCACCGTCGACGGCGGTTCAGCCTCCCTCGCCAGGGTGATTCCAGCTCCCTCTGGCGAGGCCGCCACCGATCATCGAAAAGGACGTCCACACAGGACACGAGACGCCGCCCGTCGAATCACGGCACCATTCTCCGGGCCGTTCAAATTCTGCGGACCACTGCTCCCAGTAACCGTGGGATCACCTGTAAGGTCATCGCGTCCCGTCCCCCGATCGATCGCCTTAAACCTGTGGAGGTTTACATATGGTCACGCCTTCGGTGACCCCCCTGACGGTGTCCGCCGAGAGGGGACTGGCACGCAAGACTCTGCGGACAAGTTCGCTGGTGACGTTCGGCACGACCGCGTCGTCCCCGATGGCCGTTCTCGTCGGCGGTATCGTCGCCACCTACGCGGCCACCGGTAACACCGGTGTGGCCTCCAGTTTCCTGCTCCTGACGGTCGTGATGCTCCTCTGGGCGCCGGGGTACATCGCCATCGCCCGTTACGTGCAGCCCAGTGGAATCTTCTACACCGCCCTCGCCGCCGGGTTGTCCCGGCTCGTCGGGGTGGCGGGCGCGCCGGTGGTTCTGCTCGCCTACAACACCATTCAAATCTCGCTGTACGGGCTGCTGGGTTCCGTGATCAGCGGACTGGTCGGCGGGCCGTGGTGGATCGGGGCCCTCATCGCGTGGGCCATCGTCGCGGCGTTCGGCCTGCAACGCACGGGCGTCAGCACCGCGATGTTCGGGACCATCCTGATCGTCGAGATCACCCTGCTGCTCGTGTTCGTGCTGGTCGGCCTCGCGCACCCAGCCGGTGGTCACCTGACCTTCGCGGCGCTGAACCCGACGCAGTTGTTCGACACCGGCGTGGTGGCGGGGCTCGCGGTGCTTCCGCTCGGCTTCGCCGCGTTCTTCGGCACCGAGACCATCGCCGCGTACGGTGCGGAGGCGCGGACACCGCGGGCGGTGTCACGCAGCATCATCTACGTCATCGTCGGCCTGGGCCTGCTCTACGCCCTGTGCGCGTGGGCGATGGTGGCCACGGTGGGTGCTGACCGGGTCGTCGACCTGGCCCGCGACCCGGCAGCGCCACTGCCGTTCGAGGTCTTCTCGGGCTCCCGCGCCGGTAGTGCCGGCGTGCTGTTGGTGGCACTGGGCGGCCTGCTGTTGGTCAGCAGCGTCCTCGCGGCGATGATCAGCTTCCACAACAGCGTGGCGAGGTACCTCTTCGCCCTCGGCAAGGACCGGCTGCTGCCCGCTCGCCTGGCGACGATCCGTGAGGGTGGGTCCGGCGCGCCGCAGGGTGGATCGATCACCCAGTCGGTCACCGCCCTGATCGTCATCCTGCTGTTCGTGGTGAGCGGCGCCGAGGCGCTGACCATGTTCACCTGGCTGAGCAACATCGCCGCAGTCAGTCTGATGCTGCTGATGGCGACCAGTTCGCTCGCCACCGTCCGCTACTTCGCGCGCGGTGGTGGGCGCAGCGAGTCGCTGTGGGCGCGGGCGATCGCACCCACGCTGGGCGGTGTCGCCATCGCGGTGATCCTGCTCGTCACGCTCGTCAACATCAGCGCGGCGCTCGGCACGCCTCCCGGCTCACACCGGGCGTGGCTGGTGCCGGGCACGGTCGGCGTCTTCGTCGTCATCGGTGTGCTCTGGGCGATCAGCGTGCGGACCAGTCGGCCGGACGTACTCACCGGCATCGGTGAGCGCGAGACCAACCCCACGCGGCAGGTCGACGAGGATCTGAGCCACCTGACGCTCTGAGTGCCGTCTCCGGACCTGAAGCAGGCGGTGCCGCCGAGGCGGCACCGCCTGCTGTCGTCGTACTGGCTTACGTCGTCGCGCCTCTCGCCGAGCCGATCCGCTGGGCGCCCAGGTGCACGAGCGTCGCCAGCTGGGCGATACCGGTCCAGATAGGAGCGTCACCCGGGTTGCTCTGCAACGGTCGCCACGTCTCGTAGAGCGGCGTCGTCGACTGGATCAGCGGCCGCTCCCACGGGTCGGTGGGCCGGTCGACGACGATCCGGGTCTCTTCGGGGTCCATCAGCTGGATGAAGAAGCGTCCGGGAATACGATCCTCGCCTTCGATCCGGCGCATCGTCTGCTCCCAGGTGCCGAGCGGACCATCGAGTGAGCTGACCGCCAGGCCGATGAACGTCGAGTCGGCGTTGACCCGCTCGTCGACACGGTTGCACATCTGTGGTGGCTGACGCGGGTCCAGGCCACCGTGGTCGAGGTAGTGCCGCGCTGTCTGCGCGAGATCGTAGAGCAACCTGGGCAGGTGCGACACGTCCTCGCCAGCCTTGTCGAGACGTGTCGCCACGCCGACCTCGAAGACCGATCGCTCCACTGTGGACCCCATGACCGGCACGGCGTACAGGAACGCGAAGCCGTAGGGGCACAAAGGGTTACGCCGACGCTGCGCCCACGCGTGGCGGCCGTGCATGGTGTTCATCAGCCCGACCCGGCTCAGCGCGGAGGATCGCAGTGAGGCCCAGATCCGCCGCGTCTCCGGATCACTGATCGGCGGCGCAGGCGGTGACTCCCGTGTGGCCGGCGACGGGTCGGGCGGCGGCGGGTACGCGGACGGCGCGGACGGCCAGGGAACCGGTGGGTGTTGCTCGACCACCGGTGACGGCATCGCGCTCGTGGGCGCCACCCACCCGTGCCGTCCGACCGTCGCCGGCACCTCGGGCGGGGGTGACGAGTGGCTGCCCGAGGGCTGGTCCCACGGCACGGCCGCCGTCCTTCCGGCAGTCGCCGCCGCTCTCCAATCCTCGGGATTGCTCTCAAAAGGACCCGAGCGAGTTGCTGGCCTGTCGTACGCCACGTTGGTAGTCCCTCCAAAGACGTCGCCACAGCCTCTCATCGCACACACACCGCGATCAACCATGCACCACGAGTCGGCTTGATCGCGCTTAGGCCGTGTGTCAAAGCCCCTGGCCGGCCTGCGGAGGCCGAGAGGACCGGCCGCTTCGGCCGCTGGTGAACCGTCGCTCGCGTGCCCGTGGTCCGGCCGGATCGGAGCCGCCCCCTCCATTGAGCGTGATGCCTGTGGGTCATCAAGATGACTCACAGGCATCACCCTCATCGTGGTGTCCGCCGTCCGCCCCTCTGCTCGACCGAGGACCTTGACACACGGCCTAACGGCGGTTGCCTGGTGGTCGACCTCATGGTCCACTCTTCGCTTAGTTGCCTATCAACGGAGAACCCGTGACCTCCCCCACCAGCGTTCCCGACGACCTGTCTCTCGCTGCTGAGATCGAGCACTTGCGAGCCACTCTGACAGCACACAGGTCGATCGGCTTCCCGGCCGCAGTGGACATCGACTACGGACCAGTGACATCGCTGTTCGGCCTGCTGATCAATAACGTCGGCGACCCGGAGACCGACCCCGACACCGGCCACACGAAGGCCTACGAGCGCAAGGTCCTCGACTGGCACGCAGACCTTTTCGGCGCCCCCGCCGACGATCGGTGGGGCTATCTGACCGGCGGTGGCACCGAGGCGAACCAGGCAGCCATCCTGCTCGCCCGCGACCGGTTCGCGGGCACGAGTCCGGTGCTCTACTACAGCCAGGCCACCCACGACTGGATCCGCAAGACCGCAGGCATGCTGAACCTTCCCGAGGTCGTCATCCGCACCGACGCCACCGGAGAGATCGACTATCACGATCTGCGGGGCGAGCTGGCGCGGCGCAGGGACCGGCCCGCCATCGTCGTTGCCAACGCCGGCACGACCGTCACGGAGGCGGTGGACGATCCCGCCCGTGTGCGCCGCGCCCTGTCCGAACTGGCGATCCGCAACGCCCACCTGCACGTCGACGGCGCGCTCGCGGGTGTGCCGTTGGCCCTGCTGCCGGACCGGCCGGTGGCCATCGACCTCGGCAGCGTGGTCGACTCCGTGGCCATCTCCAGCCACAAGTTCTACGGCACCACCGTTCCCGGCGGCCTGGTCATGACCCGCCGTTCACTGCAGCGGGCAGCGCGTCGAATCTCCTACACCGCCACGACCGACAGCACCATCAGCGGCTCGCGCTGCGGGCAACTCGCCGTCCAGATGTGGTACGCGCTGCGACTGCTCGGCGAGGACGGGCACCGCGAGCGCGCCGAACGCGCCCGTGAGACGGCCCGCTTCGCCCATTCCCTGCTGGCCAGCGTCGGTTGGCCCGCCTGGCGCAACGTGCACGCCTTCACGGTGTACTTCACGACCCCGCCGCCGGCGATCGCCCGCCGCCACGGCCTGTCCAACGCCGACGGCGGCATCAGCCACCTGATCTGCATGCCGGGCGTGACCCGGCAACAGATCGAGGCGCTCGCGGCCGACATCGCGACCGTCAAGGGCACCGAGCAGCCCAGCCCGAGCCGCGGTGTCCGGCGACTCGTGCCGGTCGCGCAGCTGCCCCTCGCCGCCGCCGACCGGACCTGACCGGCCGTTCGGTGACTCGCCCTCCCGAGCGGTCCGAGGTGCGCCACGACGCCCGGCCTATCCGGGCGCGGGGGCGTCGTCCGCCGTGGCGGCGCGCATCTCCTTGAGGACGTACGTGGCGGCCTTCTCGACGACGCGGACGCCCGCCTCCTGGCTGACGTGATGGTTGGAGAGCACGGCGATCAGCCAGTCGTGGCGGTCCTCCACGATCCGGCCGATGCTGTTGACGATCCAGCGGCCACCGTCGGCGTCGGCGGTGTCCCAGCCGTTCTTGACGTACACGGAACGGGCGTCCGGCGTCCGCCCGGCGGGGACTCCCCATCGTTGCTCGGGAATCACCTTATTCATCAGGCCCATGACGAAGGTACGGTCCTGCGGGGTCAACGGTCCCTTCGACGACGTCAGCGCGGTCAGCAGACGGAGCTGGTCGGCGGCGGTGGTGGTGGTTATCCCCCAGTGCGCGCTGGGCTTGGTCTCCCGCAGACCGAGCGCGCGGTTCGCGGCGGTGAGACCGCGCGAACCGTCGATCTTCAGCCACAGGGTCTCGGTAGCCTCGTTGTCACTGGACTCGATCATGGCCTCGGCCAGCCGTCTGGTCCCCGAACTCAGGGCCTTGCCCGGCGGCGTCTGACGCAGCAGGAGAGCCGCAAGGATGTTGACCTTGACGATGCTGGCCGTCTCGAACCGCGCGGTGCCGGCCGTCACGGCAGCCGTTCCCTGTCGGTCCAGTACCGCTACCGCCAGATGGCCCTTGTACGGCTTCACGAAGGCCTCGATACGGGCCCTCGCCTCCTTGACCGGGTCGACGGACGGCGTCGTGGGGATCGGCTTGGCCGGCGATGGGCCGGGCGACGAGCCGGCTCCGTCATCGTCGCGAGCACGCGTGGCACCGTAGGCGGCCGTCGCGATGCCGGCGAGAGACATGGTCGCCGCGGAGACGACCCAACGGCGTGGCAGCTTCCGACCTCCCCGCTCAGCCAAGGCGGGCCACCGCCTTCGCCGCGATCGAATCGACCGCTGCCTGGTCGCCCAGGTCGGGCAGGCTGACGGTCGAGACCGTCTCGCCTCGTTTCAACATGACGAAGTACCTCGTGGTAGCAGGGGTCTGGGAATGGTAGATGCGGCCTCGGACGAGCAGTCCGACGCCCCCCAGATACTGCGAGTCGACGATGTCGAAGGAGACCGTCGCACCGTGGACCATGTAGCTCGCGCACCGGCGGATGACCTGGTGGACGTCATCGACGTTCTGCTCGGCCCATCCGGGTTCGTACGTCTCCACGACATGGTGCGCCGGTGACGAGCCGTCCGGCAACCGGTAGTAACGTTCGACCGCAGCGCGCCGGTGCGACTTCGCCGCATAGTCGCTGCTCAGGTAGTTGGGGCAGTCGTCCTGCTCCCACGGCCAGGGCGGCAGGCCGGTCCGAGCGTCGTCCTCGTGCCAGCCCGAACCCAGATCACCCGCGCCCAGCAGCATGCTCAGACCACTCCGCTCGACGGCCGCGGTGGGCGACTCATCGGCATCGACGCCGGGCTCCCCCTGCTGGCACCCCGTGAGCAACACCACAAACGTCGACAGGACCAACGACACGACAGCGACCGGGCCTCGACAGCTCATGCTGCTCGGTACGGACACCGGAACCTCCCCAGACACAGATGATTGCCACCGCAGGTCACGCCCTCGCCGACGAGACGTGGTGGTGCCCTCCCCATCAATTCGGGACAAACGCGGCCGTTGCCGGTGGGCGACCCGACACCACGGGGGATCCACTCCGCCACCTCCCGGCCGGTCAATGACGCTCCTCGGCGAACAGCTCGGAACGGGTCTCGCCGAGCAACTCGCGCAGCCGGCCGAGGGAGCGCATGCTCTGGCTCTTGACGACGGCCGTGGAGACGCCCACGACCTCGGCGGTCGTCTCCACGCTCAGGTCGTCCCAGTAGCGCAGGACGATGATCGCCCGATCGCGCACCGGCAGGGTGGCGACCGCGTCGAGCAGGGTCATGCGCAGCTCCGCCGGATGCTCCTCACCCCGATCCGGCGGGGCCGGAATCGCCAGCTCGCGGCTGGAGCGACGCCGTTGCTGGTCGATCACGCAGCGCAGCAGTATCTTGCGGGCGTACGCGTAGGGGTCGTCGGCCCGACAGACCCGGCCCCAGTTGGCGTACACCTTGGCAAGCGTGGTCTGGGTGAGGTCCTGCGCGAGATGCCAGTCCCGGCACATCAGGAACGCAGCATCGCGCAGGCGGCCAGCGGCTGCCTGCGCGAATTCCACGAAGTCTTCGTCAGCCATTCGACCTGGCCAGATTCGGGAAGTTCTTGGCACCGCTCTCGACGAACTTGGCCGGCAGCCTCGTCCCCCAGATCGGGTTGGCGGCGATCGAGGTCGCCTCCCGCACGGTGAGGACGGCCGGCGCCGGCGAGGCCTCCTTGCCGTCCCACGCCAGACAGGTGGAGATCAGCACGTCGATCTGCAGGCCGTCGCGGTGGTGCACCGTGACCATCTTGTCCTGCAGGCAGTTACCGGGCACTTCCGTCAGTTCCACCGTCCCCGGGGCGGGACCGCCGCCGAGGTGGTCCTGGTAGACCGAGAGCCGCACCATGCCCGGCCCGTCGCCCCGATCCAGATAGATCTGGACGTACGGCATGCCGGGGCCCGCGCCACCGCTCTCCAGGCTCGCGTAACCGCTGACCTTCCCCTTGGGCAGGAGCCAGGTCAACAGTTCCAGAGCGCCCTGCGGCGTGGTCGTCAGCAGCTCGCCGTGCGGCCCCGCCCCGATCCGCACCTTGTCGATCACCACGGCCGTGGGCCGGGGAGTCGGCGACGCGGCCGCACCCGGCGACTGCCCGGCACCCGGACCGAACCCACCACCCGGGGACGGCGAGACGGTGTCGACCAGCCCACCTAACGAACCCACGTCCGGCTCACCGGACCGACCACCGCCATCGGCACCGCCGGCGAGTGACCCGACGGCCAGGCCGATCACGAGCAGCACCGCCAACGCCGATCCGCCGGCGCCGAGCTGCGTCAGGCGGCGCTTACGGCGGAGTCGGCGACCCTGCACCACCGACTGCTGGACCAGATCACCCAACGGTGGGGCGACGTGTCGGGCCAGTTCGTCCCTGAAACGCCCACGCAGATCGCCCATGCCCCGTACCCCCCTCGGCCGACCGTCAGCCGTAACCATCCGTCACTCAAGAGACGGGCCGGAGGGGCGATTTGGTCACCTTTCTTCGGCACCAATTTCGGTTGCCCCCGCTCGACCTGGACTGTGCTTTCAGCACGTGTTCGGCCGTCTCCGGAGAGTCACTTTCGGCTGTGCACCACCAGCTCGCCGATCTCCAACCGACGGACGGCCAGCCGCCCGATGACCAGCACCCCGACAGCCACCGCCCCGACGGCCAGCGCCCTACTGCCAGGGCGCCGAGCGAGGCTGCCCCCGCAGCCCGCGCGCCGGTGGCCACCGCCCCCGTCGTCACCGCGCCGTCGACGCGTGTGCCGGTCAACTGCCCCAGCCGTACGTTTCGCTTCATCCCTCCGTTGTCCGGACGCCACCGGTCGGGCGCTGCCCGCAGGTCCCCGATGTCACCCCACGGCCCCGTCCCCGCAGGGGCGGCGAATGGTCCCCGCCGCCCCTGCGGGTGGGGTCACCGTCCGTACAGCTCGAATTCGTGGAGTGAGAACCCGTACGAGGTGGCCCGCGTCACGCCGTACACCCGCACGTAGCGGGCGGTGACCGGCGCGAAGGTGGCGTTGTCGACGCCACCGTTGCCGGCGGTGGTGGTGAACACCGGCGTCCAGGAGCTGCCGTCGCCGGAGACCTCGATCCGGTACGAGGTGGCGTAGGCGGATTCCCAGCGCAGGACCGCCCGGCTGACAGTGCGGGCAGCGCCGAGGTCGACCCGGAGCCACTGGTTGTCGTTGTAGCTGCTGGCCCACCGGCTGCCGAGGCTGCCGTCGACCGCCTTGTCCGGGGTGTAGCTGGTCAGGAACTGAGTGCTCGACGCGGTCGCCAGACGGCCCTTGGCCAGGTTGGTGACGTCGTCGCCCCGGCGCGCCGGGAACGAGACCACCTGCTGGTAGGTGGGACGGTTCTGCCAGGCGATCAGGGGGTGGGTGATGCCGCCGAGCCCGGACTGGGCGATCGAGTCGGCGCACCACTGGTCGCCGGCCCCGCAGGACTTGTCGCCCGGATAGACAGTGGTGGCCGGCACCACGGCGGCCTGACCGAGCGTGTCCAGCAGGGCCTGCCGGCACGCGCCGAGGCTGCCGTTGCCGCAGTACGCGCGGCCCAGCCCGCCGGACACCGGGTCGCCGAGCACGGCGCGCACGTCCTTGTCGACGTAGCCCCACCAGCCGTGCTGGAACGACGAGCCCTTGTGCGCCTGACCTTGCAACGCCCAGCTCGCGCCGCCGTCACGGCCGCCGTTCTGGCCGCCCGACGGGGCCTCGTTGACCTCGATGGCGTCGACCAACGCGGCGTAGAGGTCCGGCCCGAGCCCGGGGCGGAACTCCGCCGAGGCCAGCAGCGGCCACCAGGCGTCGAAGATCCGGATGGCGTCGGCGTGCTGGTAGACCTTCGAGCCGGGTGACGTCTCCACCCGGCGGGCGCCCGCCTGCTGCCAGGCCCGCAGCTTGCCCACCGCGTCGGCCAGCGCCGGGTCGGTGACCGGCGTGCTGTCCAGCACGCGCAGCAGGTCGCCGAGAACCTGCTGGCCGCGCAGGTCGGTCACCGCCGCATCCGCCATGATCTTGACGACGTCGGCGCGGCCGAGCTTCCGTTGGGCGATCGCGGCCCGCACCGGGCCGTCGAGAAGCTGACCCCGGTGTACGGAGCCGAAGCTGAAGTTGCCGTCGGCCGCCCCGAAGTCCCGCGCCTGCTTGTTGTTCCAGCTGACGTAGTAGTCCTGGTTCACCGACTGCGGATGCGCCGACGCCGGGGCGTACGTGGCGTCGTTGGTGTCGGGATTCCAGCCGGCCCACTCGTACGCCGGTTCCGCCTTCGCGGGCAGGTTCGGGTCGGTGACGGACGAACGGACCGGGTTCGAGCCGGAGTTGTAGTACGCCGCCTCGGTCGAGTTGACGTAGAACCAGTTGAACGCGTACCCGACACTGGCGGACGACGCCTGGAACGCTGCCGCGCTGCCCATCGCCGACGGGTCGTTGAAGGCCTGGAAACCGATCGCCGAGTCGGCCTCGTGCCGGTAGGTGGAGCGCAGCTTGGTGAAGGCCGTCGGCTGCCCGTTCACCAGGCCCCGATAGGAAACCAGCCCGTACCTGGTGCGCAGCGCTCGCAGCGTGTACGAGCCGGCGGGGGTGGAGTCGGCCAGCGTGGGTGACCACGAGTTGCGCTGCTCCAACGCCTCCATGGCGAGGCACTGCCCGTGATAGAGGTAGCGGTTGGACCGCAGCGTCGGCGCGGTGCCGTCGGTGGTGCACAGGGGCACCGCGTACGTGTCGGTGAGGTCCTGCGAGGCGGAGGTGGCGCTCCACGCGTAGTCCTGGCCGCGGCCGAGCAGCACGTAGAGGTTGAGCCCGGCGAACGCGGCCCCACGAGCGCTGATCCCCGGCCCCTGCAACTCCTGGAGCATCAGCAGTTGCGGCGCGAAGTAGCCGGTCTGTGGCCCGAACACGGCTACCGGGTTGCCGGTGGTGGTGTGCCGCCCGGCGACCACCACCGCGTTGGACATGCCGTGCGCGCGCAGGTTGGACAGGCCGCCGACCAGCCCCTGGGTGGTGGTACTCGACCCGGTACGGGTGGCAGCCCCACCGCTGGCGTCGTACGCCAGGGGTTCGGCGACCACCGTGCCGGCGTCGGGGAGCACCGCGCTGGTCGCGCCGGACGGCGTCGCCCCGTACGGGAAGCTCTGTCCCTCATGGAGGGTGAGTACGGTCTCCGGATCGTTCTGCGACCGGAAGGCAGCCCAGACCCGGTCGCCCTCGGTGGTGCCGTACTTGGCCCGGGCGGCCACCCGGACCAGCGCGGACTGGATCTCGCTGCCGCCTCCCCCGCCGAACAGGCCGCCGATCACACCGGCGGTGGCGATCAGGTCGGTCATGGTGAAGTGCTTCGGCTTGCCCGCGCCGGCGAGCACGTACTCGCCCGGGTAGTTGTCGTCGGCGATCGACTTGTCGATGTAGGCGTTGATGCCGGCGATGTAGTCGACCACGTCGGTGTAGAGCTGCTGGCCCCGGACGCCCTTGGTACGCAGCGCGTCCACCTGGGCCTGGAGGTCCGCCTCAGTGTAGGGCGAGTTGGCCCAGACGCTCTGCTCCAGCTCCCGGTTGCCGGGCGCGCCCCCGGCGAACGAGGTGACGTTGCCCCGACCGACATGCCGCAGCAGGTCCATCACCCAGAGCCGGTCCTGTGCACCGGCGTAGCCGGCGCCGAACATGGTGCCGGCGCGGGTGGTGCCGGTGACGTGCGGGACGCCGGTGGCCCTGTCCCGCACGATGGTGACGTCGGCGCGCGGCGAGACAGTGCTCTCGACCTGCGCGGCCGGTACGCCGAACGAGGCGTCGTTGTAGAAGTGGGCGATCTGCTCGTCGGTCAGCCCGGCGTAGTTGTAGACCAGGTTCGCGTACTCGTCGAGCTGGTCGCTGGAGTGCGCGGGTCGGGTGCCGAGCGCCTGGTGCGCCAGGATGGCGACGAGCGTGGCGTTGCCGTTCTGCCCCGGGGGCAGGATGTCGGAGCACTGGCCGAGGCAGTGGTCGTCGGCAGCGAACGTGGTGGCGGCGAGCGCCGCTGACGGCGGGGTCACCGTCAGGACGCCGGCGGTGAGGGTGGCGGCGGTGAACGCCGCGAGCCGGGTACGGAGTGCGGGACGGGGCATGGCGATCCTCCGGGGACGCGGAGTCGGGCCGTATGGTCTCGCCCGGCCACGGTGCCGACGTCTCGCCCTCCGCGCCCGGGCGTTCCACCCGGAGGTGAGAATGACTCATATCAATCTCGGGCAATGATCGACGCTGAACCGTCGTTAGGGATACCCGTCGTTCGCCACGCGCGAATGCCGACGTTTCGCCGCCGTGTGCGCCTTCGGTGTAGTCGGCGTCGTCAGGGCAGGCGGACGGAGTACCGTGCATCGTGACGCCCTGTGCGCGACACGGCACTAACCCGACGCTGGCGCATCGTCGGCAGATCCCGCCAGGCATTTCACGAAGGCGCGATACACGGGGGTGCCCGGAAGGCCGTCGTGGATGGCGAACACCACGTGGTCGAATCGGTCGACCACGTGTAGAGCCTCGGCGAACGCGCCGGACACCGTGGCGGGATCGTTGCGGAACACCCCGCACCCCCAGGCGCCCAACACGATCGATCGGTGTCCGTACGCGGCAGCGACCTCCAGCACCCGCCGCGCACGCCGGGCCAGCACCGCCGGCACGTCCGGCACATGCGCGGGCTGGTTGCGCACGATCGCGCCGAGGTTCGGTGCCGCGGCGGTCAGGAACGACGTCGTGTACGGCTGCTCGAGCAGATTTCCGTCGTCGTCCCGGAACACCGGCACGAGCGGGGAGTAGATGACCCTGTCGCTGTACCGCAGATCGTGCTGCCCACGGTGGAACGCGTAGAACTCCGGCGCGGCGCTCAGGCACGGGTACAACGCCGACGAGCGAGCGATGCTCTCCTCCTGCGCCTGTGCCCCGTTCAGGAAGCCGCCGCCCGGGCTCCTCGCCGACGCGAACACCAGACACGCCGCACCGGGCCCGAGCCGGTACGCCGCCTGCAACGTCGACTCGTGTGTCACCTCCACCCGTGCGGGGCCAGGTGCCGCGTCCGGCACCGCGAGCACCTCGTCCGGGAGGTGATGCCGCGTGCCGGCGACCGCGGCGCGTACCGCCTCGCCGAGGACGACATCAACACCGTTGCCATTGCGGTAGCGCCCCGACTCGGCGATCGCCACCGTCTGCCGAGCGATCTCACGCAGACTGTCGCTCACCGGTCCACCCCGCGCGTCGGGAGGTGAGGGGCGTGCACGACCAGCAGGCTAGGCAGACAGACGGTTACCGACAAGCAGTTCTCCCGATCCCGCTCGAAGCGGCGGACGGTGATCACAGCGGTGACCGGTCGTCGCGCAGCCGGCTGTAGAGCCACCCGTCGCGCCAGGCACCGGCCCGGAACTCGCACGCCCGCACGACGCCCTCCAACTGGAAACCAGCCTTCTCCAGCGACCGCTGCTCGGCGACGTTCTCCGCATGCGTGCCGGCCTGGATGCGCTGGGCCGGGGTGTGGCTGAACAGGTAGTCGCAGAGCAGCGCCTGGGCCCGCCAGCCGATGCCCTGGCCGCGCCACTCGGGCAGTAGAACGATGCCGATCTCCCAGTAGGGCGCCCGACCGCCGTACTGGCCCTGGGAATAGCTGAGGAAGCCCGCCCGGGAGTCCGCCGCCGGCTCGACCTGCACGATCAGGCCGCCGGTGCGCTCGCCGAGATAGCCGTCCTCGCCGAGGCGGCGAGCCGGCGCGGCGGCATCCCGGAAGCCAGCCCAGTCGAGCCCGATCAGCCCGGGCTCGACCGCGAACCGGCGCAACATCGCCACGTCGTCCTCGACCACCGGACGCAGCCGTACGGTCGAGCCGGGCGCGTGGTGCACGACGCCGGCCACCAACGGATCGGAACTGTCCACCCTCCGCACCGTAGTGCTGCGCCCCGCCGTCCGCTGCCCCCGAACGCCCGACAGCAACTGCGGGTGGACGCGCATCGCGGAGAGCGTCCCCGGGTGGCTGGGGATCAGGGCTCGATGAGCAGTGGCGCGAGCCGGCGGATGGCGTCGTCGACGTCGGAGGCCGACGGTGCCGCGACATAGCTGAGCCGGACATGCCGGAGGCTGTTGGCGGTGACGGAGAAGTTCGTTCCGGGCGTGATCGCGACGCCCTTGGCGAGAGCGGCAGGGATCAGTTGGTGCTCGTCGAGGTGCGCCGGAAGCGACACCCACAGGTGGTAACCGCCGCGCGGACGCAGGGCGAGAGCGTGGTCGCCGAAGGCCGTCAGGACGGCTTCGGTGGCCACCTCACGACGGTGGGTCAGGGCGACGCTGAGCGCCTTCCGCTCTCGTCTCCAGCCGGGTGCGGTCACCACCTCCAGCGCGGTCAGCTGAAGCGGAGCGGGCACGATCAGCATGTCGATGACGTGGGCGGATCGCAGTCGGGCCAGGACCGGGCCCCGTGCTGCGATCGCACCGACGCGCAGGTTCGGTGAGGTCACCTTCGTCAGGGATCTGATGTGGACGACAGTGCCGTCCGGATCGTCGGCGACCATCGGCGGCGGGGCGATGGAGGCGTCGGCGTGCGCCATGTGCCGGGCGAAGTCGTCTTCGATGACGAAGGCGGCGTGGCGGCGCGCGAGCGCTCGGATCTCGTCCCGGCGGGCCGCCGAGATGCTGGCTCCGGTGGGGTTCTGGAACAGCGGCTGGACGATGACGACGCGCGCACGAGTTCGAGCGAGGGCCCGGTCGAGATGGTCCACACGCAGACCTTCCGCGTCCATGGGGACCGGAACCGGCCGCAGGCCCTCCGCGTGGGCGGCGGCGATGGCGCCCGGGTAGGTCGGCGATTCCACCAGGACCGGATCTCCCGGCTGAGCGAGCGCGCGCAGCGCGATGGCCAGGGCACTCTGCCCCGCCGCGCACACCAGGACGTCGTGACGAGCGAGGCCGCCGCCGATGTCGGCGGCGAACCAGTCGCGCAGTTCGGGCAGCCCTCCAGCGGGCGGGCGGTCCCACGCCTGCGGGTGTCTCGCTGCCCGCGACATCGCCGAGGCCAGAGCGGCAAGCGGCTGTAGCCCGGGATGAAGGTAACCGCCGTTGAGGTCGACGATGTCCGGCCCGGCCATCGACAGCGTCTGCAGCAGCGCGGGCGCGTGGAAGTCACGCAGGGCGCCGCTCGACGCTCCTTGCGCCCCCGCCGGGTCGAGGGCCGCCTCCTGCCAGGTCGTGTCCCCGGCGCGGACTACCGGGCGAGCCGCGGTGCGGTACGTCCCGGAGCCGGGACGGGGTGCGATCAGTCCGCGTTGGGCGAGCAGCGCCAGCGCCGCTGAGACGGTGGTGCCGCTCGCGGCGAAGCGCCGCACCAGCTCACGGTGGGTGGCGATGCGGGTGCCCTCCGGCAGTAGCGCTATGTCCTGGGCGATGGACTCAGCCAAGGAATGACTGCTGCTACCGTTTGACATGAGTACGGAGAATAGCGCTATCACCCTTGCTCGCATATCGCCACTCGCGAACGGGACGACATTCGCCGCGCTCGGTGTGCTGAGCTTCTCGTTCAGCTTTCCGGCGACCCACTGGGTGCTCGACGGGTTCGGGCCGTGGAGTGCCACCGGGGTTCGCGGTGTCCTGGCGGCCGCCATCGCACTCACCGCTCTCCTCGCCACCCGCGCGCCCCTGCCGGCCGCCGGCGACTGGCCAGCCCTCGCCGTGGTGGCGGCCGGCTGCGTGATCGGCTTTCCGCTGCTGACCACGTTCGCTCTACAGACGTCGACCACGGCCCACTCGGCCGTTGTCATCGGCGCGCTGCCGATGGCCACCGCGACGATCTCCGCGCTGCGCACCGGACGCCGCCCGTCGACACTGTTCTGGACGGCCGCTTCGATCGGCGCGGCCACGGTCATCGCGTTCAGCATCGCGCAGAACCACGGCCAGCCCACGCTCGGCGACCTCTACCTGTTCGCCGCGTTGCTCGTCTGTGCCGCCGGCTACGCCGAAGGTGGGCGGCTCTCCGCGCACCTGCCCGGCTGGCAGGTCATCGCATGGGGTGTCGTCCTCGCGGCTCCGGTCAGCGTCGCCGTGTGCGCGGTCGCGCTTGCGCACGAGCCGGTGCGCGTGACGGCCGAGGCCATCGGGGGTATGGCGTACATCGCGGTCATCTCGCAGTTCGGTGGGTTCGTGGTCTGGTATCGCGGCATGGGCCTCATCGGGGTGACGCGAGCGAGCCAACTCCAACTCGCCCAGCCGCTGCTGACCCTGGTGTGGGCGGTTCTCCTGCTGGGCGAGCCCCTCAGCGTCATAGTGCCGCTGACCGCGACGGTCGTCCTCTGCTGCATCATCGTCACGCAGAGGGCCAGGACCGCGTGAGCTAGTGCCTCGTCATGCGGCCTTGAAGGGGTAATCCGGGTGGCGGATCTTGGAGTTGGTCGCGTATCCGGTTTTCGGTCGGGCTCGCTGGTTG